>NZ_JBHSFK010000002.1:0-488495 GCF_042653945.1 Streptomyces vulcanius | reverse complement strand
GGATCCCCCGCCCCCGGCGAACAGCCGGTGCCGGAGGGGTGACAACGGCCACCAGCCGTGCGAACGCCCGTGAACCTCAACCCACCCGGGTTGGAATCCCCCTCTTTTAAGAGGGGGAGGATGTCAAGCGCACCGGGTATCGCCAGGGGCACCCTGAGACTGATCCTCGCCGCCCAGGACCTGGCCGACCTCGCCCCCACCGCGGAACTCGTCGCTGCCGAACTTCTCACCAACTCCCACTGCCACACCAAGGGCCCGTACTCCCTCCGTGTCCTCTCCACCGACGCCGGCCGCCTACGGGTCGCCGTATGGGACACGGACCCGAGGGTCCCGCCCGGCTTCGGGGCAGAACCCGCACCCCCACCCGACCTCGACGCGGAGGGAGGCCGGGGCCTGCATCTCGTACGCGCGTGTGCGGACGACTGGGGAGTCGCGGTCCTGCGCGAGCTCGGCGCGTCGAAGGGCGGCAAGCTGCTGTGGGCGGACTGCGGGGGCGGGGCGGCGTGGTGAGTACGCGCTGCCCGGCCCGGTCGGCCCGCGCCATACTGGGAGAAGGAGCCATGCCCGTCCAGCAGGAGCAGACCATGAGCGCACAGCCTGAGCACGGCTCGGGAGCGATGCCCCTCCCGGAGATCCGCACCGTGGACGACCTGCGCAGTGCGCTCAGCCGCTATGGCTTCCCGGGGGATCGGGAGCGGTTCGAGGAGGAGCTGGCGGCTGCCCTAGGGGCAGCCCCTACGAACGACTTCGAGGGCGCCGCCGCCCTGGTACGGGCCTACCGGCACCGGATCCTGATCAGGAACTCGCCGGAGATCATGGCTGCTCTGGAGGACGCACACGGCGGAGGCGGCCGGACGTGAACGAAGTCCCGTTGGAGGAGGCCGAGTTCGCTCGGAAGGCGTTCGGTGACCTGGCGGACGGCGAGCGGGACGTCGTACGTGAGGCGCTCGCGTTGAGCCGTTCGGGCCGTCAGGCCGCGGACCGTACCGCCATCAGCAGGCCGCTTGCCCATGCCAGGCGGACGGAGCGGAAGTCCTGTCGGGCGTCCAGCTCGGCGAGGAGGCGCTGGACGGAGGCGTGATGGTCCTCCGGCCAGCCGGGCTGGGGGTCGAGGTCGTCGATGAGGTAGGTCCCGCCCGGTGCCACCAGGGCCAGTGCCTGGTCGAGGTGCGTGAACTTGCCCGGCCAGGTGTCCGCGAAGACGAGGTCGAACGGTTCGCCGTCGTAGGACTCCAGCCACGCGCCGCCGTCCCCGCACACGAAGGTCACCCGCGGGTCGGTGCCCAACTGCTGCCGGGCGACGGCCTGGACGGCGGTGTCGAGTTCGACGGTCACCAGGCGGGCGGCCTGGTCCATGCCGCTGAGGAGCCAGGCCGTGCCCTCGCCCACCCCGGTGCCGAGTTCGAGGATGCGCCCGCCGGGACGGGTGGCGGCGAACGCGGCCAGGAGACTGCCTGTGCGCTCCTCGCAGGACATGGCGAAGCCCGCGTCGTCGGCTGCGGCCCGCAGGGTGGGTAAGGCGTCCGGGAACCGGACCGGAGTGTCGTCCATCCGGGAATCATGCGAGCACCGGGTGGTGGGAAGCAACATCAATTACTCAGGCGGGTGGCCAGCTTCGCAGGGCCATGTCGGCCACCTGCTGGAGGTCGTCGCGGGTGGCGCCGCCGGCGGCTTGGACGGCGATGCCGTTCGCCACGGTCATGAGGTAGCGGGCGAGTAGTTCGGGATCGGCGTCGGGAGGGAGGTCGCCTTCGTCGATGGCTTGCCGGAACCGGTCGCGGAGGCGTGAGGTGTGCTCGTTGCGCCAGGTGGCGAGGGCGTCGCGGGCATGGCGTCCCGGGTCGCCGGCGGCGAGCGACCCCTGGACACCGAGGCAACCGGTGGGGCAGCCGGGGCTGGTGGTGGCCCGGACGGAGCCGTTGAGGAACGCGGTGGCCACCTGTCGGGCGGTCGGTTCCCGCAGGGCCCGGGCGCCGTACGAGGCGGGGCCCTCGGTGTAGCGCTCCAGGGCCTTGCGGAACAGGTCCTCCTTGTTGCCGAAGGCCGCGTACATGCTGGTGCGGGTGATGCCCATGGCGTTGGTCAGATCGGTGAGGCTGGCGCCTTCGTAGCCCTGTCCCCAGAAGACCCGCATGGCGTGGTCAAGGGCCTCGTCGGCGTCGAAACCCCTCGGCCGGCCGATCGGTGCCTTCTGTCGCCGCGTCTCCGTGCCATCGCGCGGGTCGTCAGTTGTGCCACCGGTCGTGCCCTCGGTCATGCCATCGGTCATGCGAGCGATCGTACCTCTTCCGTACTGATCGGTTCAGATGTGCTACGGTCCCGTTCCGTATCGATCAGTACCGATCGGTACCGAACTTTGTGGAGGTCATGACCATGGGGCAGCTTGAGGGTAAGACCGCCGTCGTCACCGGCGGCGGCACCGGGATCGGCCTGGCCGCCGCCGTTCGGCTGGCAGCCGAGGGGGCGCACGTGTTCATCACCGGCCGGCGCAAGACCGTGCTGGACGCGGCCGTCGAGGCCATCGGCCCGGCGAGCGCCACCGCGGTGGTGGGCGACATCTCCGACCTGGCCGACCTGGACCGGCTGTACGACACGGTCCGCGCCCGGGGCCGTGGTCTGGACGTGCTGTTCGCCAACGCCGGCACCGCGTCGTTCGCGACGCTGGAGCAGGTCACCGAGGAGCACTTCGAGGAGACCTTCGGAGTCAACGTCCGGGGCACGTTGTTCACGGTGCAGAAGGCGCTGCCGCTGCTGAACGACGGCGCGTCGGTGATCCTGAACTCCTCGGTGCGCGCCGATGACGGTGTCGCGGCCTTCGGCACCTACGCGGCCTCCAAAGCGGCGATACGGTCCTTCGCCCGGACCTGGGCCAACGAGCTCAAGGGCCGCGGTATCCGGGTCAACGCGATCTCCCCGGGCACCATCGACACTCCTGGACTCGACGCGGTGGCCGCGGGAGACACCCTCGCCAAGTCGCAGTTCGCCGCGGGTGTTCCACTGGGCCGGGTCGGGCACCCGGACGAGGTCGCCGAGGTGGTGGCCTTCCTGGCTTCCGGGCGGAGCGGCTTCATCCTCGGAGCCAATCTGTACGTCGACGGCGGCGAGAACCAGATCTGACCCGCGGGCGTCAACGAGCGGCGATCAGTTCCTCCCTCACCCAGTGGGCGACCTTGTCCGGATACGGCGCGGACAGGCCGAGGACGATGTGGGGGAAGCCGGCGTCGAGCGCCTCGGTGATCGCGGTGCGGGTGGTGGCCGGGTGGTCGTAGGAGACGGGGAGGTGGATCGAGCGGGTGATGGTGGCGGGGTCGCGGCCGATGTCGGCGCAGTGGCGGTCGAGGAGCGCGCTGCGGCGGACGCAGTCGTCGAGGTCGCCGCCGGGGATGTTCCAGAGGTCGGCGTGTTCGGCGACCACGCGCAGCGTCGCGGAGGAACGCCCGCCGATGAGGATCGGCGGATGGGGGCTGCGCTGGACCGGCTTGGGGCTGCCGAACGCGCCGGTGAGGTCGTGGTACGTGCCGTGGAAGTCGAAGGGTTCGGGCTCGGTCCACAGCCGGCGGATCACCGTGCACGCTTCGGCGAGGCTTCCCACGGCGTCCGCGGTGTCCTGGAAGGGCAGACCGTGGGCCGGGTACTCGCGCCGGGCCTGGGGAGGGTGGGGGCGGGAGCCGACGCCGATGCCGAAGTCGAGCCGTCCGTCGGAGACGATGTCGACGGTCGTGGCGATCTTGGCCAGCATCGCGGGCGGCCGGAAACGGTTGCTGGTGACGAGCAGGCCGAGGCGCAGCCGGCTGGTCCGGGCGGCGAGGGCCGAGAGCAGGGTCCAGCCCTCGTACGTCGGTCCGTCGGGGTCGCCGAAGATCGGCATCAGGTGGTCGAACAGCCACGCGTGCTCGATCTCCGGGACCGTGTCCGCCTCCTCCCAGACCCGCAGGATGTCGTGGTAGCCGACCTGGGTGGGGGCGGTCATGATGCCGAATCGGGGGTGCCGTGGATGTGCCATGGAGTGGTGTTCCCTCACGGTCGGCGGCGTCGCAGTGACGGGTCGAGCAGGGCGGGCGGGGTGTCGAACTTCTCGTCCGGGGCCAGGTCGGTGCCGGGTGCGACGATCCCGTCGATCGCGTCGAGTACGTCGGCGGGAAGCACGGTGTCGGCGGCAGCGAGCTGCGCGCGCAGGTGGTCCGGGGTGCGGGGGCCGATGAGTGCGCTGGTCACGGCGGGGTGCGCGGTCACGAAACCGAGCGCGAGCTGGATCAGCGTCAGACCGGCCTCGTCGGCGACCTTCGCCAGCTGCTCGACGGCGTCGAGGCGCAGCCGGTTGGCGGGGAGGGCGGTGTCGAAGCGCTGCGGCATGAGCGTGGAGCGGCTGGTGGTGATCTCGCGGCCCGCGCGGACCGCGCCCGACAGCCAGCCCGAGGCCAGCGGGCTCCACACCAGCACCCCGAGCCCGTACTGCTCGGTCACGGGCAGGACGTGGGTCTCGACGCCGCGTTGCAGGATCGAGTAGCTGGGCTGTTCGGTGACGTAACGGCTCAAGTGGTGCTCACGGGCGGCCCATTCGGCCTGCACGATGCGGTGGGCGGGGAAGGTCGAGCAGCCGAAGTAGCGGATCTTTCCCGCGCGTTGCAGGTCGGTCAGTGCCGACAGGGTCTCCTCGTCGTCGGTGCTCGGGTCCCAGCGGTGGATCTGGTAGAGGTCGACGTGGTCGACGCCGAGCCGGCGCAGGCTGTTGTCCAGCTCGGTGACCAGCCAACGGCGTGAACTGCCCCGGTGGTTGCGCTCGTCGCCCATCGGCATGCCGGCCTTCGTGGCCAGCACGATGTCGTCGCGGCGGCCGGCGATGGCCTTGCCGACCATCTCCTCCGACTGGCCGTCGCTGTACATGTCGGCGGTGTCGATGAGGTTGATCCCGGCATCGAGCGCGGCGTCGACGAGGGCGGTGGCCTCGTCCTGGGTGGTGCGCCCGATCGCGCCGAAGTTCATCGCGCCGAGCGCGAGGGAGCTGACCTGTACTCCGGTACGGCCCAGGGTGCGGTACTGCATGACTGTGTCTCCTCCGTGCCGGCGCCCCGAAGAAACGGGACGTCGTTCCGTTTGATGTCCCGGACGATACGGAACGCTGTCCCGTTTAGCAAGGGTGGCTGGTAGGCAGGCCGATAAGGTGGACCGTGGAGGGAGTGACGTGATGAAGGACAGTGACCGTGATGTCGTCGCGCAGCCGGCCAGGCCCCGACGGGCGGACGCCCGGCGCAACGAGGAGACCCTGCTCGACGCCGCCGCCGCGGTCTTCGTCGCGTCGGGTGTGGAGGCGCCGGTGCGCGACATCGCGGCCGAGGCCGGTGTCGGTACGGCCACGATCTACCGGCACTTCCCGACGCGGGCGGACCTGATCATCGCCGTCTACCGGCACCAGGTCGAAGCCTGCGCGTCGGCGGGGCCGGCCCTGCTGGCGGCCGGCCCGACCCCTTCCGCGGCGCTGGCGCGCTGGATCGACCTCTTCGTCGACTTCCTGGTCACCAAGCACGGGCTCGCCGCCGTGCTCCAGTCCGACAACACCGGCTTCGACACCCTGCACGCCTACTTCATCGACCGGCTCGTACCCGTGTGCACCGAGTTGCTCGAAGCCTCGGCCGCCGCCGGCGAGATCCGCTCCGACATCGGCGCCCTCGAACTCATGCGAGGCGTCGGCAACCTCTGCATCGGCGCGGAGAACAACCCCGCCTACGACGCCCGCCGCCTGGTCGAACTCCTCATCACGGGCCTGCGCGGGGCGCGTTAGCCCTGGCGGGCGGGTGTGGCGGACCCGACGGCGAGGGCGAGCGCGTGCACGTCAGAGCCCGCCGCCGCCCGTGACGTAGCGGGTCAGCATGGTGACGAGTTCGTTCTCCAGGCGGGTGACGTCGATGGGGTCGGGCTCGGCGATGAGGTGATGGACGACCAACTCGACCGTGGAGACCATCAGCCGGGCGGCGACGTATGTGTCCTCGACCCGGGCCTGCGGGTGGTTCTCGAGCAACTCCTGGCAGTAGGCGAGGTGTTCCTGCCCGTGGCGGGCGGCCTTCTCCAGGAGTTCGGGGGAGCGGGGGGCCTGCTCGAACATGATCCGGAGCAGGTGCGGGTCGTCGCGGTGGTTCTCGATCGCGGCGCGTACGTGCCCGCGGAGGATGTCGCCCAATGAGTCGGGGCGTTCCTCGGCGAGGCGGCGCTTCCAGTCGGCCATTCCGGCGTCCAGATGCCGGGTCAGCAGCTCGACGAGGATCGCATCCTTGTTCGGGTAGTACTGGTAGAGGGAACCGATCGAGATCCGGGCCTGTTCGGCGATCCGGTTGGTGGTGCCGGCGGCGTACCCGTACTCGCCGAAAACGTGAGCAGCGGCGGTGAGGATGCGCTGCCGGGTGAGCTCCGCCCGCACCTGCCGTGGCTGTTTACGTGGCTTGAGTCTGCGCTGCCCCGCCGTCATCCGACCTCCCGCGCGGCGCCTCGAAAGCGAGTAGCGCACGAACTGAGTAATTGCTCACAATAGTGCCATGAGCTGCGGTGGAGCTGCGATGAGACCCCATCACGCGCCTTGGTTCCGGCCGCCTCCGCCCCGATGCCCCCGACGACCCCGACGACCCCCACGACTCCAAGGAGCCTTCGCGATGACGACGACGTATGCCGGCACCCGTCCGCGACGCATGCCGCCGGACGAGGTCCGGGCCCGGCTCGGGGAGCCCGAGCCCATGATCAAGGGCAAGGTCATCGACCGTATCGACAAGCACTTCCGCCGCTTCATCGCGCACTCGCCGTTCCTGGCCATGGCCACCGCGGACGCGGCGGGGCGCGCCGACTGCTCACCCCGTGGCGACTACCCGGGGTTCGTGAAGGTCCTCGACGACCGCACGATCGCGATCCCCGACCGGCCCGGCAACAAGATCGCCGACTCCTTCCGCAACCTCGCCGAGAACGACGGGATCGGGCTGGTCTTCCTCATCCCCGGCCTGCGGGAGACGCTGCGGGTCAACGGCCGGGGCTATCCCACCGACGAACCCGACGTCCTCGCCCGGATGCGGACCGAGGCCAGGACACCCGAGTTGGCGATCGTCGTGGAGGTGGCGGAGGCGTACGGCCACTGCGGCCGCGCGATCGTCAGGTCCCGGCTGTGGGACCCCGCGAGCCAGGCCCTCGCCGGTGAACTCCCGTCGCCCGGTGAGATGTTCGCCGATCAGCTGGGGCTCGACATCTCCCCTGACGTGCTGAACAGCGCGCTCGAAGACGGCTACCGGAAGCTCTACTGATGACACAGCGGACCGTCGTCGACCGTATCGACCCGATCGCCGAGGGCGTCGTCTCCGTCGTCCTGCGCGGCACCACCGGCACGGCCGGTACCGCCGGCGCCCGGCTGGCGCCCTGGGAACCGGGCGCGCACATCGATCTCACGCTGCCGAACTGGCTGACCCGGCAGTACTCGCTGTGCGGCGACCCGGCCGACCGGGAGTCGTACCGCATCGCCGTGCGGTACGACCCGCTCAGCCGGGGCGGTTCGGAGTACGTCCACCGGTTCCTGCGCCAGGGCCGCACCGTCGAGGTGTCGTTGCCGCGCAACCACTTCCCGCTCCAGCCCGCCCCGGAGTACCTGTTCCTCGCCGGCGGGATCGGCATCACCCCCCTTCTGCCCATGCTGCGGGCGGCCACCGCGGCCGGCATCCCGGCCACGCTCGTCTACGTGGGGCGTTCGGCCGCGACCATGCCCTTCCTCGACGAACTGCGCACGCGGTACGGCGACCGGGTACGGGTCGTCGCCGCGCGCCGGCACGGCAGGCCGGACCTCACCGCGCTGGCCGCACACGCCCCCGGCACCCTCGTCTACTGCTGCGGCCCCGCCCCGATGGTCGCCGCGGCCGAGGCCGTGTTCCCCGCCGAACGGCTGCGCACCGAGCGCTTCCAGCCCGTGACCAGGACGTTCGGCCCGGACACGGAGTTCGAGGCGGTGTGCGCGCGGTCCGGGCGGACGGTCCGGGTACCGGCCGAGGAGTCGCTCCTCGACGCCCTCACCCACGCCGGACACCCGGTGCCGTCCGGCTGCCGCGAAGGCGTCTGCGGCAGCTGCGAACTCACCGTCCTCGACGGCGAACCCGACCACCGCGACGACATCGGCGCCCCCACGGGCCGGATGTACGCGTGTGTGTCCCGAGCACGGTCGCCACGGCTCGTCCTCGACCTCTGAACCTCTGACCTCTGACCTCTGACTTCTGAACCTCTGACCTCTGACAGACGAAGAAGGGCTGACGATCTCCATGCTGCCCAAGGTGCGCTCGCCCGAGACCCGGCGGATGATCACCCTCGAGGTCTCCCGGACCACCCGGGTGACACCCGGCTTCGCGACGGTCACGCTCTCCGGCCGGGAACTGGAGCACCTGACCCCCATGGGCTTCGACCAGGCCGTACGGCTGTTCTTCCCCCGTGAGGGACAGGACGCGCTGCGGATGCCCAGCTTCTCCAACGAGGCATGGATGGCGGAGCTGTTGCTGACACCGAAGGCCCGCAGGCCGTGGGTCCGCAACTTCACCATCCGGCGGGCCCGGCCCGAAGTCGGCGAGGTGGACATCGAGTTCGCCCTGCACGGCGACGGCCCGGCCTCCGCCTGGGCGCGGCGCGTCCGCCCCGGAGACCCGGCCGGCATCTTCGACATGGGCGTGAGCTACCTGCCTCCCGCTCACGCCGAGTGGCAACTCCTCGTCGGGGACGACAGCGCCGTACCGGCGATCCTGGCCATCCTCGAAGACGCCCCCGCCTCGCTGGTCGCGGAGGTCTACCTCGAAGTCCCGGGGCCCGAGGACTTCCGCACCGACCTCACCGCTCCCGAGGGCGTCCGAGTGCACTGGCTGGCCCGGACCGGCGAAGCGAACCGCAGCGCCGCCGCCCCCCGGCCCGGCCGGCTCGCGCTCGAAGCCGTCCGTGCCTCGCCCCTGCGACCGGGCCGGTTCTACACCTGGGTCGCCGGGGAGTCGGGACTGGCCACCGGCCTGCGCCGTCATCTGGTGCACGACCGCGCCGTACCCAAGGCGGACATCGCGTTCATCGGCTACTGGCGGCACGGCCGATCGAGCCCGGGCTGATCCACCGCCCGCGAGTCTCCGGTGTGTGCCACGTCTCATCCGCGGGCTGTCACAGCAGAGGGGTGGCCGGTGTCTTGATGCCGAGTCCACGACATGGGGAGAGCTGATGAGCGGGAACGCCGAGCGCGGTGGTTGCTGGCGGCGGGTACGGGGGCGTGACGGCGGGCAGGCAGCCTGGCTCGGCGCGATGGTGTGCCGGTGACCGTGGTCGATCCGCGTCCCGAGAATGACACGGCCGAGGGCCTCGGGGGCATCACAGGAGAATCAAGATGAACGCATGGAACCGCGTCCTCTGGCTGCTGGCAGCCGCCGCCGCGGTAGTGGGCGTCACCGTGCCGCTGACCGGGACACATGTCACGCTGCCGATGCTGCTGCTGTCGGTCCCGTTCGCGCTGATCCACGGGGTGCGGAGGTACGGGTGGCGGACGCTGCTGTTCTTTCTGATCGTGACCCTGGTGGTGGGCAACTTCTTCGAGAACCTCAGCGTTTCCACCGGGTTCCCGTTCGGCCACTACCACTACACGGGCCATCCGCAGCTGATTCATGTGCCCATCGAGATCGGACCGATCTACTTCGGTCTGGGCTACATCTGCTGGCAGGTGGCCAACACCTTGCTCGACGAGGCGGACAGCCGTCTGGGCGGCTCGTCCGGGTCGGTCGCCGGCCGGGTCGAGGTGGTGGCGCTGCCGATGCTGGCCGCGGCACTGATGACCATGTTCGACCTCGGCGTCGACTCGATCGCCTCCACCGTGAAGGGGCTCTGGGTCTGGGAACGTGGGGGCGGGGTGTTCGGGGTGCCGTACACCAACTTTCTGGGCTGGTGGTTTGTCACCTATGTCTTCTTCCAGATCTTCGCGCTGTATTTGGTGAAGCGTCAGTCGGCGTCGACCTCGGCGTCGGCGTCGGTGCGCATCGGGGGGCGGGGGGTGTTGGCGCAGAACGTGCTCTTCTACGGGGCGCTGGGGCTGAGCTCTGTTCCCTACTTCATCGGCGCCTCCGGTGACATGGTCAAGGACGGGGCCTCGGTCGGCTGGAGCGGGCATGCGATCAACGAGACGATGATGACGATCAACCTGTTCGGCATGGTGTTCGCTGCGTTTCTTGCCGTGGTCAAGCTGGCTCGCAACGACCTGGCCCTCCGACGCTGATTCCGACTGACGCAGAACGGCCGCCGATCGGCTTTCCGGCGGCCGTTCGCGGTGTCTTCCGGCGAATGCGGCGAGTCCCTCTTCCGCCGCGACGGTGCGTCGGCTCTCCCCATCCGATGTGCGCCACGTCTCATCCGCGGGCCGTCACACCGGAAGCGTGGCCGGTGTCTGAATGCCGAGTCCAACTACAAGGGAGACATGATGAACGGGAACGTCGAGGTGGTCGTGATCGGCGGCGGGTACGGGGGTGTGACGGCCGCCAACAGCCTGGCGCGGCGCGACGGTGTGTCGGTGACCGTGGTCAATCCGCGTCCCGACTTCGTCGAGCGGATCCGACTGCACCAGCTCGTGACCGGCTCCGACGACGCGGTCGAGGGCTTCGAGAGGGTCATGGGCAAAAACGTCCGGCTGGTGGTCGACACCGCGACCCGGATCGACGCTGCCGAGCGCCAGGTGTCGCTGGCGGGCGGTGGCACGGTCTCCTACGACTACCTCGTCTACGCGGTGGGCAGCGGCGCCGCCGATCCCGGCGTGCCCGGAGCGGCGGAGTTCGCCCATTCGGTGTCGGACCTCGAGGGGGCGGAACGACTGCGGTCGGCGCTGGACGCGACGCCCGCGTCGGCTCCGGTGACCGTGGTCGGGGCCGGCCCGACCGGCCTGGAGACCGCCGCCGAGCTGGCGGAAGCGGGCCGCAAGGTCACCCTGGTCTGCGGCAAGGTGCTCGGCCCCTCCCTGCATGCCCGAGTCCGCCGCCCGGTCGCCCGCCGGCTCGCCAAGCTGGGTGTGACCGTCCACGAAGGACCCGGTACGAAGGTGGCGGAAGTGACGGCGGACGGCGTACGGCTCGACGACGGCCGCGAACTGCCCAGCGCGGTGACGATCTGGACCGCGGGATTCCATATCCCGGACCTGGCCGCCCGCAGCGGGCTGCGCACCGACGCCGAAGGCCGTCTGGTCACCGACACGACGCTGACCAGTGTGGACGACGAGCGCATCGTCGCCGCTGGGGACGCGGGAGTGATGCCGGACCACCCGTTCCGGCTGAGCTGCCAGGCCGCCACACAGCTGGGCCCGGCGGCCGCCGCCACGATCCTGCGCCGGATCGCGGGGAAGAAGGCCGCTCCCGTCCGGATGTTCTTCGCCGGGCAGTGCCTCAGCCTCGGCCGGAAGGGGGGCGTCACCCAGTTCTCCTACCCGAACGACAAGGTGAACGCGCTCAGCATCAGCGGGCGGACCGGTGCCGGCGTCAAGGAGATCGCCTGTGTGTTCACCCTCAACAAGTTGGTGTCCGGGGCACGCAAGGCCAGTTCCCGCGCATCCCACGGCGACAGCACCGACCGCCCGGATGCGCCGCAGCCGGAACACGGCACGACGCCGTCCAGCACCCGCCCCGCGGCCTAGCCAGGACCGAGCCGGAGCGACAAGCACGAGAGAGCGAAGCGCACGACATGGACAACCACGTCACCGACCCCGCGACGGAGGCCTTCGTCGCCCACCGAGACCTGCTGTTCACCGTCGCCTACGAGATGCTCGGATCGGCGGCCGACGCCGAGGACGTCCTCCAGGAGGCCTGGCTGCGATGGGTCGACGTCGATCTGGAGCAGGTGCGGGACCAGCGCGCCTACCTGGTACGGATCACGACCCGGCAAGCGCTCAACCGGCTGCGCACCCTGAAACGGCGCAAGGAGGCCTACGTCGGCCCCTGGCTGCCCGAGCCCCTGCTCACCGCAGCGGATGTGGCCGAGGACGTCGAACTGTCCGAGAACCTGTCGCTGGCCCTCATGTTCATCCTCGAAACCCTCTCACCGACCGAACGCGCCGTCTTCGTGCTGCGCGAGGTCTTCGACTTCGGCTACGACGAGATCGCGGCCGCGATCGACAAGAGCCCCGCCGCCGCACGCCAGATCGCCTACCGCGCCCGCCAGCATGTCGACGCCCGCCGACCGCGCACACCGGCTTCCCCGGAAGAAGCCCGGGAAGCGTTGGATTCGTTCCGGCGCGCGCTCGTGACCGGGGACCTGCAGGGGCTGCTCGACGTACTCGCCCCGGACGTCGTCTTCGTCAGCGACGGCGGCGGCCTCAGGCTGGCGGCTCTGCGACCGGTCGTCGGCTCCGACAAGGTGCTCCGTTACATGGCCGGCAGCATCGACAAGGCCGGCGGCACCCTCATCGGTGAGACCACGATGATCAACGGCAACCCCGGACTCGTCCTGCGCCTGGACGGCGTGATCGACGGTGTGCTGGCCTTCCGCGTGGAGAACGCCCGCGTCACGGGCCTCTACTACGTCCGCAACCCCGAAAAGCTCACCCGCGTCGAGTCCGAAACCCCCCTCACCTCCCGCTGACCAGGGGCGGGCGGCCGGAAGGGGAGGATTCCTTCCGGCCGCCCGTGGCTGCTTCGCTGTCAGATTGCCGGACTGCCGAACCAGCGGCCGGCGGCCCGCCCGAACGCTTCGGGGTCGGGGGCGTGATCGCTTGCCCAGGCGACTGTGCCGTCCGGTCGGACCAGCAGGGCGCTCAGGCCGAGGTCGTTTCTCGCCGGGCCGGCCATGTACCGTATGCGGCGTTCCCAGCCCATGGCCGGACCGTGGAGGGACCGGTCGGTGCTGAAGTCGAGGGCGACGCCCTGTCCGTCGTGCATCAGGTCGCCGAGGCGGGTGCCGTCCCGGAGACGGAGGTCGGGGGCGTTGCGGCCGGTCAGCGGGTGTTCGCCGATCAGGTCGTGGCCGAGGTCGTAGCGGGTCGAGGATCCCGTCAGCCTGTTGAAGACGTAGGTCGTTCCGTCGCGGGTGCTGACCAGGTCGCGGATCACTGCCCGGACCGCCTGGGCGTGCGGGTCCGGGTTCATGGCGGCCACCTGGGCGCGCGACCAGTCGAGTACCTGGGCGCCGATCGGATGGCGCTCGCGGGTGTAGGCGTCAAGAAGTCCGTCCGGCGCGTGCCCGCGCACGGTCGCCGCGAGCTTCCATCCGAGGTTCATGGCGTCGCCGATGCCGAGGTTGAGTCCCTGCCCTCCCAGGGGGGAGTGGATGTGGGCGGCGTCGCCCGCGAGCAGGACGCGTCCGCGCCGGTAGGTCGTCGTCTGCATCGCCCGGTCGGTGAAGGTGGAGGCGAGGTGGACGTCGTTCAGCGTCACGTCGGTGCCGGAGACGCGGCGCAGGACCGTCTGGAGATGGTCGAGGGTCGGCTCCTGCGAGCGGTCGAAGGCGCCGCCGTCGAAGTCCATCATGCCGACGTGTCCTTCGGCGCGCGTGCGGAGGTACATGCCGGTCGGGGTCGCGTTGAACCAGGGGCGCAGTTTCTCGGGATCGGCGATGTCGGCGTGCATGGTGTAGCCGGTGAACTGCGGCTGGGTGCCGGTGAAGTCGAAGCCCGCGAGGCCGCGCACCGCGCTGCGTCCGCCGTCGCAGCCGACGAGCCAGTGCGCCGGGTAGTCGTGCTCGCCGGCATGGGCGACCACGCCGTGGTCGTCCTGGGTGAGGGCGGAGACCGTGACGCCGTGTCTGATGTCCACGCCGAGTTCGGATGCCCGCTGGGACAGCACGGCCTCGACCGTTTCGAGGCTGGTCATCACGTTGTCGGGTGCCGGGGTGGGGAGCCGGAAGGGCAGGGCGGCGATGTCGACCATGGCGGGGTCGAGCATGATCCCGGCGAAGTGGCCCGCCTGACGAGGGGGTGCGGGTTCGTCCGTCTCGGGGTGAGTGTCGGGATCGTCGTGGACGCCCGACGCCTTCAGCAGCGGGTGCAGCATGCCGCGGCGGTAGAAGGCCTCGACCGACGCGGCCGAAAGGCCCCGCACTCCGAGCGGGTGCGCCTTCCACGGGGAGCGGGGCTCCGGATCCCGTTCGAGGACCAGGACGGAGCAGCCCGCGAGGCCGAGTTCGCAGGCGAGGAACAGACCGACCGGGCCGGCGCCCACGATCACTGCGTCATGCATGAGAGGTCTCCTGACCGTGGTCTTCGTTGAACGCGCTGATCAGGCCGTGGGGTGTGTCGTCGCCGTAGAGCCACTCGTGGAGTCGGGTGCCTTCGGTGGCGGCTTCGGCGCCTCGGGGGAACATGGCCCGCTCGTACTCGGAGAGGGCGGCTTCGACGTCGTCGGGGTGTGTGGCGAGGGCCTTGCCGAGTTCGGCGGCGTCGTACATGGCCAGGTTGGCGCCTTCGCCGTTCGGGATCGAGAGGTGGGCGGCGTCGCCGAGCAGGGTCACCCCCGGCACGCGGTCCCAACGGTGCCCGATGGGCAGGGCGTGGAGGGTGCGCAGGACCGGCGGGGTGGCGCTGTCGGTGATCAGCGCGGTGAGCTCGGGTGCCCAGCCGTCGAACTCCTGGGCGATCCGGGCGGTGGTCGCGGCGGCATCGGTGAAGTCGATGCCGGCGAACCAGTCCTGCGGCTCGGTGAGCATCACATAGGTGTGCAGGGTGTCGCCCCGCTCCCGGTGAGCCAGGATCGCCTTTCCCGGCGTGAGCGCGAACATCGAGCCGCCGCCGACCGCCTTCGCGGTGGCAGGGTGCCGGGTGTCGCTGTCGAGGAGGTAGGTCTCGACGGCCGCCATGCCGGTGTACTCGGGGGTGGCGGCGGAGAGCAGCGGCCGGACCCGGGACCACGCGCCGTCCGCGCCGACCAGCAGGCTCGTGGTGACGGTGGTGCCGTCGGCGAAGGTCACCTCGTGGCGGCCCTCGCCGAGGGCACGGGTACCGCTGACCTTGTGGTCCCACCGGACGGTGCCGGCCGGGAGCGAGTCGAGCAGGATCCGCCGCAGTTCGCCGCGCTGCACCTCGGGGCGTCCGCCCGTGCCGTCGTCGGGCTGGTCCAGCAGGACGGTGCCGTCCGGGTCGAGGATCCGCATCGCCTGGCGGCCCTCCAGGATCAGGCCGCGGAACTCGTCCATCAGGCCCGCCGCATCAAGGGCGAGCTGCCCGTTGTAGTCGTGGATGTCGAGCATCCCGCCCTGCGCGCGAGCCGTCGGTGAGGCCTCCGCCTCGTAGACCGTGGCCGGGATGCCGCGGATGTGCAGGACGCGTGCGAGGGTCAGTCCCCCGAGCCCGGCGCCGATGATGGTGACGTCAGTGGTCATGGTGTTCCTTGCGCGTCGTACGCCTGCCGGATGGACACCCGGCGGGATCTGCACAAAGACTCCGGACCCCCACCGACAAGCCGCCTACACGTCGCCGACGCCGGACCGACAGCCCCGACAGCCGACCGACAGCGCGACTCCGCCGCCCGGTCACCCCAGGTGTCACGCGCGGCGTTCCGCCGCGTGCCTCCGCGAGTCGACGCGCCGATGATGGGGTTCGAGACGGCACGAGACAGTCGGGTCGGCCCCGTCCCAGCAGGCGCCAGGACAACGTCAGCACGGGGTCGGGGTGCTCACCCCCGCCCCAGGAACACCGGATTCGTGAGTGCCGCCAGTGGCCCCGGCAGGGGCGGGGCGGCGGCCGCGTGGCGTACCTCCGCCCGTACGTAGGCCGCGTACGCGGGGGTTGTGTGCCACTCCGCCACCCCCGCGCCCGACTCCGGCAGGGGGCCGCTCGTGAAGAGGACGCCCTCGTCGGTGACGAAGCGGACCGTGCAGCCGGGGGCGCCGGTGACGGACAGGCGGACGGTCACCGGGGTGTCCGCGTCCACCGCCAACCGCTCGCCGATTCCGGCCTGTCGGCCCTTGCCGCCGGTCGCCGTGAAGGCCAGGGAGACCGCGCTGGACTCGGCGAGGTAGGAGCGGCCCGCGCGGATCCCGGACTGGACGGCCTCCCGGGTGAGGTCGTCGGCCAGGACGACGGTCTGCGGGAGGCCCACGACGTCCGGGTCGCGGTGGGCGTCGCTGTTGCCCATCGCGGGAAGCCACTCCCCGCGTCCGCCCCGCACGGCCGCCACCAGCGTCGCGTCCCAGGAGGCCAGCGCCACCTCGTCGTCGGGGGTGTAGGGGCCGTTCCAGACCTCCACCGCGTCCGCCTCCCCGAAGCCGAACTTCCAGGCGCACCCGATGCAGGTGGCGTGCGGGTGGGCCGGGACGACCAGGCCGCCGGTGCGGCGGATCCGGCGCGCGAAGCGGCCGAAGCGGTCGTCGCGGGCCCGGTAGCGCCAGTCGACGAAGGTTCCCGGGTCGGTGCCGATCGCCAGGACGTGGCCGTTGCGGGTCGTGATCTCCTCGCCCAGCAGGATCAGGAGGTCGTCCCCGGCCACGTCCGCCCACGCCCCGTGCCCCGCGTGGGTGTTGTGCTCCGAGGTGTTGATGAAGTCCAGGCCCGCCGCGCGGGCCAGCGCCGCGATCTCGGCGGGGGTGCGGCGGCCGTCGGAGTACCAGGAGTGGAGGTGGCAGTCGCCCCGGTACCAGGCCCGGCCCCGGCCACGGGCACGCGAAGGCGGGTACACCGGCCGTGCCGTGCGGCCGGGCTCGCCGTAGGTCAGGGTCACCGTGATCTCGTACGTCAGACCCTGCGGCGCCACCGTGTAGGGGCCGAGCGCGATGTGCCAGGTGCCGGGGCGGACCGGCCCGGCGACATAGCCCGGCGTCGCCTCGTCCGCCCGGACGAAGAACTCCGTGCGGGCGCCTCCCGACCAGCCCCGGAAGCCCTCGCCGCCCAGCTCCGTGCCCCGCTCGTCGAAGAGGCCGATGTCGAGGGCGTTGCCGGCGGTGCCGGCCGGGACGGACGGCCGGGAGTAGGTGTAGGAGACCTTCAGCTCCCTCACCCCGGCGGGGACTTCCACCGGGACGTACACGAAGTCCGGTGAGCCGGTCGGCAGGGTGCCCCCCACCGTCCTCGTCTCCTGCTCCCCGTCGGCCGCCGCGGCGAAGCTCACGCTTCCCACGGTCAGCGCGGTGGCGGCTCCGGTGACTAACAGAGCCCTGCGTGCGATGCCGTCCTCACCCATGTCTCTCCCTCTCGGTTCCGAGCTGTTCCGACCGGTCGGTATGGACACCGACGCCTTCTCCCGATACAGATGAACCCGCACAGGTGAAGCCGTACAGATGAACCCGTACAGATGAACCGGCAGAGATGAACACAGAGGAACCGGCACCGAAAGGCCCGCTATGCGCATCGCCGTCACGATCTTCCTCACCGACGAGACGATCACCCCCACCCGCCTCGCCCATGAGCTGGAGCAGCGAGGGTTCGCGGGCCTGTACCTGCCCGAGCACACCCACATCCCGGTCGAGCGGATCACGCCCTACCCCGCCGGCGGCGAACTGCCGCGCGAGTACGGCCGTACCCTCGACCCCTTCGTCGCCCTCGGCCAGGCCGCCGCGGTGACGGAGCGCCTCGGTCTCGGCACCGGGATCACCCTCGTCGCCCAGCACGACCCGATCGACCTCGCCAAGCAGATCGCGACCCTGGACCATCTCTCCGGCGGCCGGTTCACCCTCGGCCTCGGCTTCGGCTGGAACGTGGAGGAGGCCGCCGACCACGGGGTGGAGTGGCGTACGCGACGGGAACTCGTCCGGGAGCGGATGGGGCTCATGCGGGCGCTGTGGAGCGAGGAACCGACCGGCTACGAGGGGGAGTTCGGGTCCGTCCAGGCAAGCTCCGCCCATCCCAAGCCGGCCCAGAAGCCGCGCGGGCCGGTGGTCGGGCCGCGCACGCTCCTCGGCGGGGGCGCCGGGCCGAAGCTGTTCTCCCACGTCTGCGAGTACGCCGACGGCTGGCTGCCGATCGGCGGGCGCGGCCTGTCGGAGTCCCTGCCGGTGCTGCGGGCGGCCTGGGCAGACGCGGGCCGGGATCCGCAGGCGCTGGAGGTCGTCCCGTACGCCGTCCAGCCGTCGGCGGGCAAGCTCGCGCACTACGCGGACCTCGGCATCGAGGAGGCCGTGGTGCAGCTCCCGCCGGCCGGGGAGGCCGAGGTGCTGCGGGTACTCGACGACCTCGCCCGTTTCCAGTAGAACCCGCAGTCGGGGACGAATCGGACGCCCCCATCGTCCCTGACCAGCCCGAACGTATGCTCAAAGAATGACGACTTCCGCGACCTCCGGAACCGGGCCGACCGAGAACTCCATGCGTCGCGCCCTCAAACGCGCCCGGGACGGCGTCGCCCTCGACGTCGGCGAGGCGTCGGTGCTGCTCCAGGCGCGCGGTGAGGCCCTCGACGACCTCACCGCGTCCGCCGCCCGGGTGCGGGACGCGGGCCTGGAGGCGGCCGGCCGGCCCGGTGTCATCACGTACTCGAAGAGCGTTTTCATCCCCCTGACCCGTCTGTGCCGCGACAAGTGCCACTACTGCACGTTCGTCACCGTGCCGGGCAAGCTGCGCCGCGCGGGCCACGGGATGTTCATGTCCCCCGACGAGGTCCTGGACGTCGCCCGCAAGGGCGCCGCCCTCGGCTGCAAGGAAGCCCTCATCACCCTCGGCGACAAGCCGGAGGACCGCTGGCCGGAGGCGCGCGAGTGGCTCGACGCGCACGGCTACGACGACACGATCGCCTATGTCCGCGCGATCTCCATCCGCATCCTGGAGGAGACGGGGCTGCTGCCCCACCTGAACCCAGGGGTGATGTCCTGGACGGACTTCCAGCGGCTCAAGCCCGTCGCGCCCAGCATGGGCATGATGCTGGAGACGACCGCCACCCGTCTGTGGTCGGAGCCCCAAGGCCCCCACTACGGCTCCCCGGACAAGGAGCCCGCCGTACGGCTGCGGGTCCTGGAGGACGCGGGCCGGTCGTCCGTCCCCTTCACCTCGGGCATCCTCATCGGCATCGGCGAGACGTACGAGGAGCGCGCGGAGTCGCTGTTCGCGCTGCGGAAGGTCTCCCGCGCCTACCACGGCGTCCAGGAGCTGATCATCCAGAACTTCCGCGCCAAGCCGGACACCGCGATGCGCGGCATGCCGGACGCGGAGCTGGACGAACTGGTCGCCGCCGTAGCCGTAGCCCGGCACATCCTCGGCCCCTCCGCCAACCTCCAGGCCCCGCCCAACCTCGTCGACAGCGAGTACGAGCGGCTGATCGGCGCCGGGATCGACGACTGGGGCGGGGTCTCCCCGCTCACCATCGACCACGTGAACCCCGAGCGCCCCTGGCCGCAGATCGAGGAGCTGACCGAGCGGTCCCGGGCCGCCGGGTTCGAGCTGAGGGAACGTCTCTGCGTGTACCCGGAGTTCGTCACCCGCGGTGAGCCCTGGCTGGACCCGCGGCTGCTGCCGCACGTGCGGGCGCTCGCCGACCCCGGGACCGGCCTCGCCGTGCCGGACGCCGTCGTCGAGGGGCGGCCCTGGCAGGAGCCGGAGGAGGTGTTCGTCCCGTCCGGCCGTACGGATCTGCATGTCTCGATCGACACCGAAGGCCGCACGTCCGACCGCCGCGACGACTTCGACGAGGTGTACGGCGACTGGGCCGCCCTGCGCGAGGCCGCCGCCCCCGGCATGGTCCCCGAGCGCATCGACACCGACGTACGCGAGGCCCTGCGCACGGCGGCCGACGACCCCACCCGGCTCACCGACGCCGAGGCCCTCGCCCTCCTCCACGCGGACGGCCCGGCCCTGGACGCGCTCACCCGGATCGCGGACGACGTGCGCCGGGCGGCGGTCGGCGACGACGTGACGTACATCGTCACCCGGAACATCAACTTCACCAACGTCTGCTACACCGGCTGCCGGTTCTGCGCCTTCGCGCAGCGCCGCACGGACGCGGACGCGTACACGCTCTCGCTGGACCAGGTCGCCGACCGCGCCCAACAGGCGTGGGAGCTGGGCGCGGTGGAGGTCTGTATGCAGGGCGGCATCCATCCCGACCTGCCCGGGACGGCGTACTTCGACATCGCGAAGGCGGTGAAGGCCCGCGTCCCCGGGATGCATGTGCACGCCTTCTCGCCGATGGAGGTCGTCAACGGCGCGACCCGCACCGGCATGTCGATCCGGGAGTGGCTGAGCGCGGCTAAGGAGGCCGGCCTCGGCTCCATCCCCGGCACGGCGGCCGAGATCCTCGACGACGAGGTCCGCTGGGTCCTGACCAAGGGCAAGCTGCCGACGGCGACCTGGATCGAGGTCGTCACCACCGCGCACGAACTCGGCATCCGGTCGAGCTCGACCATGATGTACGGCCATGTCGACCAGCCCCGTCACTGGCTCGGGCACCTGCGGACGCTGGCCCGCATCCAGCAACAGACCGGCGGCTTCACGGAGTTCGTGACCCTTCCCTTCATCCACACCAACGCGCCCGTCTACCTCGCGGGCATCTCCCGTCCCGGTCCGACGATGCGCGACAACCGGGCCGTCACGGCGATGGCTCGCCTCCTCCTCCACCCGCACATCCCCAACATCCAGACCAGCTGGGTGAAGCTGGGCACGGAGGGCGCGGCGGAGATGCTCCGCTCGGGCGCGAACGACCTGGGCGGGACACTGATGGAGGAGACCATCTCCCGTATGGCGGGCTCCAGTTACGGCTCCTACAAGTCCGTCAGGGACCTGATCGCGGTGGCGGAGACGGCGGGCCGTCCGGCGCGGCCGCGCACTACGCTCTACGGCGAGGTACCTCAGGAGCGGCAGCGTGCCGCGGAGGCCTCGGACGGCCACCTGCCGGAGCTTCTGCCGGTGCTTGAGTGAGTACGATGATCCGACCCCCTGTGGGGGCCCCTGTTGGGGGATTTCCGTAGCTGAGGAGATGCGTGCCCGTGCCTGCCCGACGGCTTCCCTCGTGGGTCTGGGTCACCGGTCTGACGGCGGGCGCGGTCGCCGCGGTCGCCGTCCTGACGGTGAAGGCCGAGCAGGGCCCGCATCCGACGGCGGCGGCGAGCCGCCCGACCGCGCGGGTTTCCACGGACGCGAAGCCGTCCGCGTCGCCGAAGGCGTCGCCGTCCCCGTCGAAGACCGAGGTGCCGGACGCCTCGGGCACCGGCCGGCGGGTGGTCTACGACCTCTCCGACCGCCGGGTCTGGCTGGTCGACGCTGACGACACCGCCCGCCGTACCTTCACGGTCTGGCCGGGCACGATCGCCCCGGCGCCGGGCACCTACACGGTCTCCGTCCGCAAGGACGCGACGACCGGCTCCGACGGCGTGGCGATCGAGCACATCGTCTACTTCTCCGTCGTCTCGGGCGTCAACATCGCCTTCTCCAACGCGGTCGACGGCTCCTCCCCGCCCCCGCCCGCCTCCGGCACACAGACCGGCGGCATCCGCATGGCGAAGGCGGACGGCGCGGCCCTGTGGGCGTTCGGCGACACGGGGACGAAGGTCAGGGTCGTCGAGTAGTCAGTCGCCGGACCGCTCGTTCGCGAACGGCAGGTGGTCGACGATCAGCACGACCCCGCTGAGCAGGAACACCCGCAGCGCGGCGTCCAGCCCGTTCCAGGTGTCCGACTGCCACATCGAGAACCACTCCCCGCCGATCGCGATGAACCCGGCGCCGAAGAGCAGCATGAGCATCAGCAGGCCGTATGTGGAGAGCGCCCGGGCCCGTACGTAGTCCTTCCGCGCCCAGAACCACGTCCCGGCGACCAGCACCACGGCGGCGACGGTCTCCCACAGGATGATCGCGATGTACGCCGCGTCCTGCAGCCCCTTGCTCGTCACCGCGCGCCACATCAGGTCGTCGTCCTTGAACGTGGTGTCCATCGCCAGCACATGCCGTACGAACTGCTGGTTGGTCCCGAAGTCCGTGATGTTCCCGAACGCCACGAGGGCGATGTAGAGCGCGACCGTCCCGGTGAGAACAGTGGCGGCGAGAGGGAGAACCCGTGAGGGCTGTGTGATTCGTGAGGTGGACATGGTCATGCGGGTCTCCTTACCCCGCCACTTCTCCATCACCCCTCCATACCCGCCCGCACTCCTGCGCCTGACAGTCCACGGACAGGATGGCCGGTGAGCTGCGTTCGATTACAGTGACGGACGTCGTACGTACGGACGGTGGCCGGGAGGACTGGGTGAGTACGACGTGAGTACGCCATCGGGCCCCGTCTGGGGCCGTACGGAACAGCAGGACTTCCGCAGCCGGGTGCGGGGCACGCTCCTCGGCGCCGCCGTCGGGGACGCGCTGGGGGCGCCCGTCGACGCGCTCGGCCTCGAGGAGATCCTGCGGGTCCACGGCCCGGACGGCGTCGTCGACTTCGCCCCCGCCTACGGCCGTCGCGGCGCCGTCACCCACCTCACCCAGCTCTCCCTGTTCACCGTGGACGGCCTGATCCGCGCCCAGGTCCGCCGCGACACCGGCGCCTGGCACCCGCCGACCGATCTGCACCGGGCGTATCTGAGATGGGCCGCGACCCAGCGCGACTGGGGTCCCGACCTGCGCCGCAAGGACGACGGCTGGCTGGCCCACGAGGAGTGGCTGTACGCCCGCCGCGACCCCACCCGTCCGCTTCTCATGGGCCTCGGCGACGACCGGCTCGGCACCCTCGACGCACCCAAGAACCCCGCCGCCGACGGCCCCGAGGCCACCGCCCGTTCCGCCCCGTTCGGCCTCCTCGTCGGCTGGGAGCCCCAGCTCGTCGCCCAGCTCGCCGTCGAGTGCGCGGCCCAGACCCACGGCCACCCCGCCGCCTGCCTGTCGGCGGGCGCGTACGCCGTCACCGTGCACGCGCTGGCGCGCGGCGAGAGCCTCGACACGGCGGTACAGCAGGCGCTCGCCGTACTGGCCGCGCGCCCCGGGCACGAACCCGTCTCCGAGGCGCTCCAGCGCGCCCTGGGCGCCCTGCGCCAGGGACTGCCCGGACCGGAGAGAGTCACGGCCCTGATGGGTCCCGGCACCGCCCCCGGCGTCCTCTCCGCCGCCGTGTACTGCGCGCTCGTCGCGGACGACGTCCGGCACGGTCTGCGCCTCGCCGTCAACCAGGACGGCCCCTCCGCCCCGACCGCCGCCCTGCTCGGCGGCCTCCTCGGTGCCCTCCACGGGGAGACGGCCCTCCCGCCGGCCTGGCTGGCCGAACTGGAGGGCCGCCCCACACTCCTGGAACTGGCCGACGACTTCGCCATGGAGATGACCCAGGGCCCGGCCCTCCACAACCCGGCGGGCGCCTCCCCGGGCTGGCTGACCAGGTATCCCAGGGGCGCGTCCTAACCTCCCAGCTTGCTCAGCGCCCCGTCCGTCAGCCGGTACACCGTCCACTCGTCCTGGGGCCGGGCGCCCAGTGCCTCGTAGAAGTCGATCGCGGGGCGGTTCCAGTTCAGGACGGACCACTCCAGACGCTGGTAGCCGCGTGCGACGCAGATCCGGGCCAGCTCCGTCAGCAGGGCCTTGCCGTGGCCGGAGCCGCGGACGGCGGGGCGGACGTAGAGGTCCTCCAGGTAGATGCCGTGGACGCCGCGCCAGGTGGAGAAGCTGAGGAACCAGAGCGCGAAGCCGACCGGTTCGCCGGTGGTGTCGTCGGCCGCGATGTGGGCGTAGGCGGCGGGGTGTTCGCCGAAGAGGGCCTCGTGCAGCTGCTCCGGCGTGGCCCTCGCCTCCTCGGGTTCCTTTTCGTAGGCGGCGAGTTCGCGGATCAGGGCGTGGATCACGGGGATGTCGGCGGGGGTCGCGGTTCGGATCATGAGGAGAGGCTAGGGGCTCCCGAGCCCCTAGCCTCCGGCCTTTCCGACCCCCGCTTCTCAGTCCTTGGCGGGTACGGCGTCCCGCTGGGGCGGGATGGTGGCCGCCGCGCCCGAGGAGTCGTCGTCCGTGTTGATGCGGTCGATGATGGCGAGGCGTTCCGGGGTGTCCTCCGGCTTGAGGAAGCCGACCAGGATGTAGAGGACGAGGGAGACGGCGAGGGGGACGGAGACCTGGTACTGGAGCGGGACTCCGCCGTCGACGTTCCAGTTGATGGGGTAGTTGACCAGCCAGAAGGCGAGCAGGCCCATCGACCAGCTGGTGAGGGCCGCGGTCGGGCCGGAGCGGCGGAAGGGGCGGAGCAGGCCCAGCATCATCGGGATCGCCATCGGGCCCATGAGCCCGGCCACCCACTTGATGACGACCGTGATGATGTCCTTGAAGGCGGGGGAGTTGACCTGGGTGGCCGCCGCCATGGACAGGCCGAGGAAGACGACCGTGGTGACGCGGGCCGCGATCAGGCCCGACCGCTGGTTCCACTCCCGGGCCCTGCGCGACAGCACCGGTGCGCAGTCCCGGGTGAAGACGGCGGCGATGGCGTTCGCGTCGGAGGAGCACATGGCCATGGTGTGCGAGAAGAAGCCGACGATGACCAGGCCCAACAGGCCGTGCGGGAGCAGCTGTTCGGTCATCAGGCCGTAGGAGTCGGAGCCGTCCGGCTTCTGCGAGGTGACCAGCAGCGGGGACATCCACATCGGGAAGAACAGCACCACCGGCCAGACCAGCCACAGCGCCGCCGAAAGCCGCGCGGACCGCTCGGCCTCCTTCGGGGTGGCCGTGGCCATGTACCGCTGGGCCTGGTTGAGCATGCCGCCGTTGTACTCGAAGAGCTTGATGAAGAGGAAGGCGAGGAGGAAGACGGTGCCGTAGTTGCCGACCAGCGGCTTGTCGTGGCCCTGGAGGGCGGGCTCGTCCCAGGCGCCGAAGAACCCGATGCCCTTGTCGTTCAACTTCAGTACGACGGCCACGAACATCGCGACGCCGGCCAGTAACTGGATGACGAACTGGCCGAGTTCGGTCAGCGCGTCCGCCCACAGGCCGCCGATCGTGCAGTAGACGGCGGTGATCGCGCCGGTGATGAGGATGCCCTGGTTCAGCGAGATACCGGTGAAGACCGACAACAGGGTGGCGATGGCGGCCCACTTGGCGCCCACGTCCACGATCTTCAGCAGCATCCCGGACCAGGCGAGGGCCTGCTGGGTCTTCAGGTCGTAGCGGTTCTTGAGGTATTCGAGCGGGGAAGCCACATGAAGCCGTGACCGCAGCCGGTTGATACGTGGCGCGAACAGCTTGGAGCCGATGGCGATGCCCAGCGCGATGGGGAAGGACCAGGTGACGAAAGAGGTGATGCCGTAGGTATAGGCGATGCCCGCGTAGCCCGTGAACATCACCGCGCTGTAGCCGGACATATGGTGCGAGATGCCGGACAGCCACCAGGGCATCTTGCCGCCCGCGGTGAAGAAGTCACTGACGTTGTCCACCCGTTTGTGTGACCAGACACCGATGGCGATCATCACGCCGAAGTAGCCGATGAGCACGGCCCAGTCGAGACCGTTCATGTGCCCTCCCAGGGTTCAGCCCGGCGCTCATCGTGGGCGCTGTCACATGAACACGACAAGTAAGCGTCGGGTCAAAGGGAGGTAAAGGTATTCGGTATCGTGGTTCGCGTTCATCTACGTGAACGCCCTGTCATGGGGTCATCGCATCAGCTCACCCGCGTTGACCAGCAACGACTGCCCCGTGATGGCCCGCGCCCGGTCCGAGGCGAGGAACGCCGCAGCGTCCGCCACGTCCCCGTCCGTGGCCAGATCCGGCAGCGCCATCCGCCCGGCGAGCCGGCCCAGCACCTCCGCCTCCGGCACCCCCTCCGTCTGCGCCGTGAACTGCACATACGCCTGCACCGGAGGCCCCCACATCCACCCCGGCAGCACGGTGTTGACCCGGATCCGGTCCGGGCCCAACTCCCGTGCCAGTGAGTACATCGCGCTGGTGAGCGCCCCCTTCGACGCCGCGTACGCCGCCTGCCGCACCTGGGAGGGCGCCGCCACCGCCGACTGCGTACCGATGAAGACGACCGACCCGCCCCCGCGCGCCCTCAGCCCCGCCAGACACGCCCGGGTCATCCGCAGCGACCCCAGCAGGTTCACCTCCAGGACCGACTGCCAGGTCGTGAAGTCGGCGTCCGCGAGCCCGCCGAAGTACGAGTCCCAGGCGGCCACCTGGACCACCGCGTCGATCCCGCCGAACCGCTCCCGCGCCAGCGCCGCCAGCGCCTCGCACTGCCCCTCGTCCCTGATGTCGGTCGCCCGCCACGCGGTGTGCGTACCGTCCGGATCGATCTCGGCCGCGCTCTTGGCGAGATTCGCCTCGGTACGCGCCCCCAGCACCGCGTTCCCGCCGTCCCGTACGACCGCGGCCGCGACCTGGTGACCGAGCCCGGCCCCGACCCCCGACACGACGACGGTCTTGCCCGCGAGCAGTGACATCGGTGACCTCCCGGCTCTGGCACCTTTTCTGACGGAGCGTCAGAGTAGGGGCGAGCGCAGGAGGACGGAAGGGGAGGAACGTGAGCGAGGAGACCCGCAGCGAGACGTACGCCGAACTGGCCGCCGTCGGCCCGTACGGAGTCCGGCCCGGCCACGCCCTGATCACCATGGTCGAACCGCACCCGGGGCACGAGTACGCCTACAACCGCTGGTACGAGGACGACCACTACTACGCCGGTGCGATGGCGATGCCCTGGATGTACGCGGGACGGCGGTGGGTGGCGACCAGGGATCTGCAACTGCTGCGCTACCCCGAGAAGTCGGCGATCGCCCAGCCGGTCACCGCCGGCTGCTACATCACGACGTACTGGGTCACCGACGGCCGCTACGACGACCACATGCGGTGGACGGTCGCGATCAACAAGCGCCTCAACCGGGACGCCCGGGTCTACCAGGACCGCACCCATGTCTTCACGGCCTTCCAGGACCACGAGGCGACGGTCTACCGGGACGGCGCGGCGGGCCCGAGGGACTACCACGCCCTGGACCACCCCTACGCCGGTCTGGTCGTCGAGGTCATCGACACCGACTCCGCCGAGCAGCGCGCCGAACTGCTGGAGTGGCTGCGCGCCCGCCACCTGCCCAAGCGGCTGGCCGGCTCCCCGGCCGCGATGGTCACGGTCTTCCGCCCGACCCCCCTCCCCGGCGACCGCATGACCTACGTCAAGCAGGTCGAGGGCGTCGACACCCGCCTGACACTGCTGTGGTTCCTGGAGACGGATCCCCGGGAGTGCTGGGAGGCTCACTTCACGGGCCTGGACACGCTGGTCACCGAGTCGGGACTGGGGAGGGTGGAGCTGATGGCGCCGTTCGTCCCGACGATCCCGGGAACGGATCGGTATGTGGCCGAGCTGAGGTGAAGACGGTGCCTTCTGTCCCACCGCAAACGGGTGGCGGGTGGGCATAGGTAGGGGGTCCAGGGGGCGGAGCCCCCTGGTACGTCGGCATCAGCGCAGGGTCACTTGAGCTCGTCAGGACACGGAGTGCCCCGCGGCAACTGATAAGGCGCGGCAAGCCGGTACACCCCCGCCTTCGGCGCCAGCAGCATCGTCCACCGGTCCCCCTCCGTGTCCTCCTCCGTCTCGTAGAGGCACCCGTTGGGGTTGGTGTACGACTTCGGCTCGTCGTCGGCGCGGTCCTTGGAGGCCTTCGTCTCCTGGGGGGCCTTCAGGCTCTTGCCCTCCGCGTCGACCACGCTCAGCCAGGGCGAGTACGGGATGCGGATCATGATCCGGCCCGCCTTCTTCACGTCGATCACCATCTCGCCCTGCTCGGCGCGCTGCACGACCGCGTTCGGCTCGGCGAGCGGCGCCGGGTCGAGGACCCGGAACAGCTGCCAGTTGGCGTCGCCCCAGATCTGCTCCAGATACGGCAGCCCGCGCTGCACCAGTTCCCGCTCCCGTTCGCCGCCGTCGCCGTCCAGCTCGTCCTTGGGGACGACGACGTAGTGCACGGCCCAACGGCCGAGCCACTCGTGGTAGTTCGCGGAGTTCAGGGTGTCGTCGTAGAAGAGGGGATTGCGCTCCATGTCGGCCTGCCGGTTCCAGCCCCGGGCCAGGTTGACGTACGGCGCGAGCGCGGAGGCCTCGCGGTGTGAGCGGGCCGGTACGACCTCGACGCGGCCCTTCTCGGCGCCGACGTCCTGGAGTTCGTTGACGAGGGGTGCCAGCTCGCGCGCCCAGGAGGCGGCGGGGGTCGTACGGACGACGTCGTCCACCGACTTGAAGCCGATCCACCCGACGAACCCGAGGGACGCCACGACGATCACGTACCACTTGCGGCTGCGCGGCACCGCGAACGGCAGGGCCGCCATCAGCACCACACCCGTGAACAGCATCGCGAGGCGGGTGATGTTCGACCCGATCTGCGAGCTGATCAGCCACACCGCCAGCACCCCGAAGCCGTACACGGCCGCCGTGATCCGTACGGTCTTCCAGTCCCGCGGTACGACGGCGAACACGACCGCCGCGGACAGCAGCGGCAGGGACGCCGAGCCGAAGGACATCGGCTGGGTACCGGAGAAGGGGAACAGCCAGGCGGAGACGGCGACCACGGCGGCGGGCGCGAGACCGAGCGCCCACGCTCCCGGGCGCCGCTTCTGGAGGAACAGCGCGACCGCGACGATCCCGACGAAGAGGCCCGCCACCGGCGAGCCCATCGTCGCGAGCGCCGCCAGCGGGGCCGCACACAGCGCCTTCGCCCACCGTTTGTAGCGCCAGCGGTACGGCCAGCAGAACACGACGGCCACGGCGGCCAGCGCGAACAGGTTGCCGAGGCCGTAGGTCACCCGCCCGGAGGCGGCGTTGCACAGCAGCGCGAAGACCCCCGCGAGGGCGGGCCAGACGGGGTTCTTCACCGGCCGGCAGCGCAGCAGGATGAGGGTGAGGAGCCCCGCGGAGAGCGTCCCCGCGATCATCATCGTCGTACGGACACCCAGCACCGACATCAGATACGGCGACACCACGCTGTACGACACCGGGTGCATGCCGCCGTACCAGGCCAGGTTGTACGCGGAGTCGGGGTGCCGGCCGACGAACTCGGCCCACGCGTCCTGCGCCGCGAGGTCACCGCCGCTGTTCGCGAAGGTGAAGAACCAGAGGAGGTGCAGGGCACCGGAGAGCGCGGTGACGGACAGCACCAGGTGGCGCCGCAGGAAGTCACGGAACCGGTCGAGGGTGGCCCGTACGGGGCGTGGGGCGGGGCGTTGGGTGTCGCGGGTGCCGGTGTCAGCCGGGTCCGCGCCGGTGGCGTCCTTGGCGTCGTCCGGTTCCGGGCCGGTGGTGTCGTCGTCCGGGTTCCGGCCGGTGTCGTCGGTGCGTGTCGGCTCCGCAGTGGCCACCTGAAGGCACTCCCCGTGTCCCGTCTTCCGTTCTCGGTCGCGTGCTGTTCGTACCCGCTTCACGGCGGCTTCCTCGCGACCGGCGACCTGTCCCGTTTCGCGACGCTAGCACGCACCCCGCCGGGTGGCTGCCCGGCGGGGTGGAGCGAGCTGCGGAGGGTGTCCGCAGGGTCAGCCGATGCGCGTGAGCTTGTCCGTGAAGCCCGGCTCGGTCAGGTCGCTCTCGAGTGCGACCGGCACCTTGACCGCGCTGCTGGTGCCGTCCCCGACGGTGAGCGTGCCCACCTGGGTGCCGGCCTTCGCCGTGTGCGGTACGTCGTCGGCGGCGAACTTCAGCTTCACCGTCAGCCCGGCCCAGCCGACCGCCGGGACGTCCTTGGTGACGACGACGGGCGTACGGCCGCCCATCTTGTCGTCGACATACCCCACGACGTCGCCCTTCTTGAGGATCTTCGCCGAGGTGATCGCGCCCTGCGCGGCGAGTAGCGCGTTCTTGCTGACCGCGTTGACGGTGTCGATGATCGGCGACTTGTGCTGGCCGAGGATCGCGCCGACCACGGTCACCGTCTCACCGCCGGCCTCCTTGGTCGCGGCGAACAACAGGTTGCCGCCGGCCGCGGTGGTGGAGCCGGTCTTGATGCCGATCGCGTTGTTGTACGGGACGAGGGTGTTGTAGTTGCGCCACTTCTGACCCGACGGGTCGGTCCATTCGGGCAACTTGGTGATGTCCGTGAGGGCCTGGATCTTCACCAGCTCGTTCCCCAGTTTCACCTGGTCCGCGGCGGTGGAGACGGTGGTCTCCTTCAGGCCGGAGGCGTCGGTGTACGTCGTGTTCGTCATCCCGAGCTCCTTGGCGGTGGCGTTCATCCTCTTGATGAACGCCGCCTCGGTGCCCGCGTCCCAGCGGGCGAGGAGCCGGGCGATGTTGTTCGCCGACGGGATCATGATCGCCGAGAGGGCCTGCTTCTCGGTGAGCTCGTCGCCCGCCTTGACGGTGTTGAGCGTCGACTCGCCGTCCGCGTCGTAGCCGCCCTCCTTCTCGGCGGTGGAGTCCACGGGGATGCTCGGACCCTCGGCGCCCGCCTTCAGCGGGTGGTCCTTGAGCACGATGTACGCGGTCATGGCCTTGGCGACGGACCCGATGGCGACGGGCTTCTGGTCCCCGAACCCGTCCATGTTGCCGATGCCGTTGACGTCCATCGCGCCCTGGCCCTCGTCCGGCCAGGGGAGGGTGAGCTTGCCGCCCTCGAAGGTGTAGGAGTCCTTCGCGGTCAGCTCGAGGGCGGTCGCCGGGAGCGGGCGGACGGCCTGCGCGATCGCAAAGACGACGGCCAGCAGGATGGCCAGCGGGGTCCAGATCTTGACCCGCCGGCCCAGCCCGCGCAGGACGGTCGGCGGGGGAGGCGGGGTGTTGGTGAGCTCGGCCAGCAGGTCCAGCGGCGGCTTCGGCGGCAGCGGCTGCTGGGTGGTGCGCTCGGGACCGACCTGGGGGACGTAAGCGGTGGTCTCGGGCGGCGCGGCCTTCGGCTGCCGGGGCTCGTCGAGAGGCTTGAGCGCAACGAACCGACTGGTCCGCTCGACCTCGGGCGCGGGTGCGGGCTCGGCCGTGGGCTCGGCCTCGGCCTCGGCGGCGGGGGTGGGCTTCGGCTTGGGGACGTCGCCCAGCTTCAGCATGGTGGTCGGCTGGTCGACGGAGGGCTTGGGCCGGGGCGTCTTGAAGACGGCGGTGGGCTGGTCGACGGGGGAGTCTTCGGCGGAGGGGGCGTCGCCGGCGGAGCTGTGCTCGTCGCCCTCGCCCCCCTTGCCGTCTTCGTCTCCCTTGTCCCCACTATCCGCATCGGCACCGGAGGCCCACTTGGGGGCGACCTTGGCCGAGGCCCTGGCCGCGGGTGCGTCTCCGGGTGCGTCTCCGGGCTTGGCGCCGGACCGCGCACCGGCCTCGGGCTGGGGATCAGCCTCGGCGTCCGTCCCGGTGCCGGCGCCCACACCGGTGTCGGTTCCGGCACCAGCCTCGGGCTCGGCACCGGCCGGGGCGTCGGACGCGGCAGCAGCGCCGGCTCCGGCTCCGGCGGCGGCCTTGCCGCTGGGCGCGGCCTTGGCAGCGGAACCGCCGCCGGCCCCGTCCTTGGCGTCGGCGCCGGCCTCGGGCTCGGAACTGCGATCACCCTCAGCTCCGGCGCCGGCCTCGGTCTTGGTGCCGGTGCCGGCGTCCGCCTCGGGCTTCTGCTTCGCCCCCGGCGCGGTCCCGTCCTCGTCGGCTGCGTCGGTGTCCTCGCCGGCCTTGCCCGCCGCGGGGTTCCTGGCCGAGGCGTCGGTCGCCCCGGCGTCGGCCCCGGGCTCCGGCGTCTCGTCCTCCGACGTCGCCGACCGCGCCGCAGCCGCCCGAAGGCGCCCATCGCCGTCCTCGGGGCCGCCGGAGGGGTGGGAGGCGCCCGAGCCGCTCTCATGGTCCCCTGGGCCCTCAGAGGAGCCCTCAGCGCCTTCCTCGGCGCCCTTCACGTCCTCGGACCCACCCGACGCGACGGCACCCGCCTCGCCCCCGGAATCCGTACCGCTCTCGGCGCGGCCCGCGCCCCCGGCGTCCGTGGCACTCGGCTCACTCCCGGAGCCGGACTCGCCCTCGGCACGCGAACCGCTCCCGGAACCCGCACGGCCCCCGGCCCCCCGGGCGCCGTCCGCGCCCCCGGCGTCTCCGGAACCCGCGCCGCTCCCGGCACTGCCCGCGCCGCCCGCGTCACCGTCGCCCTGGGCACCCTCGGCGTCCGTCCGGCCGCCGGCGGCCTCCTCGGTCTCCGTGTCGGCCTCCGGTTCGATCTCCAGTTCGCGTACGGAGAACACCCTGGTTGCCGTGTCCACGCCGCCCCGGGACGGGGATTCCGATGTCACCGCGAGCCGCGGATCGCGGAGTTCGCGTGCCTTGGGAACCGACCCCGCGCTCCCCGACGTCGGTTCTGCCGACGACTCGCGCTGCTTCGACCTGTCGGGGGACTCGCCCGCCACCGATGCCTCCTCCATCTGCTGCATGCGCATCTGCTGCATGTTCTGCATGTGCTGCCGAACCGTGAACCGCCCGCCCCGGACCCGCCTCTGGGCGTTGTCCGAACCATGTACCAGTGTCCTGTGTCGTGGGCTTGGCTCCTGCGGTAGACGAGAACGACATACCTACTGGTTCCACTACAAACAGGTCACGCACCCTCGACAGACCAATGTGAGAGGGGTCACCCTGTCATTCATCCACGCGGGGAGGCATGGATGGGCAGGAGCCGCAGAACTCTTCCGGAAGAGTTGTTGCTGCTGGCGTTGGACCCGACCACGGGTACCACCGCACAGCCGCAGTCGCTCGACCTTGGTCTGGCCGGAGCGCAGCTAGTGGAGCTGGCGCTGGCCGGACGGATAGCCCCAGACGGGGATCGTATCGCCGTGGTGGCACCACGGCCGACTGGAGATCCAACATTGGACTGCGCGTTGGAGTTGCTGCGAAGGCGTGGCGCTCCCGTACGGGCTGTTCACTGGATCGGCGGGCCGCGTCTCGGGCTGCGCCAGACCTACCTCTCGCATCTGGAGCGGTGCGGCATGGTTGCCGCCGTAGCGGGCCAGATGTGCGGAGTTTTGCCGACGACTCGCTACCAGGCGACGGACAACGACATCAGCCGGGAGATCAGGGCCCGGCTGGATTCCGCGATCCGCACCGGCGTGCCGCCGGACCCGCGGACCGCGGCGCTCGCCGCACTGGCGCACGCGGTCGGCCTCGGCAAGCATCTCTACCCGGGGAACGAGGGACGGTCGTCCCGCTCCCGGCTGCGGGACCTGATCCGCCATGACCCCATGGGCGGACTCGTCGCGCACGCCGTGATGGACGTCCAGAACGGCGCGGCTGCCCAGCCACGCCGTAACCCGGCGGCCCCGGGGGCCGGACCAGGCGGACCGGGCGGACCGGGCGCCAGGCCAGTACCGGAGCCCGCCCGTGGCGTTCCGGCACAGCCCCGGCGCAGTTCCATGGCGCGTGTCGTGGCCCACTGAGCCGCAGTTCCACGACACGCGTGCGTGCGCGCATGTGCACGACCGCAACACGCAAGTCCCGTATGACCCGTTCGGGAGCCGCCGCGGACGCGCGGGGTGGTGGATCGTCGCCACCCCGCGCGGACGCATGTCCGGGCTCCTGCCCAGGTCTCTGCCGGGGCTCCTGCCGGGGTTCCTGCACGGGCCTCTGTTCGGGTTGCTGTCCCGAACTGACGTGTACCGGCCGCATATCCACCGTTTTCCAGCGGTAGAAAGCACCTGGGTGGCAGTCTGCTCAACAGCAGATACGCAAAGTGTCAACAACAGGCATGCAGCCGGAGGTGCGCGTCCCGTGACGTCCAATGTCAACCCCACGGTCAGGCGGCGCCGTCTGGGCCAGGAGTTGCGCCGACTCCGTGAGGAGAAGGGCATGACGGCCGAGCAGGTCGCCGAGCGCCTCCTTGTCTCCCAGTCGAAGATCAGCCGCCTGGAGAACGGCCGGCGCAGCATCAGCCAGCGCGACGTGCGCGACCTGTGCGGGGTGTACGAGGTCGAGGACCAGCGGATGGTCGACGCGCTGATGGAGATGGCGAAGGACTCCCGCCAGCAGGGCTGGTGGCACGCGTTCGGGGACATCCCCTACAGCGTGTACATCGGCCTGGAGACGGACGCGGAGTCGCTGCGGGTGTACGAACCCCAGATCGTCACCGGCCTGCTGCAGACCCGCTCGTACGCCGAGGCCATCATCAGGGGGGCCCAGCCCGAGACCCCGGACGCCGAGATCGACAAGCGCGTCCAGGTGCGCCTGCGGCGGCAGGAACGCATCACCGCGGAGAGCCCGCTGCGGCTGTGGGCCGTGCTGGACGAGGCGTGTCTGCGCCGGGTCGTCGAGAGCAAGACGGTGATGCGCGAGCAGTTGGAGCACCTCATCGAGATGACGCAGCTGCCGCACATCACCGTGCAGGTGCTGCCGTTCGACGTGGGCGCGCACTCCGGGCTCAACGGCCAGTACACGCTCCTGGAGTTCGAGGACGCGGCCGACTCGAGCGTGGTGTACATCGAGGGCGTGACCAGTGACCTCTACCTGGAGAAGGCGACCGATGTGCAGAAGTACAGCGTGATGTACGAACATCTCCGGGCACAGGCACTGAACGTGGAACAAACACGTCAACTCATCTCGGACATGGCGAAAGAGTACGCGCGCTGAGGTCCCTGAAATATGCGGGCCGGATCATACACCTCCGGTACTTCCGGGCGGAAGGATCCGCTGGGATATGCCATCCGGTCGAGTGAATGGATCCTCCGAAAGGGCAAGCGGACGGGTAGCGTCGAATGCGCCAACGATCAACAGTGTTGGCGCGAATCGCACTGTGTCAGCAGTGCGGCGACAGCACTCAGCAACTCGCCATCGGAGCAAACATGGCAATCCTGCAAGGGGCCACGACTCAGTGGACCAAGTCCTCGTACACCAACGGCAACGGGGCGTGCGTCGAGGTCCTGTCCCCGGTAATCGAGACGATGTACGTGCGCGACTCCAAGGTTCCCGACGGCTGCAGGATCGCGCTCTCCGCGGACCTGTGGCAGTCGTTCGTGACCTCGGTGCGCCGGGGGACCTTCAATCGAGGTTGCTGAAAACCGGCAGCAACCGCTCGGGCACGACAACTCCACAGGTAGGACCGACAGAGCCCTCTCGACAAGATCGCCGTCCTTGCCGAGGGGGCTCGGCCCTGGCCGCCCGGCGCCCGCCCTACCCGGGGCGGCGCACCGGGAAGGCCACGTCGCACACGGCGTCCTGCGGCCCCGCCGCGTCCCAGTCGGCGAAGTAGACCTCGCGGCAGGGGCCGTCGTAGTCCCAGCCCTCCCGCTTCATCCACGCCTCCACCGCCTCGAACGCGGCCAGGATCTGCGGATGGGCCACCTGCGCCTTGGTGATCCGGGTGTACGCGAGGCGCCGGGCCGGCTCGACCCGCACCCGGGTCTGCCAGGACCGACCGTGCTCCTCGGCCCATGCCCGCGCCGCCGCCTCGTCGGCGACCGGTACGCACGCCTCCGCCGGCCCGTCGCTCTCCATCGACACCTCGGAGTGGTAGACGACGAAGGGCGCGGCCGTGACCCCGCCACAGGCCTCAGCGGCCTTCTCCAGCCGTCCCAGCGACGTGCCGATCCACGCGGGCAGTTCGTCCGCCAGCGTGTGCCGTGTCTCGGTGATCACCACGCGCTCGGGCACGTCCACCGTCTCGACCTCGAACCTGCCGTACATCTCGGAACTCCTTCCGGACAGCCGTCCACGGAGGTACTCGGCGAGCGTGCGCTGCGCCGCGAGACGTGCCTCGACGTCCGCCCAGTAGGCGGCCAGCCGGTCGGCGCCCGTGGCGCCACCGGTCTCGACCACATCGGCGATCCGCGCCAGCGGCATGTCCAGCCGCCGCAGCAGCGCCACCAGCCGCGCGCGCTCGATCTGGTCCGCGCGGTAGTAGCGGTAGCCGCTGGCGTCGTCGACGTGCGCCGGGACCAGCAGTCCCAGCCGGTCGTACAGGCGCAGTGCCTTGGCCGAGAGCCGGGCCCGCGCGCCGAACGCGCCGATGGTCAGCAGTTCGTCGTCGTTCACCGGCTCATCCTCCGTCACCGGGCGCCGTTCGCCCGATGACCAGGAGACTCCGCCCTGCCCCAGGGGCAGGGTCAACCAGGGTCAACCACGGGTTCGAGCGGTCAGCCGAGCCGGCTCTCGATCGCGGCCACGACGTCCTCGGACTCCGGCTCGGTCTGCGGGGAGAACCGGGCGACGACCTCGCCGTCCCGGCCGATCAGGAACTTCTCGAAGTTCCAGCGGATGTCCCCGCTGTGGCCCTCGGCGTCCGCGAAGCCGACGAGCCGCTCGTAGAGGGCGTGCCGCCCCTCCCCGTTCACCTCGACCTTCTCGGTCAGCGGGAAGGTCACGCCGTACGTCGCCGAGCAGAACTCCGCGATCTCCTCGGCGGTGCCGGGCTCCTGCCCGAGGAACTGGTTGCAGGGCACCCCGATCACGGTGAAGCCCTGGGCGGCGTACCGCTCCTGGAGCCGCTCCAGCCCCGTGTACTGCGGAGTCAGCCCGCACTTGGAAGCCACGTTCACCATGAGTACGACCTGCCCCGAGTACTCCGAGAGCTGCGCGGACCCACCCTTGAGCGCACCGATCTCGACTTCGAGGGGGGAGGAGAGGGGGGAGGAAACGGCATCAGTAGTCATACGGGGATGCTAGTCCCGCACGGTGAACCCTCGGCCAACCGGGGGCATCCTCCTCTTCCGCCGCTCCGCCGCCGCGCCCACCAGCACTTCCCCGGCCCCCGTCCGCGAGTACAGCACCGACCGCCCCGCCCGGCGCCGCTCCACCAGCCCCGCGTCCAGCAGCACCCGCAGATGCCGTCCCACCGACCCCAGCCCCTGACCGGTCAGCGCGACCAGCTGGGACGTGCTCAACGGCCCCCGCCCCAGCAGCACCAGCACCTCCGCCCGGGCCGCCCCCAGCAGCGCCCCGAGACCGGACGGCACCCCCAGCCCGCTCCCGCCCCCGGCCGGCGCCCCGGGACCGGAAGGCGCCCTCCGCCCCGGCCCGTCCCCGGCCAGCGCCGCCCCCGCGCACGGATACACGACGGCGTACCGCTCCCGCCCCTCCCACGACACCCACCCCGCGTTCGGCGTGACCGGCACGAACACCAGCTCGGCGCCGGAGATCTCGCGGGGCGGGTACTCGTGCCGGTTGACCTGGAACCGGCTCTCCCCGAGCCACCGCGTCCCCGGCCGCAGCGAGTCCAGCACCGCCGCCCACCCTCCCCGGCTGACCTGCGCCGTCCGAGCGACCACATCGCCCGCCAGGACATGCCGTCGACGCTCCCAGTACGGCTGTACGGTCGTCTCCCACACCCACTCCAACAGCCCTGCCGCCCGCTCCGGCAGGTCGTCCCGCTCCAGGGCGCCGGGCAGCGGACCGGCGAGGGAGGTCCGCAGATGTGCGCGGGCGTCGGCGGGCTCCGCCGCCCGCACCCGGGCCACGCCCTCCGCGAAACTCTCGCCGTCCCTCGGGGTGGGCGTGAGGAAGTCGGCGATCCAGTTCCGCCCGAGCCCGGCGCGGATCAGTAGCGTGGTCACCGGATCGGCGGCCAACTCGGCCCGGTAGCTGGGCAGATGCTCCCGCAGCCACTCCTGCTCGCCCGGATGCGTCCCCACGCCCCACTGCAACAGCTTCAGGCTCGCGAAGGTCTCGGCGAGCGGCGAGAGCACGAACCGGCTCCGCGCCAACGTGTCCGCGTTGACCTGCCACCAGCCCACGACGTCCCCTCCGCATCCGTATGACGCACATAAACCCCATATGACACACGTACGACCTTTCGCGTGACCGCGAAACAATAACCGTCCGCCCGGCCGCGGTTCGAGACTCCGCCCATGCCCACCAGGACCTACCGACACCTCTTCCGCACCCCGGAGTTCACCCCGCTCTTCCTCTCCTCCGCCGCCCACACCGTCGCCCAGACGGTGGGCGGACTCGCCCTCGGCACGCTCGTGTTCGAGGCCACCGACTCCCCGCTCCTCTCGGCGGTGAGCATGTTCGGCCCGTCCCTCGCGCAGGTGCTGGGCGCGACCCTGTTCCTCTCCGGCGCCGACCGGCTGCCCCCGAGAGCGGCACTGACCGGCATCTCCCTCGCCTTCGCCGCCACCACGGCCGCCCTGGCCCTCCCCGGCCTGCCGGTCGCCGGCGTCTTCGCCGTCGTACTCCTCCAAGGGCTGATCGCCTCCCTCGGCGGAGGCGTCCGCTGGGGTCTGCTGAACGAGATCCTGAGCGCCAACGGGGCCTATCTGCCCGGGCGTTCTCTCTTCAACATCATGAGCGGCCTGACCCAGACGGCGGGTTACGCGACCGGCGGCGCCCTCGTCACCACCCTCGCCCCGCGACCCACCCTCCTGCTCGCCGCGCTCCTGTACGCCGTCGCCGCCCTGACCGCCCGCCTCGGTCTGACCGCCCGCCCGCAGCGCGCCGTCGGCCGTCCCTCGCCCGCCGCGACCTGGCGCGCCAACGCCGTCCTGTGGTCCTCGCGCCCGCGCCGCCTCACCTACCTCGGCCTGTGGCTGCCCAACGGGCTGGTCGTCGGCTGCGAGGCGCTCTTCGTGCCGTACGCCCCCGACGCGGCGGGCACCCTGTTCGCGTGCGCGGCGCTGGGCATGCTGGCCGGTGACGTGACCGTGGGCCGGCTGCTACCGCCCGCGGCCAGAGTCCGCCTCGCCACCCCCCTGCTGCTCCTGCTGGCCACCCCCTACGCCTTCTTCGCCCTCCACCCCGCCCTCCCGCTCGCCGCCGCCTGCGCCGCCCTCGCCTCCGTCGGCTTCGGCGCGAGTCTGGTCCAGCAGGAACGCCTCATGTCGCTCACCCCGCCCGAACTCGCGGGCCACGCCCTGGGGTTGCACTCCGCCGGCATGCTCACCCTGCAGGGCGTGGCCGCGACGACCGCGGGCGCCGTCGCCCAACTCACCTCGCCCGCGGTCGCGATGACGGCGATGGCGCTCACCTCGATCGCCGTCACGGTGACGCTCGCGGCGGCGGGCAGGAGCGGCGACCGGCAGAGTGCCTCCGCGCCGAAAGAACAAGATCGTGAGGGGCTGTCGGTCGGCGACACCCCTGGGCTATCTCTGGAAGGGCCTCCCAAGACCTCCTCTGAGGCCTGACGACTGATGCCTGACGATTTATGCCTGACGCCTGACGCCTGAAGGAACGATCATGGACGACGACTGGTACGTGGACCCCCGCTGCGCCAACTGCGACGCCGCCAGGCAACTGGCCCCCGGCCTCATCCAGGAGCGCGACGGCGGCTCCGTCCTCGTACGCCAACCCGAGGACGAGGACGAGGCACGTCTCCTCCAGGCCGCCGCCTTCGCCTGCCCCACCCGCTCGGTCCGGTACCGCCCGGGACCCTTACCGGCGTCGGCCGACCCGTACCCCCTCGCCCTGGACGAGCAGGTCCTGCTCTGCGGCCACCACTCCCGTAACACCGCCGGCGCCACCGCCTACCTCCTGCGCCGCCCGTCCGGTACCGCGATGATGATCGACACCCCGCGCTGGAGCCCCGCCCTCGCCGACCGTTTCACCGCGACGGCCGGCGCCGTCACGGACGTACTCCTCACCCACCGCGACCACGCCGCCCACGGCCGCCGCTACGCCGACCACTTCGGCGCCCGCCTCTGGATCCACGAGGGCGACCTGGACGCCGTCCCGGACGCCGACCAGGTGATCCACGGCCTGGACCCGGTCCCCGTCGCCGAGGGGGTGACGGCCCATCCGTTCCCCGGACACACCCGGGGCAGCGTCCTCTACGTCGCCGACGACCGCCACTGCTTCACCGGGGACAGCTTCTACTGGTCCCGCGCGACCGGTGATCTGGCCGTCGCGGAGAGCGTGACCTGGTACTCCGTCGAGGAGTTGGCCGCCTCCCTGGCCCGCACCGCCCCACGGCTCCGGTTCTCCTGGCTCCTCCCGGGCCACGGCTCCCGCCGCCACCTCCCGGAGCCCGAAATGACCGCCAGGCTAAGGGCCTTGACCACTCGTGTAAGCCAACTCCGGCCCCAGGCAGTCGACTTCACGGCGGTTCGGTGGTGAGGAGGGCAGGGCAGCTCAGGCCCGGCGCACGTGCAGATGACCGTCGCGGGGGAAGGCGGGAGGCGCCGCCCGGAGGATGTCGTGGAGGGCGTAGCCGGTCTTCTCCGCGACCCGGCAGGACGCGTGGTTGTCGGACTGGTGGACGAGACGGAGAGAGGTGAGGCCGGTGCCGGAGACGGCGGTGCCGGAGAAGGCGGTGAACGCCCAGGCCGTCAGGGTGTCGAGGGCCCGGGGGGCCACGCCCCGGCCGCGGGCACGGGTCGCCGTCCAGTAGCCGACCTCGGCGCCGTCCTTGAGGACGACATGGCCCACCAGCGCGTCGTCCGCCTCGAGCACGGCGAAGGCGAAGCGTTCCCCGGTGGCCCAGCCGTGTCGCTGGGTCTCCAGCCAGTCCTGTACGCCTGTTCCGGCCTCGTCGGGGGCGGGCACGTTGGTCCAGTGACGGAGCACGGGGTCCTCGAACACCTCGACCAGCGCGGCCGCGTCGGCGTCCGACCAGGGGCGGAGGACGAGTTCGGGGGCGGTGGGGGTGGCTTTCGCGCGCAGGACGACCGGAGATATGACAGGCATCGGCATCCGCCGATCGTAAGCCGTGTGGTCGACGGTGTGCCGCTGGACGGGCCGAGACCGGGGTGGCCGGGTGGCCTCCTGGACGGGGTGGGTGGGGTCAGCTCGCGGTGCAGGTGACCGTGGGCCAGGTGTAGTTGCCGTTGTGCTGGATGGTGGCGCCCCAGTTGTTGCCGTTGCCGTTGGGTTTGGCGGTCAGGACCTGGGTGCTGGGGTAGGCGGCGGTGATGTTCCAGGTGGAGAGGATTTTCGCGGGGGAGGGGACGTTCATCGTCACGGTCCAGTTGCTGGAGCCGGTGACGGCGACGTTGAGGTTGTACCGGTCGCTCCACGACTGGCCCGCGGACAGCGTCGCGGTGCACGCGCTGCCGCCGCCACCGCCCGAACTCGCCTCGCCCACCGTGATGTTGGAGCTGCCGCTGCTCTGGTATCCCTCGGTTGCCATGATCATGTAGTAGCTGAAGCTGCCGAGGGGCATTCCGGCGCGGGCCCAGGCGTCGAAGTGGTTGCCGGTGGTGATGGTGCCGCCTGTCCTCTTCGACTGCCGGACACTCCAGTACTGGTCGAAGGTCTTGGTGCCCTCGACGGAGGGGGCGTTGTACCGCGTCGTCTTGTAGATGTCGTACGTACCGCCGTCGCTGGTGACGGTGCCCATGAACGTTCCCGTGGGCCGGTAGGTGCCCCAGTTGTCGACGATGTAGTACTCGACGAGCGGGTTCGACGTCCATCCGTAGAGGGCCAGGTAGGCGTTGCCGGACGGGTTGAAGGAGCCCGAGTAGGTCACGCTCTTGCGTGCGCCGTTGGCCCAGCCCTTGCCGGCGACGAAGTTCCCGGTGTTGCTCCAGGAGGTGCTGTAGCTGCCGCCGGCACTCAGGTTCATGGAGACCGTGCCCGGTGCGTCGGTCCAGAACGAGTAGTAGTAGCCGTTGTTGGTGCCGGTCTGGTTCGTGGTGACGACCGTGTCGGCGTGCGCGGTGCCTGGCAGCGTCATCGCGGCCAGGACGACCAGCAGTGCGGTGCAGACCCCGCTGATGAGCCGCCGTAAGCGGCCGCTTCTGCGATTCGTGTTCATGTGGGTGCTTCCTCCTCATCCTTGTGAGGCCGATGAAGGCAGTTTTGGTATGACCCTGTCAGCTGTCAATAGTTTCGGCAATTGATCCGAAACATTCGATCTCCGTGGTGTTTATGTATGGCAACATCATGCCTGTTCAATAGGGATGCCTTCGGGTTGGGTCGAGTTGGCAGTCGATCATTCGGGATTCCTAGATCAAGAATGCTGGTGCTCCTGTTCCGAATGTTTCGAAGCCTTTCCGGTCCGTCAAGAACGCTTGTGTGCACGGTGGTGCACGGTGGTGCACGGGGGTTCAGGGCCGGTAGGCCATCCCCGGCTGCGGCTTGGCGGGGGCGAGCAGCTGCGACACCGTGACGATGGTGTAGCCGCGCTGCTTGAGCGCCTTGATGATTCCCGGGACGGCGGGCACGGTCCCCTTGTGCAGGTCGTGCAGCAGGATGATGCCGTCGCGGCGGGTCTGGTCGAGCACCCGCTCGGTGATCAGGGCCGAGTCGGTCGTCTCGTAGTCCTTGGCCGTGACACTCCACAACACCTGCGCCAGCCCCAAGTCCCGGCAGATCTCGGCCACCTCGCGGTTGGTGCGGCCCTGCGGTGGGCGCATCAGGACGGGTCTGATGCCGGTGATCCTCTCGACGGCGTCCTGTGTCCGGGTCAGCTCGTGACGGGCGTCGTCCGCGTCGATGTCCGTCAACCTCGGGTGGGTCCACGTGTGATTGCCGATCTCGTGCCCCTCGTCCGAGATGCGACGCAGGATCTCGGGGTATTTCGCGATGTGCCCCTTGCCCTGCACGAAGAACGTCGCGTGCAAATCCTCCTGCTTCAGGATGTCCAGGAGCCCGGGGGTCGTGAGGCTGGGGCCGCCGTCGAAGGTGAGGGCCACACACTTCGCCCTGCGGCAGTCGACGTTCCCGGCCACGGATTCCGATCCCGATCCCGATCCCGGTCCCGATGTCGAGGCCTTGCTGCGGGCCTCGCGCGGCGAGGTGCGTTCATAGGTCGTGAACGTCAGGGCCAGAATCAGCGCGCCGGCCAGGACGGTGGCCACGGCTGTCGCGAGGGCGAAGAGCCGTGACCTGCGAGAGACGATGAGCATGTCAGGTCCCTGACAGCCCTCAGGTGGTGGGCAGGGGCGAGCGGCTGACGCGTATCTTCGACTGGCCGTGCGGACGCTTCTCCCAGTCCTCCATGAAGCACGCCTGCAGGCCGTGCTTGTGCGCGAGTTCCAGGAGGGTCTCGGTGCGGTAGTAGAAGTCCTCGCGCAGCACCTGGTGTTCGGTGCCCTCGGTGCGGTCAAAGGTGAAGTCGAAGAACCCGGTGTCGGTCAGCACGCGGCCGACGTGCGCGAGGCATTCGTCGATGACCTCCAGCGGCGAGTGGGAGAAGACGCTGTGCGCGTGGACGACGTCGAAGTGGTTGCTCGGCAGGAAGTCCAGGGTGAGATCGCCGGTGATGGTCAGGTGCGGCAGCTTGTCCTGGAGGCGGCGCTCGGTGAGCGTCTTCTTGGCGGCCATCAGGATGTCGGGCGAGATGTCGGTGCCGTAGTAGTTGCCGGTGTCGAGGTGGCTGATGAAGCGCCAGCCGCCGCGCAGGTTGCCGCAGCCGATGTCGAGCATGCGGTGTTCGGGGCGCAGCCCGTGTTCGACGAGGTAGTCGAACTGCATCTGCCCGAGCGCCAGCCAGCGGTCGTGGGTCTGGCTGCCGACCGCGGCCTCCGGGTTGCGGCGGGTGTCCGAGGCCATCACGGCCCGGTAGTAGCCGACGTGGTCGGGGTGGATCAGGCGCAGCCAGGCGTCCCGGCCGGACCGGCGGAGGTACGGCGTGACGCGGCCGGGGTGGCGCAGGGCGTAACCGATCTTGTGGGTGAGGGCGGCGCGATTGTTGCGCAGCTTCTTCGGCGACTTGGCGTCAGCGGGCATGGCGAAGCGACCTCCGTGCGAAAGGGGACCCGGTGAGGGGGGAAGGGGATGGAAGGGGATGGAAGGAGACAGAGGGGTGAAGGGGACGTCTCGATGCGGCGGGACGTGCCGATACGGCGAAATGGGGTTGGTGTAGAGGAATGAGGCCGATGGGGCCGATGCGGCCGCCGGGGTCAGACGTGGCGGGACGGGGCCGATGGGGCCGCCTGGGTCAGACGCGGCGGCGCAGGACCAGCACGGTCACGACCGTGAGCAGAAGGGCCAGGCCGCCGAGGACGGCGGTGTCGGCCCACTGGAAGGTCCAGTAGTCGCCGGCCGGGTTGGCCTCGTAGTAGCGGGCGACGTACCCGTGCCGGTCCATGCATTCCGTGAGCTGGGCGCCCGAGGGGAAGGGGCAGTTCATCACGTCGTCGCGGCGGCCGGACGCGGTGACCAGGCCGTAGTGGCCGGCCGACCACTTGTCGCCCATGAGCGGCTTGGGCATGATGCCGGCGCTGGTGTAGATGTGCGGCGGGACCAGCAGGCGCGTCCTGTGTGTCCACTCCAGCACGAGCGTCATCGCCCCGGTCAGCAGGAGGGTCAGGCCCATCGCCGACAGGACCCGGCGGGCCAGCAGGCCCAGCAGTGTGCCGGCCGCCAGGCCGAACAGGGAGGCTGCGACGACGCGCGGACCCGAGCCGCTCAGTGCCGTGTTCTCGTACCAGAACAGGCCGTAACTCCGGTCGGCGGCCGGTCGCCACCACCACGCGAACGCTCCCGCGAGCAGGCCGGAGAGGGCCGCCGTGGCCGCCGCGGCGAGGGCGAACCGGGAGGCGAACCACTGGTGGCGGCTCACGCCCTGGGCGAGCACCATGCGGTACGTGCCGAGTTCCCGGTCGCGGCCCAGCAGCGGGGCGCCCCAGAAGACGCCGATGACGACGGGCAGGACGATGTTCAGCACCCCGAGGTACGTCAGCGGTTCGACGTCCAGCAGCAGGGGCACGCCGGTGACGGGTTGTGTGCAGTGCAGCGGATCGGGGGCGCAGTCGGCGAACCGCCCGCTGTTCAGCTCGTCCAGCATGCCCGAGCGGTAGTACGCGGCGATCGCCGCGGCGGCGGCCAGGACGGCCGCGCCGATGCCGACCAGCATCCGCTGCTGGCGCCACGCGAGCCAGAGGGAGCCCTTCACGCCGCCGCCTCCGTCCGCTCGGCGGGGGCGGGGTGCCCCGGGTCACCGGCCTGGAGGTAGCCGATCAGGATGTCCTCCAGCCTGGGCCGCTCGACGTGCCAGTCGCCGCGCAGCGGTCCGCGCTGCCGTATCAGGGCGGTGGTCTGTCTGCCGGCGGTCCGGCGCTGTACGACGGTGTGTTGTCCGGCAAGGACGTCGGCCTGGTCGGCGTGTCCGGTCAGTACGGCGTGACTCTCGCGCACTGCCTCGGCGTCCTCGCTCAGCTCGACGCGGCCGTCCCGCAGCACCAGCACCCAGTCGCAGGTCTCCTCCAGTTCGGGCAGGACGTGCGAGGACAGCACGATGCTCATGCCTCGCTCGGCGGCCTCGGCCATCAGCCCCGCCATGATCCCGGCTCGTGCCACGGGGTCGAGGTCGGCCATGGGCTCGTCGAGAAGCAGGAGTTCGGGCCGCTTGCCGAGCGCCAGGCCGAGCGCGACGCGGGTGCGCTGCCCGGAGGACAACTCGCCGACGCGGGCGTGGAGCGGGATGTCACCCTCGCGGACGGGCTGCTCGGCGGCCGCCTGGTCCCACGCGGAGTTCAGCTTCTGGCCCATCCGCAGGGTGTCCGCCACGGTGAAGCGGGGGTAGAGCGGCTTGTCCTGGGCAAGCAGGGCGACCCGGGCGCGGGCCTCGGACGTGCCCGGTGCGGTGCCCAGCACACACAGCTCCCCGGAATCGGCCCGCAGCAGGCCGCCGGCCAGGTGCAGCAGGGTGCTCTTGCCGGCGCCGTTGCGTCCTACGAGGGCGGTGATACGGCCGCCGGGGACGGTGAACTCACAGTCCCGCAGGGCCCAGCCGCCCCGCGTCCGGTACCGGAATCCGAGTCCCGTGGCGCTCAGCGCGGCCGGCGCGTCAGGCCCGGTCATGCGTCCTCCTGTTCCGCTCCCGGTCGCCCGGGGGATGGGGATGGGGATGGGGATGGGGTTTGGGTGTCGTGCTCGTTTTCGTAGACATCCAGGGCGGCTGTGACCAGGGCGAGGATGTCGGCCCGTTCCCACCCCGACGCCCGCGCCCGTGCCGTCCAGTCGGTGACTTCCCGCCGCAGCGGGGAGTCGTTCTCCGAGCTGGGCCGGGCGAGCGACCGCGTCACGAAGGTCCCCAGTCCGCGGCGTAGTTCGACCAGGCCGACCTGCTCCATGTCGCGGTAGGCCCGCAGCACGGTGTTGGGGTTGATGGCGGTCGCCGCCACCACCTCCCTGGCCGTGGGCAACTTGTCCCCGACCTGCAACGTGCCCATCCGGAGCGCCCGTTCGGTCTGCTCGATGATCTGCACGTAGGCCGGTACACCGCTGCCTCGGTCGATCCGGTACTCGACCACGTCACCTTCCATGCCTCAACGTACTTCCATTAATGAATTAATACAAGCATGGTTCGACGCGCCACCGATGTCAAACAGCCCCACCGCCCACCGGAGGCGCGCAGGTCGCGCAGGGCGCGTAGGAGCCGTGCCGGCGCGCCGCCCCGACCATCGCCCCGGCCGCCGCAGGCCACGTGGACCGGTCGACCGACTCCGGTCGCGCTCTTGTTCGTCCTGTGTGCCCGGTCCTAACGGGCCTCGACGCTCGGCTGACGCGCTACGAGGAGGCATCGCGGGAGCACGGGATCCCCCGGCCGTACTGAGCGGCGCGATCTACGACCTCTCGCCCGAAGCGACGTGGGCGGGCACTCGACCTGGAGCCGGCGTCCCTCTCACCTGCTGCGACGGCCCGCAGGTGTGCGCACGCTTTGAAGATCAATACCGGCCGCGAATCCTATTTCCTACTCAGGGGGATTTGAGAAGACAACCCGCTCGACTCATAACGTGCGCAGCGAGACGCGGATTACATTAATGAAGAAACGCTCTCCTCAACGTTTCCGCTGCGCCTCTGTCACTCATTTGCCGCGCATCTGGAGGAGTGGTGGCGGCGTTAGCGGGATATGGCGAAAGCAAGGTCCCATGGATTGCCTCACCGCGGCACGGGGAACGATAAAATGCCTGCGACCCGTGATGTGAAAGCAGGGAAATACACCTACATGCCTGGTGTGACGCGCTCGGCCCTTGAGCCGCGTGGCGCCTTGCATGGGGGCGCGGGGGTCGAGCTCCAGGTCACTGAGTCACTGCTCCGCGAGTTCCTCGCGCTGCTGGAGGCGGCCCAGGAGGAACTCAATCGGCGGTGGAACGACCAGGAGAAGTCCGGCTGCCACGCGGACCGCGCGTGAAGGGGGCGGGTTTTCATGAATCACGACTATGCGGATCCCTCCTTTGCGCGGGGTGAATGGTATTCCGACGCATACCCGTACGGGTCGGGTACTGGCTGGCACGGTGGTCCCGTCGATGCGCTGCCCCCGGACTCGGTCTGGGACCCGGTCGAGGAACTTGCCTATCTCCTGCAGGAGGCAGCTCCGGCGGCGGAGCAGGCGTCCGCGGTACCGCCACCTCGCAGCGAGTCGTCATCCGGCGTCGGCCTCACCGACCCGATGGAGAACCTGGCGCAGATCACCGCTCAGCTTCCGCCCATCCGACGCTCTTCCGCCGGGCATCGGAAGATGCGGGTCCGTAAACTCCGACTCAAGTGGTTACAGACCGGCAGCTTCGTAATCGTCGCGTTCGTTGCCGTCATCGTGGCGATGGTCAGCGTCTTCGGCGGCATGGTGGCCTATGGGCCTCTGCAGAACATCTCGTCCGGTACGAAGAGCGGGATGATCCCTCAGTGGCCTCTTCTCGTGTATGGCCCCTGGATGGTGGCCTCTCTCTCCATCCTGCGAACTGCGTTGCATCAGCGCCGGGCTTTGCACTCCTGGTTCATCGTTCTGTTGTTTTCCTCCGTCGCGATCATGCTGTGCGTGGCTCAGGCCGAGAGGACCTTCACCGGTATCGCCGGAGCCGCCCTGCCCGCCCTCGCGTCCCTGGCATGCTTCCAGCAACTCGTCCGACAAATCACCTTGACTCTGCCACCGCGGCAGGGGTCGCCCCGTCACCGCCAGTAGCGCCACAACCACAAGCCCGCAGTGCCCTCTGAAACCCAGAGCACAACAAAAAGGCCCGGGCCTCCGACCTGGGCCTTCTCCACAGTTCTGAACCTGGGGGTGGGCCCGGAACGGAATCCAGCAGCAACCCCACCACAGCCGCCGCCGATTCGGGCTCGATCAGCAGCATGCTGGTGGCAGCCGCTCCACCCTTCGGGCAGGCGCACCGCCTGCCACCGAAGGGCTGTGCCGGCCCGCCCAGGCATGCTGCTGTCCGGCGCCGCTGATGAATCTCTCCGTCACCTTCCACGGCATGACCGCACGTCCGGATGAGCACAACTGCGAATGTCACTGGGGTAGTGAAGGTACTGCGCACGCACGGCACGCCGGTGTTCTACGGGCCGCTGATCGGGGACGTGCCGACCATCGCGATGAACGACGTCCCCCGCAGCACCCGCCTCACCTACGGCGTGCCCGGTGGCTGCACGGCGTACGACGGATGTCCTGACGTCTCGGGGGTGCCGACCGTCAGCCGTCGTTCCCGATGTCGTGGCACCCGGCGCAGAGCCGGGTGACCGCGGCCTTGTCTCAGGACAGTGGCCAGCTGCGCAGGGCGGCGTCGGCCATCTCCTGGAGTTCATCGCGGCCAAGACCGCTCGCGGCTCGCACGGCGATGCCATGGGCGAACGTGGTGACGTAGCGGGCCAGTAGCCCCGGATCGGCCTCCGGAGGCAGGTCACCGTCGTCGACGGCTCGCTGGAACCGCTCGCGGACGCGGGAGTAGCCGTCGTTGCGCCAGACGACGAGAAGGTCACGGACGTCCCGCCCGGCGTCGCTGACGGTCAGGGCGCTCTGGACTCCCAGGCATCCGTGGGGATGGGCCGGGCGGGTGGTGGTTCGAACGGTGCCGGCCAGGATCGCGGTGGCGACGGCGAGGGCGGTCGGCTCCTCCAGGGCCCGGGGCAGGTATGCGCTCGGGCCATCGGTGTAGCGCTCCAGGGCCTTGCGGAACAGCTCCTCCTTGTTGCCGAAGGCCGCGTACATGCTGGGGGTGGCTCGACGGCTCGAGAGATCGCTGCCGGGCGCTCGTGGTCGTCGGCCCTCGTGCTTGGACGGTGTGGTTGCGGTACTCCGCTCCTGAACAGATGGCTTTGATCGCTCTTCCCCGACGCATCGCGATTTCGTAGGGTCCGATCATTCGAGAGGGCTCTGGGGGGCGTGTGGCTGTTCCTGCAGCTCGGCGTCGTGTCTTGCGCGTGATCCGCGGCGCCGGCTCGTTCCTGAGAGAACTCCTGGAGGAGATGGCCGGAGAGGCAGTGCTGACGGTGGTCGCCTGCCTTGTCGTGGGGGGTCTGGCTCTGGGGTTTGTCTGGGGATGGGAGCGCAGCCCGCTCGTCACCGGGGGCGTAGGCGGTGCCTTGCTGGTCTTCCTCGGCTATGGCGGCTGGGAGCTGCTTCGTCCTGCCAAGCCAGGGTGGCGCGGACGGCTGGCCGGCGCGGCGGCCACAACGTTTGCCGTGGCCGCCGTGTTCATCGCCTACGCCTGGTCCTGCAATTGCTCCTGAACGGTTCAGGCAGGACACACGCCTGACGACCGTGGTGGCCGGATGGGGCGTGGACTTCCTCGTCCCGCAGCAACTTGGGCGGGGGCCGGGCCCTGAGTTGGTGTGCCTCCCACCCGCTGCGATGGTCCGCGGTTCCAGAACGGCGTTGTCCCAGGTAGCACGGCCTCAGTAGGACCAAGTGCACCCAGAGAGGCAGTTGGATGTCCGCCTCTGGGGCGATGCGGTCTCCGCCCCGGGTGGGGAGGCTGCACACCAGGACCAGCAAGAAGAGGAAAGGAAGCATGGAAGCGATCAAGGAGCCCGACTGGAACACCGTGGGAGTCCTGGGGGCCGCCCGCGGCGCGAAGTTGGCGACCGACGGGGCAGCCATCGGTACCGAGCATCTGCTGGCCGGCATCACCGCGGCCAAGGGGCCCGCGCGCGAAGCACTCACGGATGAAGGGGCGACCAGGAACGCGCTGTTGGCGGTGTTGCGGGACAGGATGGGCCGGGACGGCGCGTGGAGCGGTGCCGACGACGTCGAGGGAAGCGTTGCCGCGCAGGACGTGCTGGGCGAAGACGGAGACCGGCGCGACCGCTTCACGGGCGCCGCGGCCAGGGCGCTGACCTCGGCGATGGAGCAGGCACAACGGGAAGGCGCGGCGAAGCTCGGCGCCGTTCATCTGCTGCGGGCGCTATTGGAGGAGGACAACCGCGCGGTGGAGCTGCTGCAAGCCTGCGGTATCTCACCGCAAGCCGTACGCGTCCGCCTCGACGGCGGCGGCAGCGGGGGCCGGGAGGACGGCCTCACCCCCCTGTTGCACGCCACCCGCGACGTTCTTCTCGGCCGTGACCACTACCGTCACATGCCCTTCTGGAAGCGGTGGCTGGTCAAGAACGTCGGAACCAACCTGGCGTCGAAGCCCGCCTGGTGGGTCGGAATGGAGACCTACGAGCAGGCACATCGCCTCGGGAACAGCGCGGTGGGCACCGAGCATGTCCTGCTGGCGGTTCTGGCCACCCACGAGGTCGCACTCCAGTACCCGCATCTGGCGGGGGAGAGCGCTCCCGCTCCCGACACCCGGTACACGGGCGGTGAGCGACTGGCCCGCCTGGGCATCGACTACACCTCGGTCCACAGCGCCCTGACCGGCGATCGCGTCCGTCTGACGGCCGACCCCCGGCCCGTCGCGCAGTACCTCGACGAGGCCGCAGGCCCGAGCGCGGTGAGGCCGGCCGACTCCGGCAGCGAATCGATGGCCGATCCGGGCACCGGCCCCCTGGTCGAGATCCTCCTGAGCGAGGAGACCCGCGCCCGGCAACTGATCCACGCACTGACCGCCACCGCCACTCCCGGCGACTGACAGGGCATCCGGTCCCGGGCTTCACCAGCACGCCTGCCACCCAGGCGATCAGGCGTTGAGGCAGAACCGGGCTGCGGCGTACTGCTCATGGACCCTGCGTGCCGCACGCTGTCCGGGCGCGGTACTGAGGCGTGAACCCCCCGATGTCAGCGGCCCCGATGGCCGGGAGCCGGGATGTGCCCCGGGACTCAGACGCGTCGTCTGTGGCTACGGCTACGGCTACGGCTACGGCTACGTCGAGCCGGGCTGGGTCTTCGGGATCCGGGAGGTGAAGAACATCGCGAGGAGGGCGGTGAGGGCGAGGATGGCGAGTGCGGCGCGCAGGCCGTCGAGCCTGGCGGCGGCGTTCGCGTCGAGCACGCCCTCGGTCACCTCCGTGCTCGTGCCCGCTTCGTCGAGGGCGGTCTTGAGCTGGGCGTCCGACAGGAAGGGAACGCCGCTTTCGAGTTCGACGGCCGCCTGGCTCTTGACCTCGGCCGGGACCGCCGGATTCTGCTCCACGCTGGTCAGGAACGAAGACGTGAGCGCGGCGATCATGATCGACCCGGCGAGTGCCGTGCCGATCGAGGCGCCGAGGTTGGTGGCGGCGTTCTGGACGCCGCCGACTTCCGAGCTCTGTGCTTCAGGCACCGCGGACACGGTGACCGACCCGAGCTGGGACGCCAGCGCGCCCATGCCGAGCCCGATCAACAGAAGGGGGATGGTGACGATTTCCGCGCCGGCGTCCGCGTCGAGCGCGGCCATCAGGGCCACCGCGCCCGCGAGCATCGCGAGGATCCCCAGCCGTACCACCCGCCGCGGCGAGACGTCGGGGAAGAAGCGGGGGATCAGGATCGCGGCCGCCAGCAGTGTCACGGAGAGCGGCAGGATGTGGGCGCCGGTCTTGAGTGCGGACAGGCCCAGGGCGACCGACAGGTAGAGCGGTACGACGAAGAAGACGCCCATCTGAACGAGGTACTGGAAGAAGAACATCGTGAGTCCGCCGGTGAGCTGCTTGTTGTGCAGCATGGCCGGGTCGATGAGCGGTTCCCTGTGCCGCTTCACCAGGCGGGCCTCCCAGCGGAGGAAGAGCCAGATCAGGAGCAGACCTGCCAGCATCAGCCACACGACCAGCGAGACCCCGAGCCAGGAGGGCGCGTCGGGCTTCGGCTGGAACCAGCCCCATTCGTCCGAGCGGAGCACGCCGTAGACGAAGATCCCGAGCCCCGCGGCGGAGAGCACCGCGCCGACGAGATCGATACGCGGGCGTTCGCCGCTCGGCGCGTCGGCGATGCGGCGGGCGAGCACCAGGATGCCGAGCACGAGCAGGACCTCGCCGGCGAAGACCCATCGCCAGGAGAAGTACGTCGTCGCGACACCCCCGATGAGCGGCCCGACCGCGATCGCCACGGCCCCTGCGGCCGCGACGAGTCCGTAGGCGGCGGGACGGCGTTCGGTGGCGAAGTTGCCGGCCACGAGCGCCACGATCGCGGGCAGGATGAGTGACGCTCCGATCCCTTCGAGGAACGACCAGCCGAGCAGCAGCACGGGCAGGTTCGGTGCGAGCGCCGTGGTGAGGGAGCCGCAGCCGTAGATGAGGCAGCCGATCGTGAACGCGCGTTTGCGGCCGATCAGCGCGCCGACCTTGCCGCCGGGGATCATGAACATCGCCATCACGAGGGTGTAGGCCGTGATGGCGCCTTGGATTCCCGTCACGGTCGTGCCCACGTCTTCGGCCACCGTCGCGATCGAGACGTTCATGACCGAGCTGTCGAGCGCCATCAGGAACTGACCGGTCGCGAGTGTCAGCAGGACGATTCGCGCCGTTGCCGAACTCTCAGCAGTTCCCGCCCTGGATGCCATGGGCGGATCGTCCCAGTTGCCCGGAGGATGGATCCGTGACCCGCCACAGAGATCAACTGATTGGCGGACGCGAGGTTGGTGGAGCGATTTCGCGCGGGAGGGATCCCCTCGGAGGCACAGCCGTGGGTCGGGCCACGCGGGCGGATTCGCGGCACGCTGCTCACCCGGAGAACCAGCCGCAGGCGAATCGTCGACCGGACCCGTTGGACATCATCGAGGCGGAGTCGGCCGCCCGGCTGCGGGAGTTCGTACCCATCCGCTACGGCCGGATGCTGGAGTCTCGCCGATGATCCCGCATCCGAGCCGCCTCCGACCGGGGACAGGCCGCCTGGGGTTCATGCACTCGGGACGGCCTGTCAGCTCAGGGCCAGCTTCCGTAGCCGCCGCCAGTCCATGGGGGCCCTGGTCCGGGGCACGCCGGGGCGGTGGCGCGGTACCCGTACGCGCAGGGCCCGGGGGTGGATCGTGCATCGTACGGGCGTCGGCAGGGTCAGTGCCTCACCGTCGACCCCGGCCTCGATCGTAGGTTCGTCCGCGTCGATGACGACCTCCTGGGCGGTCAGGGTGGTGAGGCCGGGCGCGTGCTTCCCCGCGAGCAACTCGGCTGCCTGCGCGGCGCTGTCGACGTTGACGCCCAGGACACCGAGGGCACCTGAGTCCAGGACCTCACGGCGTCCGAGGCCGGCGAGGTCGCCCATCCGGTAGGGGTTGTTGCTGACGAGCACCGCCTGGGGTCCGTCGACGGTCGTGTCCGCGGCGCGGACGGCCAGCCGGGGACCGCGTCGGTGGGTCAGGAGGTCGGGAAGTGTCTGGAGGATGGTGCGGACCTTGTCGTCGCGGTAGGCGGGACTCTGCACCACGGCTGCGTAGGTGCCGAAGGACGCGTTGTTGACGAAGGCTCGCTCACCGATGAAGCCGAGGTCGACGCGGACTTCGACGCCGTCGGTGAGCGCGTCCAGGCAGGTCGACGGGTCCTCCCGGTCCAGGCCGAGGTCGAGGGCGAAGTGGTTGCGGGTTCCGGCCGAGATCACCATGAAGGGAATGCCGTGCCTGGCGGCGACTGCGGCGACCAGGGCCTGGGTGCCGTCACCGCCCGCGACTCCGAGAAGATCGGCGCCGTCTTCGACCGCCTTGTCGGCGAGCGCGACCACGTCCTGCTGATGAGCCGTGTCCAGCAGGAGGACGTCGGCGTCGAGCGCCTCGGCCTTCTCCTTGAGGTGGAACCTCCCCACCTTTCCACCGCCTGATCGTGGATTCATGATGAGGAAGGGGCGCGTGGGAGGAGCGGTCCGCGTCTCCGGGGGCCCGGCCGGCGCGCCGTCCCCGCTGAGTGCCGCTCCGCCGGCAAAGACCCCGAGGGCCCACAGGGCAAGGGAGACCAGTACGACCCACAGCAGCTCCGCCCACGCGTAGAGCGCCAGCACCGCGAGCGGGGCGACGGCGGCCAGGGTGAAGGCGAGCAGTCTGCCGATTCCACGCAGGGTCAGTGCCCACCACAGGCTCGCCGCCGACACGGCCAGCCCGGCCAGCCCCGCGCCCAGGAGCGCGATGCTCCTGATCCCGGCGAACACCAGCAGGATCACCACCGCAGCGAGCCCGGCCACGAGGGCAAGCCGTGCGGACCAACGCCGTACGAGGCGACCACGCGCCCCGGAGTCCCTGTGCATGGAACCTCCTGCCGGCCGGGGCACGGCCGCCGCGACGGTACGCGGCACCGCGTCCAGAGGCGATCCCAACCGTCCACAGCCACGGCACCCAAGGGCCCCCGCCGGCACCGCCACCACCGCCCATTGCACCACCCGGCGGTGTGCGCCGCATGTTCGCCGCCGCCGCGGTACGACGCACAGCGGCGATCCCCCGCTCGAATCGATCGACACGCCAACACGGCGGGGATTCCATCGCCGCCGAGCCTTCATGTCGACTGCGGGCCGGCGCCACCACTCCAGGGCGGTTGACCGTGTCTCGCCCGTACGGCCCACCTGGCGGGCCATCTCGCCGTAAAGCGGCGGAAATAGAGGCAGACCGATCCCCCAGGAGTCCTGGAGCACCCATGACCAGCTCGCCCGAGCCGTCCAAGCCCGAGGCCGCCCCAGAAGCGGGCGCGGGTGACGCGGCGGGGAGCGGGTCCAAGCACGGCTCGGCGGCCGCACGGATCACGCGGAACACCGCCTCGGCGGTACTCATCGTGCTCACCTGCATCCTGGTGCCGGTCGCGCTGCTCACCGTGTGGGTGCACGACATCGCACTGGACACCGACCGGTACGTGGAAACGGTCTCGCCGCTGGCCTCGGATCCGGCGATCGAGGACGCGGCGGTCAAACGCATCACCCACGCCGCCGATGTACGGGTGGACGGCACCCAGGCCGCCTCGGACATCGCCGCCTGGCTGCAGTCGCAGGGCCTGCCACCCCGCGCCGCGCAGTCCCTGAAGGGGCTGGGCCCGCAAATCGACTCCGCGGTCAACGACACGGTCGAGAAGGTGGCCACCCGCTTCGTACAGAGCGACCGCTTCGAGCGGATCTGGACGAACGCCAACCGGGACGCCCACGCCGCGGTCGTGCACGCGCTCACCGGCGAGGGCCGTGGCGCCGTGGGCGTGGACGGCGGGACGGTCACCCTCGACGTCGGCGAAGCCGTCGACCAGGTCAAACAGGCGCTCGTGGACGCCGGGGTGTCCCCGGCCGCCAAGATCCCCGAGGTCGACAAGCAGATGGTGCTCTTCCAGTCCGACCAGTTGGAGAAGATCCGCAAGGGCGCCCACCTGCTGGACGTGATCGGGAACTGGCTTCCCGTGATCGTCGTGGTGATCGGCGCGTGCGGCGTGCTGCTGGCCCACCGGCGGCGCCGGGCCCTGGCCCGTACGGCTCTCGGGGCGGCCTTCGCCTGCCTGGTCGTGGCCATCGTCCTGGTCGTCGCCCGCCGTTACTACCTGGACCACCTCCCGCCCCAGGTCCAGTCGGAGGCCGCCGCGGCGGCCGTCTTCGACACCCTGCTGCACTTCCTGAGGGTCAGCCTGCGCACGGCGATCGTGCTTGGTCTGGTCATCGCGCTGGGCGCCTACCTGATCGGTCCCGGACGGCTGCCACGCGCCATCCGGGGCACGTCCGAGCGCGCTGCGGGCTCCGCGGCACAGTGGGCCTACGCCCACCAGGTCCGCACCGGCCGGGTGGGCACCTGGACCCAGGCCCACCGCCGGTGGATCGCCCTGGCCGCCCTGCTGATCGTGGCCCTGGTCTTCGCGCTCTGGAACCACCCCACGGCCCTGACCATCCTGCTGTTGGTCATCATCCTGCTGGCCGTACTCGCACTGCTCGCCCTCCTCGCCGCCACCGGCCGCGCCACCACCGCCGCCGAGCGGGTGGCACAGCGGCCGGAGGGCGGCGAGTGAACGGTTCGCCACCAGCATCACCACCCGGGCGGACGCGCCGAGCCCGGTTACCGTTGTGATCCCGGCCCCGCATCGGCCTACGGAGAACCCGCGTGGTCCCGGAATGCAGGCATCGCTCCACCGGCACCGGGCCCTGGGTCCGGTGCCGGTGGAGCGGCTTCGCCCGACCTAGCGGGCGAGCGACCCGTTCTGCACGTCGGACGCGGACTGCCACGCCCGCACGCCCGCTCGGGACGCCTCCTTGGCCTGCTGCCACTTCACGGCCGCCTGCTGGGTCGGGGGCACGTCCATGTCGCGGATCATGCGCCGACCCGCCGTGAACACGGCGAAGGCCCCGATGGCCATGCCGACGCATGCCACCGCGGCACCGGCCGCGGTGAGCACGGCACCGGTCGTGACGAGCCGGGTGTCGATCGCGATCGTCCGATGGGACTGGTGGTGGTGCTGGTTCATGACTCCACCATCCACCGGGGGGAACGACCTCGCATCCCGACCAGGAACCCTGGGCGCCGGCCAGGTGGTCCAAGCCGTCGGCTGTACCACCTGGAGACAGGTTGCAGATACGTACGAGGAGACCGGTCTCCCGCCGGTCCGGCTCCACGACCTGCGCCACGGTGCCGCAACGCCGGCCCATGCGGCCGGGGCCGACCTGAAGGACATCCGTCCGCCGACTCTTGGCCTCGTACGTGCAGCAGACGGGAGCCAACCTGGTCATCAGCCGCCGCAGTCGCTCCCGCCCCGCACCCTCGGCAGTGCGGGCGCGGGTGTCGAACCGGTCGGCGAGGATCCGGACCCGCACCTCCGGACAGGCCGCCAGGTGAGGTACCACTGGGGGTGCGTGTGGGTGACGGCCGAGCCTGAGGCGACGAGGATGCAGCGGCCGGCGTCCTCCCCGTAGAAGAGGCCGGTCCGGTAGTGCCTGCCGGTCTTCCGGCCCGGATGGGTGAGGACGAGATGGGTCATCCCGCCTTCCCGGTAGCCGCTGGCGCCGTCGGTTGCGACACAGCGACGTACGTGCTCTGCCACCGAGGGGCCGGGGCTCTCGATTACCGCGTCCTGCGCTGCATAGGACTCTCCAGGGGCAAAGGAACCTCCAGGTCAGGACCGGGCGACTCAGTGAGCGGCAACGAGGCCCTGGGCGAGGCCTCCGTCGACTGCGAACTCGACATTGGTGGTGAAGGTCGCGTCGGCCGCAAGGAAGAGCGAGGCCGCGGCGACCTCCTCGACCGTGCCGCTGCGCTGGAGAGGCGTGGTCTCGTCACCCTGCCGCTCGAACTCCCTGCGCTGCTCCTCCGTCAGGCCGGCGACTCCCATCGTCGGCGTCTTGATGAACCCGGGAGCGACCGAGTTCACCCGGATCCTCCGGGGCAGCAACTCGGCCGCCAGTACGTGGGCGACGGCGCGCGTGGCCTCCTTCGATGCGGAGTACGCGCTCAGTCCGGGGAAGACGACGTCGTTGGCGACCGTGGTGAAGACGATCGATCCGCCGTCCTCGATCAGCGGTGCCAGCGCCTGGACGGTGAAGAATGAGCCCTTGGTGTTGACGGCGAAGTGCCGGTCCCAGGACGCCTCGGTGACCTCCGCCAGCTCGGCGAACTCCGCGATGCCGTGGTTGACGAAGAGGTGGTCGACACGGCCGAGCCTCTCCTGGGCGAGGTCGGCGAGGGCGACGATGTCCGCCATGCTGGCGGCGTCGGAACGTACGACGTGTGCCGCCTCGCCCTTGAGCTCCGACCGCGCCTCTTCGAGGGTCTTCTCGCTGCGGCCCGTCAGGACGACCTCCGCCCCTTCGGCGAGCAGTGCCTTGACGATCGCAAGACCCATGCCGTGCGTCCCACCGGTGACGACGGCCTTCTTGCCCGTGAACCTGTTCATGACGACTCCCTGTTGGTGATGGTGCGGCCGGTCGAGGTTGCGAGAACGACTGTGCGGGAGGGCGCTTTCGGTTCGCCCGCGATCCTCTTTCGGGTCCGCCCGCGATCCGCTTTCGGTCCGTTGCCAGGCACTCGCTTTCGGTCCGTGTGCTGCACGTACGCTGAACCGATGCGCTTCGGGGTACTGGGACCACTGGCCGTGTGGACAGCGGACGGCGAACTCGCGGCGGTGCCCGAGGCGAAGGTGCGCGTCCTGCTGGCCGGCCTGCTGGTGACGCCCGGACAGGTCGTCTCGGTGGATCGGCTGGTCGAGGACCTCTGGGGCGAGACGCCGCCCGCCCGCGCGGCCGCAGCGCTGCAGACCCTGGTGTCCCGGCTGCGCAAGGCCCTGATGGCGGCCGGAGGAGACGGCATGGTGGTGCATCGCCCGCCGGGGTACCAACTGCGGTTGCCCGGCGACGCGGTGGACGCGGAGCGCTTCCGCACGCTGACCGACCGGGCCCGTAGTGCCGCCGACCCCCGTGAGCGGGCCGCCGGGTTCGCCGAGGCCCTCGCCCAGTGGCGGGGGCCCGCCTTCGCCGGATTCGCGGACGAACCGTTCGCCCGGGCGGCGGCGGCACGGCTCGAAGAACAACGGCTCCTTGTCCGGGAGGAGCAGGCCGAGGCCCGGCTCCAGCTCGGCGAGTTCGGCCCGTTGGCCGGCGACCTCAGGGAACTGACCGAACGTCACCCCTTGCGCGAACGGCTGCGCGTGTCTCACATGCGCGCCCTGTACGGCAGCGGCAGACCCGGCGAGGCACTTGAGGTCTACCAGGAGGTGCGCCACCTGCTCGCCGAGGAGTTGGGCCTGGATCCGGGCCCCGAACTGGCCGCGCTTCAGCGGGAGATCCTCAGTCGGGCCGGCCAGGCCTCAGTGATCCTCCACGGCGCGCAGGCGGAGGCTCTCCGCCCGAATCCACCTGCTGCGAAGCTGCCCGTCCCGGTCACCGGCCTGATCGGGCGGTCGCGGTCCGTGGCCGAGGTACGGGCGTTGCTTGCGGAGGAGCGGCTTGTGACGCTGACCGGGCCGGGTGGGGTCGGGAAGACCCGCCTTGCGCTGGAGGTCGCGGGCGGGGAGGCGGAACCGGCTGACCATGGGGAGGCCGCGGCGCTGTTCCCGGACGGGGTGCGGCTGGTGGAACTCTCCGGCATGGCACGTTCGGCCGGGGCGTCGGGCGCCGCGGTGGACGCACTGGCGGAGGTGGCGGCCGTGGCGCTCGGCATCCGGGACGACGCCCGTCCCGGCTCACTGCCGCCGTCGGTGGCAGGCGGCCCGCACCCCCTGGCGGACCGGTTGGCCGATGCGTTGCGGGGCCGGCGGCTCCTGCTCGTTCTGGACAACTGCGAGCACGTGATCGAGGCCGTGGCGGCCCTGGCGGGGTTGTTGCTGCAGGCCGCGCCAGAGGTACGCGTTCTGGCCACCAGCCGCGAGCCGCTGGGTATTTCGGGCGAACATCTCTGGATGGTCCCGCCGTTGGACGTACCGACGCCGGGGGCCCCGCTCGTGGACGTGATGCGGTCGAGCGCGGTCCGGCTCTTCGTGGCGCGGGCCGTCGCCGCGTCGCCCGGCTTCACCCTCTCCGAGGGCAACGCCGAGGCGGTAGCCACCATCTGCCGCCGTATGGACGGCATTCCGCTCGCCGTGAGCTGGCGGCCACCCGGCTCCGCGTCCTGGGTGTGGCCGCACTCGTCGAGCGGCTCGACGACCGGTTCGGGCTCCTGACGAGCGGGCGGCGGGACGCCCCGGCGCGGCAGCAGACCCTGCGAGCGGTGATCGACTGGAGCTGGGAGCTGCTGACCGCCGCCGAGCGTGCGGTGCTGCTCCGCCTGGCCATCCACTCCGACGGCTGCACTCTGGACGCCGCCGAGGCGCTCTGCTCCGGGGGCGGTGTGAAGCCCGGCGACGTCGTCGACCTGCTGGCCCGTCTGGTGGACCGGTCGCTGGTCGTCGTCACCGACGGCACGCAGAGCCTTGGCGCCTTCGAAGGACCGCATCCGCGCTATCGGTTGCTGGAGTCGGTGGCCGCGTACTGCCTGGAACAGCTGCGGGTGACGAGGGCGCACCCGCCGCACGAATCCGTACCGGCCGAGTACGGGAGCGGACCCGCGACCGAGTACGACCAGCTGCGCCGTGCACACGTCCGCTACTACACCGAGCTCGCCGAGCGGGCCGGGAGTCACCTGCGCGGCGGTGACCAGCAGCGTTGGCTGCGGTGTCTCGACGCCGAGGCGGTCAACATACGCAGTGCACTCGACACCGCCGCCGCCACGGGCGAAGCCCCGCTCGCCCGGCGCCTTGTGCGGGCCATGGCCTGGTACTGGTTCCTGCGAGGCCGACTCACGGAGGCCAAGCGCTCCATGGCCACGGCGCTGGCCATCCCGGAGACGGCTACGGCGGGACAGGAGAGCGGAACATCCGGTGGCGACCGCGCCCATGTGGCCGCGTGGCACGCGGGAATGACCCTGCTGTCGGGCGACCCACTGGGTCCCGGGCGGGTGGGTCGCGTGCCGCTGCGCCTGTACGAGGACATGGCTGACGTCGGTGACATCGGCCGGGGTGGCCCAGGTTGGTTCCTCGCCTATGCCGCGACGATGTTCGACGCGATGGAGGTCGGTGAGGAACTTGTGCGCCGGAGTCTGGCCGAAGTCCGGTCGCGGGGCGACCGCTGGGGCATCGCGGCGGCTCTGAGCGTACGGGGTGTGCAGCGCTGCGTACGCGGTGATCTGGCGGCTTCCCGGTCCGATGCCGAGGAGAGCCTTGCCCTCTTCCGTGAACTCGGCGACCAATGGGGTCAGTTGCAGGCCATCGGAGTGCTGGGCAGGCTGGCGGAGATCAAGGGGGACTACCGGTCCGCGGGGGCCGAGCATCAGAACGGTCTGCGCATCGCCGAGGAGCTGGGCCTGTGGACCGAGGCATCCGTCCGCTGGTCCGAACTGGGCCGGATCGCCCTCCTCGACGGCGACCACGCGCGAGCCGAGCGGCTCCACCACAACGGCCGACGGCTCGCTGTCCGGCACGCCGACCACCGCGCCCAGGAGTTTGCCGAGGTCGGCCTCGCTCTCGGTGCCCGGCGTCAGGGACGCTTCGAAGAGGCCGAGTCCTACCTGCGTACCTGGCTGGAGTGGAACCGCCGTTTCGAGGCCGCGAACGGTGCAGCTCTCATCCTCGCCGAACTCGGCTTCATCGCCGAGCTCCGCGGTGACCACGATGCCGCCTTGAACCTCCACGCCGAGGGCCTGACGGCTGCCCGCACCACCGGGGACCCACGAGCCGTCGCCCTCGCCCTGGAGGGCCTGGCAGGCGCACACCACCTGGCCGGCCGCTCCGAAGTCGCCGCCCGGCTCCTCGGCACCGCCGCCCGCTCCCGCACCTCCGTGCGGGCACCCCTGCCGCCGGCCGAACGCGGCGACGTCGACCGCATCACGGCCGCCGTCCGTACGGCCCTGGGCGATCCCGGCTTCACCACCGAGTTCGCGCGGGACGCGGCACCGTGACGCTGCGGGAGCCAGCAGACGACGAAGGCCCAGCCCTATTTCCACCCCGCCCGCGGCTCCGCCGAAGACCGACGCACCGGCTTCAGCGAAGGCTCGCTTTTGCCGTCGATGTCACACACCGCTCGCACAAACGGCCCCGCACGAGGAGTCCGAGGCCGAACAGAGCGCCTCCCTGGGAAGAAAACCCCAGGTCAGCGGCGTAATTACGTTGGGCCCCGGCAGGATTCGAACCTGCGACACTCGCTTTAGGAGAGGCACTAGTGGCTCACCTGTCTGTGACGGCCTTTCCGTAGATTTACTGTTTCTGCTGCTCAGTGGCGTGCGGTCTTCCGTTACCGTCCGCTCGTTCCCTGTCTTTACATGACCTTCCGTTCCCATGACGTTCCCATGGGGGCTCCACGAGGCTGTGGGAACGAGGGCCGGGGGAGTCGGCTGAGGCCAGCTGGGTTCACCGAAGAGGTGAGCACCGCAGACCTCTTGGGGGCGCCAAAGGCCCCGCCCCTACCAGGGATCCAGGCCCTCGGCCGTCTGTACGGCTTTGTCGAGGCTGGGTCCATTCGCGCGGACGGCGGGCGAGGAGCTCCCGCTCCGTGGCGATCTCGGCCTGGTGCGGGCCCAGCCGGTGAACCCATCGGCGGTCAGCAGGTGCGCCAGCATGGGGTCTTCAACGGTCGTCGACCTGCACGTACAAGGCAGTCAAGAGGCAGGGCGTGCGCACGAGGCCGGGGCCGTCGGCCCGTTCGTTGGTTGGCCGGGTCGCTGGCAACGGGTTCGACTCGGCACGCGGTCCCAGGCGTACGGACGTCTTCGGCGTGTGCTGGAGGTGAGCGGGACAGCGCCCTCCGCGGCTCACTTGCTGACCGAGTAGGAGTGCGCGCCGGTTCCGGCCAGACGGCCGCCGTCGACGATCAGGTACTCGTCGCGGATCGGACGTCCGGCCAGCCAGTTCTCCAGGATCTCGCGGGTGCCCGCGGCGTAGCGGGCCTGGGCGGAGAGGGAGGAGCCGGAGATGTGCGGGGTCGCCGGCACCGGCCGCCGACGGCCCGGACCGCAACCCGATCCGCTACCTCAACGACGGCGTCAGCCAGACCCTGCTGGAGCGCGAGAACGGCACCCGCCCCCACCTTGCCTTCCCGACCGCAAGCGGACGAGCGCAGTTCTTCGGCCGACCGTATCTGCCCGCCTCCGAACTCCCCGACGACGACTACCCGTTCGTCCTCAACACCGGCCGCCTCCAGCACCAGTGGCACACCCTGACCAACACCGGCAAGGTCGCCAAGCTCAACCCCGGCCCGTTCGTGGAGATCCACCCCGAGAACGCCGACAAGCTCGGCGTCGTCGAGGGCGACCCGAGCTGCTCGGAGCCAGTCAGAGGCAATCGCCCTCTGTTTGGCCTCGAATCAGCCGAGGTCAGGACGCGGTTTGATCGACTACGTCTGGTCGGCGGACGTGTCCCGCGCCTTCCGGGTGGCCCGACGCCTCCGGGCCGGCGGCGTCGGTGTGAACACGGTGGGCCGCAGCCCCGTTCGGCGGCTTCAAGCGGGCGGGGTGGGCCGGGACGTCGGCTCGTACGCGCTGCACGCCTACAGCGAGGTGCAGGCGATCGTGCGGGCGGGGTGAGGCACGCCTGTCATCCGGGCAGCCGCGCCAGAAGGGCCGTCGTTTCCTGTTGACCTGCGAGATATCCCGTCTCTCGATGAATGGCCAAAGCTCGCTCGGCCTGTTCCCGGGCGGTCTCCGGGGCGCCGGTCAAAGCTGCGGCCAGGGCCGTGAGGGCTCGTCCTTCGCTCAGCCGGTATCCCGCGTTGCGCGACGCGACGAGAGCCTGCCGCGCAAAGTCCGCGGCCGCTTCCGGACTGCCCATCGCGGTGTGCACCGTGGCCAGTCCGATCAGAGCGGCCGCCTCGGGATGGCGTTCCTCCGTGGCGCGAGCGATGTCCAGAGCCTTGCGGTAGTCGTCCACGGCGTCGCGCCGACGTCCCTGGCTGCGGTGGATGTCAGCCAGGGTGTTCAGCGTGTCGGCCTCGATCCGCCGATTGCCGCTCTCACGTGCCTGGGCAAGTGCGGTCCGGGCCCCCTCGCGCGCTTCGACGGGGCGGCCGGCGTCGCAGTCCAGTGCGGCGAGGCATCGTATGGTCTCCCCCGAATAGTCCCGCTCGCCGGACTGCTGGTGCAGCTCCATGGCGCGGTCGAGATGAGTCCGGGCCTCCTCGTGGTTGCCCAGCGCGTGGCAGACGCTGCCCAGGGTGGTCAGGTCCATCGCCTCGTTCCCGGGCGCGCCCACTTCCCGGTCCAGCTCCAAGGCCTGAGGCAGGGTCTCTGCCGCCTCCCGGATCCGCCCGGCGCTCAGATACACGCTGCCGAGGTTGGCCAGGGAAGCCGCCTGTCCGGCGATACGCCCTGACTGCCGGTCCAGCGCAAGGGCTCGCAGGTGGGTGTCAGCAGCCTCTCGTAGGCGTCCGGCGCGTTCGAAGGTGTTGCCGAGATTGCCGATGGCGGCGGCCTGGCCGTCCAGCCATCCCGCCTCCTCGCTCGTGGCCTGGGCCCGAAGGTAGTGGTCGATCGCCACGCGGTAACGGCTCAGGCAGCGATGGACGTCTCCCGAACTGAGCAACGCCGCGGCCTGCCCGTGCAGGTCGCCTTCGGCCTCCGCGGACGAGAGGCCCGCGCCGGCCACCGTGAGCCACTCCGCCGTGTGCATCCTGAGCCAGAAGTATCCGCGCAAGGTGTCCGCAAGCCGCCAGGCGATCCAGCGGGGCCCTTGCTCAGCGGCATGGAGCACCACCCGCACCAGATTGGGCCGTTCCGTGTCCAGCCACGTCAGCGCGCCTTCCCGGTCCGTGAACCGCGACTGGAACGCCGTGGTACGACTGTCCGCCTGGCTCGGGAGACGGAGCTTGTCCGGGTACGCGAATCCTGCCGCGGCGTCCGCGGCGTCCAGGTACAGGTCGAGCAGCCGTACGACACCCAGCGCCCGGTCGTCCGCGCTGTCCTCCTTCTCCGCGCACTCGATCGCGTAGAGATGCACCAGGTCGTGGAGGGCGAACCTGCCCCACGCCCGCTCCTCGACCAGGTGGGCGCCTCTCAACCGGCGCAGCAGTCGAGCGGCTTCGGCCACAACGGTCCCCGTCAGGGCCGCGGTGCTCTCGACGGTCAGATCGGGCACCGGAGCCAGGCCGATGAGACGGAAGAACCGGCGGGCCTCGGGCTCCAGAGCGGCGTACGACTGCTCGAAGACGGCTCGTACGGCCGTCTGTTCGTCGCCCTCGACCTCCAGCGCGGTCAGCCGGTCGCTGCCGGCCAGCATGGCGGTGTAGTCCGGCAGGCTCTGATACGGGCGATCCGCCAGGTTCGCGGCTGCGATCCGCAGCGCCAGCGGAAGCCGGCCGCACAGGTCCGCCAGCTGCGCCCCGGCGTCGGAATCGGCCGTCACGCGCTCCTTGCCGAGCAGTTCGACCAACAGCTCCCGGGACTCCGGGGCGGTCAGCACGTCGAGAGTGCGCCGCCGGGCACCCTCACGGGCGACGAGCCCGGCCATCTGGCTACGGCTGGTGATCAGCACGAGGCAGCCCGGTGTCGCCGGCAGCAGCGGACGGACCTGCTCGGGATCCCGGGCGTTGTCGAGCAGGACCAGCAGACGCCTTCCGGCCAGCAGCGAACGGTACAGCGCCGCCGCTTCCTCATGCTCCGTCGGCACCTGTTCGTTCGGCACCCCGAGGGCGCGGAGGAACCGGATCAGCACGTCGAGCGGCTGCAGCGGCGGAGTGGGCGCGTAGCCGCCCAGGTTGACGTAGAGCTGTCCCTCCGCGAAGTGCCCGCGCCTGCTGTGGGCCCAGCGAACGGCCAGTGCCGTCTTGCCCACCCCGGCGGCCCCGCAGACGACTCCGATCGGCGCCGTGGCGGCGCTGTCGTCCTCCCCGGGTCTTTGGAGCAGTTCGTCGAGCCAGTCCAGGGAGGCGTGCCGGCCGACGAACCCGGGAGGACTTGCGGGAAGCTGCGCCGGCCTCGACACATTCGGTACGGCGAGGGGCTGGGGTTCCGCCGGTGCCGCGGGAGGCACCTTCCCGGTGAGGGCGGTCTGGTGCAGGAGGCGCAGTTCCGAGCAGGGTTCGGTGCCCAACTCGTTGACCAGGTGTCGGCGTAGCCGGGCGTAGCAGTCCAACGCCTCCCCGGTACGGCCGTCTTGGTGCAGGGCGCGCATCAACTCGCCCACGACCGACTCGGCGAGGGGAAAGCGGTCTGCCGTGTCGTAGAGGCTCTCGATGACAGCGCTCTGCCGTCCCAGGCGTCTTTCGGACGCCGCCCACAGCACCAGGGCGTTCAGACGGCGGCGTTCGAGGCTCTCGCGGGCACCTGCCGCCCAGGCGCCCTTAAGTCCGGCGAGCGGCGTCCCCTGCCAGAGATCGAGCGCCTCGCGCAGTCTCTCCGCCCGTAGCTCACCCTCGACATCGCGTGCTTCCTCGACCAGCCGCTCGAAGCGGCGCAGGTCCACGGCGTCCGGTTCGGCCACCAGCGTGTACCCGCCGACGCCCCGGTCGATCCGGGGGCGATCGCTGCCCGAGCCGTCGCGGGCGGCGGCCAGGGTCTGCCGTATCCGGGTGATGTGGGCGTAGAGGGCGTTGCGCGCTTCGGCGGGAGGCTCCTCGTCCCACACGCGATCCACCAGCGCGTCCACCGACACCGAGCGTCCGACGTCCAACGCGAGCACGGCCAGGACCGTCTGCCGCTTGGCGGGGCCAAGCTGCAGCGGACGCCCCTCCGCCGTCAATTGGACAGGCCCAAGTACGCGGAACTCAACCATTCCATCCCCCCGACCGCGTGCAGCCACCGCTTGTAAATGGTCGGGTCGCTATACGCGCAGACCCCCACGAAACCACTGGGGCATCGAGCGGCGCAAGGTTCGCGTAAGGCCGGAGCAAGGTGCCCCAACCACGCTTCAGAGCAAGGAACTACGTCCCGAGGAGGACTCCAGTGACAGGACGAAAGACTCTTCTCACCTCCGTGATGGCCATACCTGCCGCGGCGGCTCTCGCTCTGGCGGGCGTGAGCCCGGCGTCGGCGGCGAGCGGCAGCGCCAGCTCGTCGTTCAGCAACGGAGCCAAGCTGACCGCCAACATCTGGATCGCGACGTGGGCCTCGGGCGGATGCGCGGACTTCTCCTCGTCCGCGGTCGTCTCGGGCAGCCACGCTCCCGTGGCCGGGCACGACTGGGTGAAGAACGTGACCAAGTTCGACCCCTGGGGGGTCGCGCCCTCCGTGACCGCGTTCGGCCAGAGCGGTGACCCGGTGTCGGGCAGCTGGACCAACAACAACGGTTCCCGCGGCTCCTATCTGAGCGGCCGGCTGTGCACCAACTGGCGGACGCTGGGGGTGACTGGCAGCACGACGGCCAGTGCCTTCTACAACGGCCAGACGAAGATCGTCACAGCGTCGACCTGATCTCCATGAGGGATGCTGCCTTGGACGGGGGCCGTCGGCGACGGCCCCCGTCGCAGAAGACGCTTTGGTTCGGGTTGGTCGTGGCCGTGGTGCTTCCCCTGGTGATCATCGCCACGGTCGTCGGGGCTCGGGCAAAGGCCCCGCAGCCCGGCGACCGGCTCCTGACGGAACTGGGGACGCTGGTCGGCGACAACCAACTGTTCACGCGGCCGGGCCTGTCGTCCGACGGCGGTCCGTCCTGGTACGCCGGCGCCTACGGACTTCCGGTCATCGCGGCGGCGACAAACCAGCCGCCCGAGCTCGGCGACGCCTCTGAACTCGCCCGCGACCTCAAGGGGTTGAGCAAGGGCGATCCCATTTGGTCCCGCTGGTACGCGGTGCAGGTGGAACGCGCCACGGGCACGGACATTCCCGGGACATGGGCCGAGGGAATCCTGGACGCATACAAGCCGAGCGACAACGCCGCGGAACGCATCGCGGTGATCGCGGCCGTCACCGACGTGATGCGCGCCAAGTCGATGACCGTGCCGCGCGCCGAACACCGGGCTCTGTCCAAGGACCTGACCTCCGCCGTCGCCGTCGCACGGAGCCCGTACTCACTGTGCCGTGCCCTGCAGGCCGCCTCCTATCTCGGACTGGACACCAGGACATGGACGCGCACGGAGTCGGAGGAGGGGATCCCCGGTCCTGCCTTCTCGGCCGAGACGGTGACGAACGTGTACGGCGCCCTGTGCGTCATGGAACTGCGCGGCCGACCGGAGCAGGACAGCCTGAAGAAACAGGTTCTCGACTGGCTGAAGCCGCACCTCACCATGGAGGTCGCCGGATCGGAGTTCGAAGCCTTCTTCCTGGCCGAGAGCTGGGTGAAGGCGGGCGGCGCGCGCGATGACCTTGCTCCGCTGGCAGCAGCCCTACGGGGACGCGTCGACGCCGGAACGGGTCTGCTGAAACAGCACGTCGTCCGACTGGGCACACTGGAGAACACCTACTACGCAGCGGTTCTGGCCGAGCGTGTCGGCTCCTTCCGCCAGATCTCCGGCCCCCGCACCGTCGCTGCCGTGCGCGACCAGATTCCGCAGGCGCGCGCCCATCACAGCGTTGCCGGTCTCCTCATGTGCGCGATCATCCTGAGATACGCCGGCTCGGCCGACGAGGCTCTGGAGGACGAAGCGGCGGATCTCGCGGTGAGTTGGCTGGAAGGGGGAGTGGACCGGGACAACGTGGTCATCGCCGACCAGGTGGTCAGGCAGCTCCACGAACTCGGCCGGGACGCACCCCGGATCCGGGCGGAGGAGTTCCCTGTCCGGACCGCCGAGGACCGCTATCTGGCCTGGACGCTCCTGGGCATGAGCGACCACCTTGCCAATGGCGCGGCACTCCGTAAGGCGCTCGCCCAGCAGACGGCTGACATCGAAGCCGCCTTCGACGAACCGGACAGCCTGATGATCAAAGAAGTGGCCGCGGGGTTGTCGGCGGCCGGCACCCAGGCCGAACGGGAGCGCCTGGCGGCCGGGTTGAGCGAGTGGTCGTCATCGCTGCGAGGCTGCGAAGGCTTCCAGGAGCTGTATCGCCCCCTGAAGGCGGAGTCGGCGTGTTCCTTGGAGGCGACGGTCGACCAGGTGACGGTCGTCGAGCCCGCTTCACGGTGAAGTCGCACCGATCGCGGGGATCGAGGTGGGGACGGAGCCGCTGGACCAGCCGACACGGAACTCCGTGGGCGGCTGGCCCTACCTCGACGACGCACAGGAAGGGCCCGCTGAGTTTCGTCATGCTCGGCGACAGCACCCGGTGGCTGCTGCCGGGGCCGTGGGCGCCGGGAGCTCAGGACTACGCGGCCGCGAGTGCTCTCCGCGACTACGGGTACAGCTTCTCGCCCTTCGCCAGCATCGCTACGTACTTTTCGATCCGGCGTGCCCGGGTCTCGGGCTTCTTGGCGTCCTGGACCCGGTACAGGATCGCGTAGCGGTTCTGCAGGTCCAGTGTCCCGAAGAACTCCGCCGCGGCCGGGTCGGCGGTCAGGACCGCCGCGAGGTCGTCCGGCACCGTGGCGTTCTTCGCGCCGTCGTAGGCCGCCTCCCAGCGGCCGTCTGCCTTGGCGCGGTCGATCTCGGCCTGCCCCGCAGGATGCATCCGGCCCTGCTCGATCAGGGCGGCCACCTTGTCCCGGTTAGCCTTGGACCACTTGCTGCGCGGCTTGCGCGGGGTGAAGCGCTGGAGCCACCACTGGTCGTCGAACGCCTGGTCGATGCGGCGCCGTCGCTCCAGCAGTGAGGGAAAGAAGCTGCCGGTGCGGACCTTGGGGATCTCCAGGTCCAGATCGTCGGCCAGCGTGGTCAACACCTTCTCGCGGTGCCCGTTGCGGACGTTGGTCCGCGTCGGCGTGTGCTCGTTCCACTCCGCGCCGACATGTGCGGTCGCCTCGGCCTCGATCAGCTCCTGCACCATTCGCTGGGCGACGGCGCGGATGAGCTCGATTCCGTCGGCCGAACGTAGTGACTCAAGGAGCCGTATCAGCTCAGACTGAGCCCGGATCCACCGGCTTGATGTCGGTGGATGGTTCACCCAGAAACGAAGAAGTGCCTTGCGACCTGCGATGACGGGGTTTTTCCAGGACCACATCAGGCACGATCGACAAGGCACTTCCGAGAGGCAATCTTCCCGTGCCGCGGCGGCGGTCTCATCCGCGTTCGATGATCCGAACCTGATCGCGTACGGCGGGCTGGAGCCGGTGGTGCGGCTGGCCGAGCGGTGCGGTCTGCCCGCGCCGGTCGGGGAGACGGACCCTGGTACGGCTGAAGGGGTTGGACTATCCGTTGTGTGCTTCGAGCTCGGTCGCCAGCGTCTGTTGGGTGGCCGCCCACGACGCCAGGAGCGCCAAATTGTCAGCGGTCGGTGTGCCCGCGGGTGCGGTGTAGATGTTGAGGTGCAGGCCGGGTTCGGCGGGCAGTTCCAGGGATTCGACGTCCAAGTCGAGCTGGCCCACGATCGGATGGTGCATACGCTTGCGGCCGGACCGGTGCAGCCGCACGTCCTGAGATGCCCACCGCTGCCGAAACAGCTCACTGCACGTTGACAGTTCGCCGACCAGGGCGATCAGTTCCTCGTCGTGCGGATTGCGGCCGGCTTCCATACGCAGCTTCGCGGCCACGCCACCGGCAACCTGGTCGTAGTCGACAAAGAAATCTCTGGCCGCCTCAGGGTTTAGATAGACGAACCGCGCTGTGTTCGCGGGCCGTCGCGGGTCGGCCAGCACCGGTGAATACAGCGCGCGAGCGAGTTGATTCATGGCGAGCACGTCATAACGACCGTTACCGATCCAGGCCGGCGCATCGGAGATCGCGTCGAGCACCTGCTGCAGCGTCGAGCGCACCGTCACGGCAGGCCTGCGCCGGCGTGGGCTGCGGGGCGCCCTCGATTGGCGCGCGAGGTGGAACAGGTGGTCGCGCTCGGCTTCGTCGAGCTGCATGGCAGAGGCCAACGCGTCGAGCACGCCGTCGGAGGTACCGGCGAGGCTGCCGCGCTCCATGCGCACGTAGTAGTCGACCGATACCCCCGCCAGGAGCGCGACCTCCTCGCGGCGCAGACCTTTGACCCGGCGGTTGCCGCCGTAAGCGGGCAGGCCCGCCTGCTCGGGTGCGATGCGGGCGCGACGCGAGCTGAGAAACTCCCGGATCTCGGTGCGTAGATCCATCGTGGTCATCTCCTCACCGTAAGCCCGTCCCGCAATCTAATGCATATTTGTTGCGGTCGTTGCGGTACCGCCGTCCACCGGGATGATGGCGCCCGTGAGGTAGGACCCGGCCCGGCTGGCGAGAAACACGGCGGCACCCGCCATGTCGTCGTCGCGGCCGACCCGGCGCAGAGGGGCCGCCGCCGCGATCGTGTCGCCGATGGCATCGAGAGTGGTCGCCATCATCTGCGACGGGAACACTCCCGGTGCTACCGCGTTCACCGTGATGTGCTGTGGGCCCAGCTCCCTGGCAAGCACCCTGGTGAGCTGATGGAGTGCCGCTTTGCTGCTGGCGTACGAGTAGTTGGGCGACGGGGCGACGTGGATGGCGGCGATGCTGCCGATGTTGATGATCCGTGCGGGATCATCGGCGGTGCCCGCCTTACGAAGTGCCGGGAGCAGTGCCTGCACCAGCCAGAACGGCGACTTGAGGTTGAGGTCGAGCACTGCATCCCAGGCCTCGTCCGGGAACGTCTCCAGCGGCTCGCGCCACATCGCTCCCGCGTTGTTGACAAGGATGTCCAGGCGTTCCGAGTCGGCCTGGACAAGATCAGCGAGGCGCTGACACTCGTCGTGCCTGGACAGGTCGGCGGGGATTGCTCGCACGTCGCCGAATTCGGACAGTAGACGCTGTGCCTCCGCGCACGTGTCTGCGTTGCGTGAGCTGATGACGACGCGGGCGCCCGCCTGGAGAAGGCCGCGCGCAATCATCATCCCAATGCCTCTGGTGCCGCCAGTGACAAGGGCGTACTTTCCCCTCAGATCGAAAAGTTCTGTGTGAGTGGTGAACTGGTTGTCCGCCATTGGTCTCCGTCCCTTCTGTCGTAAAAGAATGCGCCGACACGGTCACGCATTCGGGGCAGCTGAATTGAATGATGATGGTAAAGCTGCAGTGCGTTTCCATGGAGTGTTGTCGGCGCTTTCGCCTCGACCAGGTTGACAGGCGTTTGGAACGTCGGGGAGACCCTGGTGATACAGGTACTGTCAAACCCCCCTTCCCTGGTGCGCCGAGTCCGGATCACCCCGGCTTGATGCCCGTGGATGGTTCACCCAGAAACGAAGAAGTGCCTTGCGACCTGCGATGACGGGGTTTTTCCAGGACCACATCAGGCACGATCGACAAGGCACTTCCGAGAGGCAATCTTCCCGTGCCGCGGCGGCGGTCTCATCCGCGTTCGATGATCCGAACCTGATCGCGTACGGCGGGCTGGAGCCGGTGGTGTGGCTGGCCGAGCGGTGCGGTCTGCCCGCGCTGGTCAGGGAGCACGTCCGGCTGCCCGACTCGAAGGACGGCACCGGCGCCTTCCCTGCGGCGAAACCGATGTCGCTGGTGGGCGGCATGGCCGTGGGCGCCGACAGCATCGACGACATGGACCGGCTGCGGCACGGCGCGATGGGCCGCCTGTTCTCCGGAGTGCGGGCCCCGTCCACGCTGGGGTCGTTCCTGCGCTCCTTCACCCACGGGCATGTGAGGCAACTGCACGCCGTGGCCCGCCGGTTCCTGCACGAACTGGCCCGTCACACCCCGCTGCTGCCCGGCGCGGACCAGCCGGTGACAGCGTCAGCGGTGCCGCCTGGTTCGGCCTGTATCAGCTCGAAGCCGTGATCCTCACCGAGGACTCTCAGGGAAATGTCTGGTTGAGCAAGTACGACACCACGGCCGAGTTGAACGAGGCGTGGGAACTCATCATCCAGAACACCTACCCCGTGGGAGAGGCGGTGTGATGCCGCGTAAGAAGAAGGTGGAAAGTGCGCCTTACGCCTACCCGCTCGCTATCCGTGGCGGGAATTACGGCTACAACTCACTTCATATCTGGGAGCGAAAGGGGGGCGGCGAACAGTACCAGCTCCAATGGTACGGGCGTGAGCGGTCAGTCATCCGCGTCTCTCGGATGACCGACGCGGGAACCTACTGGTTCAACAACTGGGACAACTCGCAGGGCGGCACACCGTCTACGTGGGAAGAAATCGACGTGATCGACTTCGGGGACACGGAACTGCGACTCATTTTCACCGTTATGGAAGCCTACGCCGTCGAGAAGTTCGGCGTAGTCGACGTTCGCCCCTGAGGAGATACAGCGTGCGCCCCTATTTCGAACTCACCGCGCTTCCTCCGGAAGCGTTTCTGAAGCCCGAGAGCTTCGTCACGGAGTACGACGGGCGAGATCCGAACCGAGCGGAGGAGCAGTACCGCGAGGGCCTGAGACGCTCGGCTGAGTACGGCCGGATCACCATCCCAGCGAACAGCACGTGGGCGGCTGAGGAAGGTGCGTACGACCCCGTGACGCGCGTCCGCTCCTGGGGCGCCTACTCCTACGAAGGCATCGGATACCACGCCCACACGTCCTCGCTGCTGCGCGGATTCCTCGACGGGCCAGCGCCCATTGACGTGGAGCGACGCATGCCGAACGGGACCGTGCGCACGACCCGGATCAAGGAGTCTGGCAAGTGAGCGACAACAGGTTCAAGGCCAGGCAGATCATCTACGACGGGAGTGCGCTGGGGCGTGAGCGACTGAGAGTCGTCCGCTACACCGCACACGGGCTCATCGAGGTGAAGGACTCGGCCGGCCGCAAGGGTTGGATCAATCCGGACGACGCTCGGGCGTGGTCGGCGTGAATACCTGGCACAACGGGATGGCGCTCAAGGCCGCCAACTGTCCCCAGCTCCACACCCTGTTCACCACACCGGCCGGAACGGTCCGGATGTGCAACACCCACGTCCGCTACTGCGAGACGTGCAACCCCCGCAGCTTGGAGACCGAGGACGCTTCAGTCCTGGAGATTCTGGAGGACGGAAAGTGAACGAGGTCAAGACCTACACCGAGGACCAGGTCACCGAGGCCGCCAATGCGGCGCTCCAGTTGATCATCGACGACATCCCGTGTGACGACGAGTGGGAAGAGCCGCTGTCGCTCATGGTGAACACCACGATCTCGGCCCTCACGTCCGGCATGCAAACGACGTCGGAGGAAGCGGTCTTGGAGCACTACGGCGAAGACTTGGACGAGTTCATGAGCACGAGGGGCTTCTGATGGCTGACTTCATGGCCGCACAGGTTCTGAGCACGCCCGGAGAGGGGCACGTGACCTTCTCGGGGCACCGCACCGCATGCGGGCTGACCGTGTTCACGTCCGATCCCGTGTACGAGTCGCACATCAAGGATGTGACCTGCCGTAAGTGCGGCGCCTACCTCATGTTCGACATGAACCCCGCTTTGAAGGCCGCGGTGGACCACGTCCGTGCAGCTCCCGGCGCGGCCAACTGGGAGACGCACGACGCCTACGACTTCAGTACGCAGGTCGCCGAGCTGGTGGCCGGCGTCGCCTGGCAGGTGAAGCGCGACCACGGTTCCCCGCAACCCGCCCCGACCCGCGGACTCACCCTCATGCCGCACACTCACGTGGCGGCGCGCCAGTGTTGTCCTCAAGCGCCGGACGGGCCGAATCGGCCGGTACCGCGGCGGCTACAGCGAGCGGGGGTCGACCGGGGACGCGTCCGAGCCGCCGTCCAGGCCTGCGCGGCTCTGCGCGGAGATCTCCTGGACCCGCCGCTCGATCTCCTCCGGGTCGAGGCCGAGCGCCTTGCCGATGTGCACCGCCCAGACCTCCGAGCGCAGGTTCGTCTCGAAGTCCAGGTCGGCCCTCACGTTCTCCCGCGCGGCCTGCCGGTTCTGACTCACCATCACAAAGGTCGACAGGAAGATCGCCTCCAGGCTGACGATCATGGTGAGCAGCCCGAACGGATACGGGTCGAAGACCCCTACCGAGCCCAGAAGGCCCTCGTTGAGCGCGATCCAGACGGCGAACCACGCGGCATGGATGTAGACGAAGAGCATGGTCCCGGCGAACGCGGTGATCGCGTCCGCGACCCGGTCCTGCGTGGTGCGCATCCGCGCGAAGACATCCCCCTCGTGCGCGACGCGGGCGGTCCTGCGCGCGCGGGAGGGGCTTCCATCGGAATCGGAATCCGGGCTCATGCGCTCATAGTGCCGGACGGTGCCACCGGCCCCGGAGGCCCGGGGCCGGCTGCCCGGCCGGTTTCAGACAAGCCCTTGTCAGCAACCTGACAGGATGCTCATATCGTTCGGCCACAGTGGCCGCCATGACGAACCCCTCTCATCGCAGCTGGCCGGTTCCCGGCCGCTCCGCGCGGGCAGCCCTGTTCACCGCCATCGGCGCAACGGGCCTTGTCGTCCTCACCGCGTGCGGTGGCGGCGGCTCGGGCAGCGGGAGTGACAGAAGCAGTGCCGACGACAGCGATGTCGCCTCGATCGCGAGCCCGAGCAAGGCAGTTGGGACACCGACGCGGACAACGGACCCCGACGCCGGCCGCCCCGTCATCCGGCTGGACAGCTCCACCGAGGAGACCAACCGGATGTGGGACAGCTGGTACGCCTGCCTGAGGGCGAAGGGCGGGCCGCTGAAGGGGGCGCCGACCACTCCGGCCGAGAAGGCCGGAACGAAGGCCTGCGCGTCGAAGCAGCCGATTACGCCGCCGGAGCTGGACCCGGCCCAGAATCCGGACTACTCCGACGACCTGCGGGTCATGGTGAAGTGCCTGAACGCCCACGGCATCAGGGCCACCATGGCCCCCGGCGGCTCCGACTTCTCCTTCGACCAGAGCCAGCCGAATCCTCCGCACTTCGAGGAGAACGAAACCGCCTGCCAGGTGAAGGCCTTCCAGAAGTAGGCGTGTACGCATGGGCGTTGGGCCGTCCAACGGCCCAACGCCCTTCGTCCATGTCGTCCATGTCGTCCATGTCGTTCATGCTGACGCGAGGGCCTCGGTGGGGGTGAGGCGGGCGGCCCTGATGGACGGGTAGACACCGGCGATCATGCCGACGAGTACGGCGCCGCCGAACCCTTCCGCCACCGAGGTGAGCGGGACGACCGGCGGCCAGTGCTGGTAGGTGGCGTAGCCGACGGTGGCCAGGATGCCGAGGACCGTACCGGCCACGCCGCCGAGCGCGGACAGTACGACGGACTCGGTGAGGAACTGGCCGCGGATCTGGCCCCGGTTGGCGCCCAGCGCGCGGCGCAGGCCGATCTCACGGCGGCGTTCGAGGACCGAGATGACCATGGTGTTGGCCACTCCGATACCGCCGACCAGCAGCGCGACTCCGGCGAGTCCCAGGAAGAGGGCGGAGAAGGTGGTCTGGGTGGCGCGCTTCGCGGCCAGCGCGTCGGACGGGCGGCTGATCTGGACCATGCCGGGCAGTTCCGGGTAGACCGTGGCGGGCAGCACGCCCCGGACCGCCTCCATGGCGGATTCCCTGGCCTTGATGTAGATCACCGTGGGGTGTCCGTCGAACTTCAACTGGGCGCGGGCGGCGTCCCATCCGACGAGTACCGAGCGGTCGATGTCGGGGGAGAGCGGGGTCCGGGCAAGGATGCCGATGACCGTGAACCAGCGGTCGTTGATGTAGATCTGCGGGGCGGGTCCCCGGTCGTTCAGCTTCGCGAAGCCGAGCCGGGTGGCGGCGACCGAACCGAGCACCGCGGTGGGGAACCTCTCGGTGGCGGCGTTGAGGAAGCGGCCCGACCGCACCTCGGCGTTGATGGCCGGGAGCAGGTTGACCTCGCTGGCCAGGATGGTGAGTCCGGCGTAGTCGTCGGGGTCGACATGGTCCGAACGGTGCACGGTGGCATGGGTGTTGGCGACGGCACTGGCCATGGTGACCGGACCGATACGGCGGACCATGTCCACCGATTCCGGCGGGAGTAGCACCGGTGAGTTCGGATTGGGGACCGGCTGCGCCTGGAGCATGTTGGTGCCCATCGCCGAGAGCTCGTTCAGCAGCGCCTTCTGGCTGGAGGCCGGGATCCCGGTGACGACGATCATGGTGGCGATGCCGATCGAGATGCCAAGGGCCGACAGCGCGGCCCGCATCTTCCGGGTACGGATGCCGAGCAGACCCAGCCCCAGAAGATCCAGCGGGGCCAGCCGTACCGGCCTGCTGTTCGCCTCGGTGACGTTGGTGTTCATGACCCCTCATACGTGTCGGCGACGAGGCGCCCGTCGAGGATCTCCACCCGGCGGGGCAGCCGCTCGGCGATGTCCCGGTCGTGGGTGATGATCGCGATGGTGGTGCCCTCGTCGTTCAGCTCGGTCAGCAGTTCAAGGACGGCCCGTCCGTTGGCGGTGTCCAGCGCGCCGGTGGGCTCGTCGGCGAGCACCAGCGCGGGGTTGTTGACCAGAGCCCGGGCGATGGCGACGCGCTGGCGTTCACCGCCGGAGAGCTGGTGCGAGAGGTGTCCGGCCCGGTGGCCCAGGCCGACCCGGGCCAGCGCCTCCAGCGCCAGCGGACGGCGCCGGCCGCGCGGCACACCCGCGTAGAGCAGACCGGTGGCGACGTTCTCGGCTGCGGTCAGCCCCTCGGTGAGATGGAACTGCTGGAAGACGAAGCCGAGCCAGCGGCCACGCAGCGCGGACAACCGCCGGTCGGAGAGCGAGGAAACGTCCCGGCCGCCGATCTCCACGGTGCCGCTCGTCGGCCGGTCCAGGGTGCCCATGATGTTCAGCAGAGTGGACTTGCCGGACCCGGAAGGTCCGACGATGGCCAGCAGTTCACCGGTCCCGATGGCCAGCGAGACATCGTCCAGCGCGTTGACCCCGCCGGGATACGCCATGCTCGCGTTGCGGACGGTGAGTACCGGACGTGTGCGGTCGGTCATGAGGCCGTTTCCACCTTGGTGCCCGCGGTGATGCCGGTGCCGCTCACTTCCACCAGTCCCTTGGCGAACATCCCCGTCTCGACGGCCAGCAGACGGCCGCCGGGGAGCTGGAGCGCGTAACCGCCGCCGCTCAGCGCGAGCAGCGCGCCGACCGGCACGGCCAGTACGCCCTTCTTGGTCTGCCCGGTGAACTGCACTTGTACGGGTGCGGAGTTGAGGCGGCGCAGCGCCGCCGTGCTGTCCAGCGAGACGGTCACCACCAGCTGCGGTGTGCCGCCGGAGTCACCGCCTGCCTGGTCGGAGGCCTGGGCATCCGTGCTGATGGCAGAGACGGCGCCATGGGCCTCGGAGTTGTCGGGCAGCGTCACGGTCGCCTTGTCACCCTGCTCGATCGAGTCGACGTCGGTCGCGTCCAGCGACACCGACACCGACTTGGCGGTACCGGTGACCGACATCAGCGTTCCGGTGGCCGGGTCGCCGGGCTGCGCCTGTACGGCACCGACCCGTACCTCGCCCGGCAGCACCGCCACGTCGCCGGCGCCGAGGACTCCGGTGGAGGGCATACCGACCTGGGTCTGCCACCGCCCGACCGCCGCGATCAGGGAGGCGGTGAGCACCCCCTCGCCGGGCTTGACCCGGACGTAGGACGGTGACGGGGACGGCGAGGGCGACGCGGACTGCGAGGGCGACGCGGACGGCGAGGACGGCGAGGCGCTCGCGGCGCCGGTCGGCTCCGGCCGCTGCGCGACCCAACTGCCCGACGCCGGCTGGGCGCCGATGTCGTAGCCGAGCGCCCTGAGGTTGTCCGCGACCACCTTGACGTCCCTGCCCATGAGACCCCTGGTGTCCAGGGGGCGGAACAGCGGTGTGGTCCCGTAGAACACCGGCACCGGACGATCGTCCAGCCGGTACAGGGACCTGCCCCTGGACACCTTGGCCCCCACCGCCGGCAGCTGGGTGACCAGGCCGTCCTTGCCGCCCTTCACCGATACGGTCCTGCCGTAGCCCAGGGTTCCGCTCAGCGAAAGGGTGCTGGACAGGTCGGTCCTGACCACCGCGACGGTGCTCACCCGGGGCGCACCGCTCGCCGCGGCGCCCGACGGCTTCCCACCACTCCTCACCCCGGCCAGGCCGACCCCCACCACGCCTGCCGTGAGCAGTGCGGCCACCGCGATGACGACCCGTTTCCGCGCTTTCCCCGGCGCCGCGCTGCCGGGCGGTTCGTCGGCCTGAGCGTGCTCACTTCTTCGCACTGAATGCCTCCAGCCGGCAACTGCTCTCGATTTCATCCGAATTGGCCGGCTGGTTGTTGGAGGCGTAGTTCCAGCCCGCGTTGTCGGGCAGCCCGACAACCTTGAGCCCCTTGGAGTTCATGCACCTGATCCATTCGCGGAAGTCATCCGCATAATGCGGGTTCTTCTTCGGGTCCGTCTCCACAGGCTGAAGTGGTTGCTTCAAGGCGCAGACCTTCGCCGATGCGGGAAAGTCCGAAACGTTCACGCCCGGGAAGATCCATTCGGCGCCCGCCGAGCCTTTCGTGTACGTCTTCACTCCGTGGTCCTGAAGGCAGGACACCCAGGCGTTGTTGAGCTTCCGGTGTTCCTCCTCGCTGCCGTCCAGGCGCAGTTGGGGGCGGCCGGAGTCGGGGTCGGCGCTCGGCCCGGCCGATCCGGCGCTCGCGGCCGGGCTGGAGATCGAGGCCACGTCGGTGTCACCGGCCTTGCCCGCACCGGAGGATCCGCCACCGCACGCGGTGAGCGCGGAAATCGCCACCACCCCGAGGGCGGCCAACGCGACGGATCGGGACCTGGTGCTGTGGCCGCATTGGTTCGCCGGGTTGCGCAGCCTTCGGCCGCGCTGTGTCCTCAATCGCCGGACGGGCTGCAATCAGCCCGTCCGGCGATTGAGGACAAGGCACAGGGGCCGTCCGGCGGCGGTTGAGGACGAACCGGCCACCGGACGGACCCGGGACACGTCTGCGGCCACAGCACCAAGGCCTGGCCGGTCATTGATGTTCGGCATGGCGGCCACCATGGCCGAGCGATATGAGGATCCTGTCAGGCCACCAACAAAAACCTGTCTGAATCGCAGCGCCCCGCCCTATGGTCGGCAGCATGTGCGCACATGTCCTGGTGGCCGAGGACGACGTCAGACAGGCCACGGTGATCCGGCGCTATCTGGAACGCGAGGGCCACACCGCCCTTGTGGTGCACGACGGACGTGCCGCGATCGACGAGGCCCGCCGCCGACCGCCCGATCTGCTCGTCCTCGACGTGATGATGCCGGTGGTCGACGGCCTGGACGTCTGCCGCATTCTGCGGGGGGAGTCGTCCGGCCTCCCGGTGCTGATGCTGACCGCCCGCGCCACCGAGGAGGACCTGCTGCTCGGCCTCGACCTCGGCGCCGACGACTACATGACCAAGCCCTACAGCCCCCGTGAGCTGATGGCCCGTATCCGCACCCTGCTGAGGCGCAGCCGGCGTACCGGCGGCGGCGCCGACGTCCCGGACGACCGCCGGACGACCGACCCGGTCCTGCGGGCCGGCGCCCTCTCGGTGGATCCGGTCCGGCACACCGTCCACCTCGGCGGGCGGCAGGTGGAATGCACCCCCGGGGAGTTCGAGGTCCTGGCGGTCATGGCGGCCGAGCCCGAACGGGTCTTCACCCGGCGGCAGTTGCTGACCCGGACCCGCGGGTCCGACCGCTTCATCACCGAGCGCACCATCGACGTGCACATCCTGAACCTGCGCAAGAAGCTCGAAGCCGACCCGAAGCAGCCGGTCCTCCTGCTGACCGTCTTCGGGGTCGGCTACAAGATGGCTGACGGCCCCGAGGGCCACCGTGCGCACTGAGCCCGCGGTGCACGCCGAGACCCCCGAGACCCCCGAGACCAGGGTGCCGCTGCGCAGGAGTCTGCTGGTCAGGCTGCTGGCTTCCTCGCTTCTCGTCGCCCTCTGCGCGATCACCGCCACCGCCTGGCTTGCGGTACGGACCACCACCAGCGCGATCCGCCAGGAGCAGGGGCAGGTCCTCTCCGACGACACGGACATCTACAAGACGCTCACCGACTACGCCGCCGTCCACCCGAGTTGGGACGGAGTCACACGGACGATCAGCCAGCTCGCCGACCGGACCAACCGGCGTATCACCCTCACCGCCCAGGACCGCGGCCGCCGGACGATCGCGGACTCCGCGCCCGGCACATCGCCGCTGCCCGACCATGCGTTCGCGGTCATCGACCCGCTCCAGGTCGACCCCGCGCTGTTCCCCGACGCCGGCGCCGACCGTATCGACCCCCGTGTCCTCGGCCCGTTCCGGCTTTCGGCCGTACAGCGCCAGGATCTCCTCAGGAGCGCGAACACGCTCAGGGACTGTATCCGCAAGCTCGGCTTCCCCGCCAAGGTCTCCGTCTCGCTCAGCGGTCACCCCAGCATCGAGACCGACGACGACGCAAAGGAGGCCTACGCCCTAGTCAAGTGCGAATCCGCGCTCCAGCTCGCACTTGCGACACCGGGCGAGCTGAAGGCTCTCGACAGCCTCAACAAGCTGATCAGGACCTGTCTGGCACATCAGGGCCGGCCCGCCGTGGTACTCGACCTCACGCTCTCCCCCAAGCCGGGCGACGCCGACACCCCGGCCGAGCAGAACTGTGTCAACTCCAGCCGCCGGGAACAGCTCGCCGCCTACGTCGCCCCGGCGGCACAGCTGTTCGTCAGTGAACCGGCCGGATCGGCGGTTCCGGGCTTCGACCTGTCGCAGGCCAACACCATCCGCATCATCGGGGTCGTCGCCCTCGTCCTCGTGCTCACCATGACCGTGACCGTGGTGATCGGCGTCCGCCTGGTCAGACCGCTGCGCGCGCTCACCAGCGCCGTACGGAACCCGGGCCGCCCGCAGCTCCGCGTCCCGGTGACCACCGGCGACGAGATCGGCCGCCTCACCGCCGCCTTCAACGACCTCTCCGCGCACCGGGAACGCACCGAAGCGCAGCGCAAGGCCATGGTCAGCGACATCGCCCACGAACTGCGGACACCGCTCAGCACCATCCGCAGCTGGCTGGAAGCCACCCAGGACGGTGTGCTCACCCCGGACGACGACGTGACCTCGGTGCTGCTGGAGGAGACCCTGCTGCTCCAGCACCTCATCGACGACCTCCGGGACCTGGCGGCGGCCGAGGCAGGCACGCTCCAGCTGCACCGTGAGCTCCTGGACGCGGGCGACCTCCTGCACCACGTCGCCACCGCCCACGGCGGCCAGGCCCAGAGCGCGCGCATCACCCTGGACGTCCGCACCGACGGTGACACCGAGCTGTACGCGGACCCCATGCGGCTGCGCCAGGCCGTCGGCAACCTGGTGTCCAACGCCGTACGCCACACTCCCCCCGGCGGCAGTGTCACCGTGCGGTCCCGCCGGACCGGGAACACCGTCCTGATCCAGGTCAGCGACACCGGTTCCGGCATCGGCCCGGAGGACCTGCCGCATGTCTTCGACCGGTTCTGGCGCGCCGAGAAGTCCCGCAACCGGCACACCGGCGGCAGCGGCCTCGGCCTCTCCATCGCCCGCCGGTTCACCGAGGCCCACGGCGGCAGCCTCAGCGTCACCAGCTCGCCCGGAACCGAGACGGTCTTCACTCTCCAACTGCCCGACTGACCACGGCGGTTCAGGGCGTCAGTACGGTGCGTACGCCCGGTACCTCGGGCTCGGTCCACGCGGTCCCGACGTCGGCCAGGGGCATCGTCCTGGCGGTGACCGCGATGCCGCCACCGTCGATCTCCTCGATGAGGGACGGCAGTTCGGCCAGATACGCCCTGGTGGACACGGCGCCCTGGCCGTTGCCCTGCAACCGGAAGTTCGCCGAACGCAGTGCCACGGAGGGCAGTTCGATGGTCGGGCCGGGCATGGAGCCGATCTGGATCCAGTTCAGCGCGCGGCTGCGGTCGGCGCGGGCCCGCAGCAGCGCCATGATCGCGTCACCGGCGGGCCTGCCCCAGAGGTGGTCCACGACCAGGTCGACCTCGGTGGCCGTCTCGGCCGGCGCCGCCGCGGTGGCCTCGGCGTCGTCGGTGAGCGCGACGGTCGCGTCGGCGCCGATCCCCGGCAGGGTCGCCGGCCGGGCCCGGTCACGGCCCGCGCCGACAACCCGCCCCGCGCCGAGCCGCTTGGCGACCTGGATGGCCATCTGCCCTGCGTTCCCGGTCGCGCCGAGGATCAGTACGGACTGCCCTGCCTCGATCGGGACGCGGCGGCGCAGCGCCACCCAGGCGGACATGGCCGGGTTCATCGCCGCGGCGATCCTCACCACGTCCACGCCGTCGGGCAGCACGACGCTGCGACGGCTGTCGATGACGGTTCGGGTGGCCATCGGGCCGACGAGTTCGTCATCGGCGACGAAGTACACCGTCCGGCCGTCCTCGCGCCGGCCGACCCCGTCGATCCCGGGGACCATCGGCAGCTTCCCGGTGCTGGTGTAGTGGCTGCCCGACGCGCCGGTACGCACCCGGGGGTGCAGGCCCACCGCGAGGACGTCGACGAGCGCCTGGTCCTCGCCGGACGGGGCCGGCAGGTCGAACGGTTCGTAGCGGGCGGGTTGTCGAACGAGCTGACCACGGCGGCGTGGATGTCCATGCGAATACTCCGAGCCCTTGTCGTGCTCGAGGGCGCCGATGTGGGCGGGGACGTGCCAGCGGCGGCCGTGCGAGAGGGGAGGACGAAACCAGGGGATTCATCCAGGTTCCCCTACAGGACGCTGCTTGGCGGCGCGTTCCCATTCGTTCCCATGCCAGCCCAAAAGGCCCCTCGGAGATCACTTCCGAGGGGCCTATCTGGCGCATCATGCCTGGTCAGGCATGGTCAGGCATGGTCAGACGCAGTGCCCCCGGCAGGATTCGAACCTGCGACACCCGCTTTAGGAGTTCGATCTACTCCCGCCCTGGGGCCGTCGTCGGCTGGTCCGGCGGTCGCGCGGGGGCGCTGCTGTGTGTCGCTGTCCGGCCTCGTTGATGTCAGCCGTGGATGTCAGAAGTCGCCACGTGAGGAGCGTCTGAGCGGACCCCATGAGGTCCGCCCCTGATGCTGCGTCAGTGATTGGCATAATGGGCCAATGGATCTAGGGGGAACGGCATCAATTGCCGCTGCTGCGGCTGTAGTTGGGGCGGGACTTGGCGCCTTCGGGGTCGTACGTGCGGCCAAGAACACGGGTAACTCCCAGCGCCGCTCACAGCACGAGCACTGGCGGCGGCAGACGCGCGCTGACGCCTACGCCCGGTTCGTAAACGCAGCAGAGGAACTTGCTCCAGCGATATCCGCCCTCACGTCGGCAGGGGACTCTGCACCGGCAGACCTGCCGGAGCGGGCCGCCGAGGCACGCCGACTCATGTCGGCGCTCTCGAAGGCTGAGAGCGCTGTGGCTCTAGCGGGGCCTGACATCGTGGCCGCGGAAGCCAAGTCAGTAACACGGGATTACGGGTTCATCCTGCGCAGCACCCTCGTGAGGCAAGGACTGGAGTCAGCCAGGCGGGGCGACATACCATCGCTCAGGCCTGCCCGTTGGCCGAGCCTGAGCCACTTCCGCGAGCAGGCACGATCCGCCCTGGACGACCCAGATGGAGCCCTGGGGCGGTAGCCGTAGCAGTCGTAGCAGCCGTCCCTAAGCAGATGACTTCGCCGGGTCCGCTTAGCGGTTGATCGGGATCTCATAGACGATCTCGCAGTGGGCGGCGGGCACCAAGATGTCCGCCGTCTCCACGGGCTGCCCTTCGTTGCTGTAGTACGTCCGCCGGATGTGCGTGACGAGTGCAGCCTTCTGGATGCCGAGTAGCGAGGCCTCCTCGGCGGTTGCTTGCCTCGGCTCCGGCTGCTCGACGGCGTGGCTGACGGTGATGCCGATCGCGGCCATCCGGTTCACCACGCCGGCTCCCGCGTGCGGGCCTCCCTCGGGGAGGACGACGAGTGTGCCGGCGGTGAGGTCGTACGGCTCCCAACTCGTCGACAGTTGCACCGGTCTGCCGTCCGCCAGGAACTCGTACGTCGTCCGGACGCACAGGTCGCCTTCGGCGATTCCGAGCCGCGCCGCGATCTCCGCCGGAGCCGGCACTTTGGCGTCCGTCCGGCTCTCCCAATCGCCCTGCCTGCCGAGTGCCTTCATGTCCGCCCGGAACGGCGAACCGCTGGGCTGTTCCCGTGCCGACGACCGGACGACCCGCACCCGCTGCCGGGGCTCGGCGACGTATGTGCCCGAACCGGCCCGGCCCTCCAACACGCCCTGGGAGATCAGCAACTCCTGTGCCCGGCGGACCACGTTCTCGCCCACGCCGCACTCCTGGCCGATCTGGGCGCGGGAGGGCAGGCGGTCTCCCGGCTCCCAGACGTGCTCCACGATCCGCCGCCGGAGTTCGTCGGCGATGCGGAGATAGGGCGGCTGCTCAGGCATATGGAAAATCTAGTCCACTAGCTCTAATCTAGTTAACTAGCTTCACTCAAAGTGATCGCTGGTGACGGAGGCTGCCCTGTGCCCGCTTCGGGAGTTAGCGCGGCGGCCATCGCCGCCCGGCTGTCCGCCCTCGGGCTGCTCACGCGAGTGGAGGAACACCCCCGGCACACGTCGGTGGAAGCGGAGGTACCGGAAGTGCTCTCCGCCGAGTCATGGCGGGAGGTCCTGGACGTGGTGGCCGTGGCCGACCGTTTCGGCCTCCTCGCCACCAGCCTGAACGGCCGCACCCTCTGGGCGGTCGTACGCAAAGCGGTCCCCACGACGGGCGATGTCGGGGGACCGGGCCATCAGCGATAGGAGCTGAACAGCGTGCTCAACCGTATCCGCCGTGCCGTCTCACTCACCAGGGCGCGGCACGCCCCCAAGGGCAGGCACCGCCGCCCCTTGACCCCCGTTCCGCCGTCGGCCGCTTCCCTTCTTGCGCCTGCTGACGCGTCGGCCGTCGTCCTGGGGCACGCTTCCGCCAGTGCGGACCACGAACACTCGCTCACGGGTGAGGACAACGCACTCGTCCGCCCATACGTGCTGGCCTGGGAGACCCGCGTGCGGACGCGTTCCGTGGTCGTAGCTCCCCATCCGTCGGCCGCGGCCTGGTCGACCCTCGCGGGAGTGAGCTGATGCCTCCTCGTCAACAGCCGCACATCACGGACACCTCGGTCGTCCCCTACCGGTCTACCGCCTGCTCCATCGGTACGCACCTTGCCTGCTCGGAGTCCTCTCCGGCCTCGGCGCCGGTCGACCTGCCGGTGATCTACGAGGCGTGCAGCTGCCCGTGCCACTCTGCGCTTACGGAGGTGCAGCGGTGAGCGACCGGACTCCCGGCGGCGCGCTGGTCTCCAACATTGAGGTCACCTCGAACACCGTGCAACGCGGCGACATCATCCAGGTCGGCGGCCAAGCCTGCCGGGTGAGTGACCTCTTCCAACTCCCGCAAGGCGCCAAGCAGATCCTCTTTGAGTCGGGAGAGCTGCTGACCATACACATGCGGACCCGGCTCGTTGCCGTGCGAATGCTGAGAAGGCGGTGACCGCGTCCGTGCCTACTCGCCGGCACGACATCGCCGACGACCTCCGGTCCCAGATCATGACCGGCCGAATCCAGCCCGGCGAACGCCTCCCCTCTGAAGCCGGCCTGGCCGACCGGTACAAGGTCAGCACGGCGACGCTGCGGGGTGCTCTCGCGGTGCTCCAGGGGGAAGGTCTCGTCGAGAAGATCCACGGCAAGGGCAACTTCGTCCGGCGCCCCCTCCGCAAGATCCTTTACGTCGGCGGCTGGGGGACGCTGGACCCGTGGACCGCAGCTGAGCCAGCCCTGAGCGTCACCGTTCGCACCGCCACTGTTCGGGCTCACGGGCATCTGACGACTCTGCTGAAGGTGCCGACGGGTAGCCCCCTCGCCGAGTTCTCCTGCGTCAGCCTCGAAGGGGAGTCACCGCACGGGCTGGCCCGCATCTACGTCCCGCGTGACCTGGCACCGGCCGGTGTGCTCGATGACGCGTCCTCGTGCCGAGAGGCGGTCACGAGATTCGCGGTCACCGGTCCACTGCCGGCTGCCGTCCAGGAGACGGTATGCGCTCGCCCACCGACACCGGACGAAGCGTCCTCGCTCCGGATCGGCTCCGCTGGGGCGGTCCTGGCGATCACACGCATCGCGACCGACTCCGCTGGTCGGGTCGTCGAAGCCGCGCTCTTGGTCTTCCCGGGGGATCGCGTGGACGCGGTCTTCACCAGCCACCACATGATCGATGAGAGGCAGACGCAAGGATGACGGCACGAAACGAGATGCGACTTCTGCCGTGGTCGGGCCCTGAGGGCAAGCCCTGCTACCTGAGCACCGACGACCGGGCCGGCTACATGTCCCGCCTGGCGGACAACATTGAAGCGGCCCAACTCGGCACGGCGGCTGAACTGCTGGAACAGGCCTCCGAAACCCTCAACGACCAGGACACGGACCCGGAGGAGGTGCAACGGTTGGCGCAGGAACTGACCGGAGCCCTGCGGGATGTCCTCCGCGTCGCCACCAGCCGCGGTCACCTCCTGGCGGTGAGCGAACAGCACAGCTCCTGAAGGCAGAGCCGCAAGGCGGCGCATTCCACACGGGGAGGGAATCCGGGCACCAACCCGGGCTTCCTCCCCGTCGTGCTATGCCGCTCATGACGGCGGGGAGAGGCACCACGGGCTGCCAATCGCCCTGGAACCACAAGTAGCTGCCCGGGGTCCCGGCGCATTGCTCCAACATCGCTGCCAGGTCGTCCACGGCGGCGCGCTGGCGCTCATCGCCGCACCGCTGCCTCAGAGAGTGGCTCTCTCCGAGGGCGGCGGCTGACTCCCGGGTTGGATGGTTGCCGGGGCCTGCTTGGCGGGTCGGGGCAATGCTGACGGGTGTAGACGGTGATGGAGGGTCGATATCGGTGCTGTTCATCGCTGCTCTGCCGCGGCGCTCGTGGCGATGGTGCGGCTAGGGTCGGCGTCAGGTGATCAGCGTCATGACTGAGGTGGGCACGGATGGCGACCTGGCAGGATTTGGAAGCCGAGTTGGTAAGCCGGCTGGCTGATGCGTCCCCGGATGAGCGCGTTGTGTTCGCCGTCGGGGTGGCGGAGCGGCTGATGCGGGCCCAGGAGGCTCTGCCGGCTGATGAGCAGGCGGAGTACGCCCTCGGACTTCGACCGTTGCTCAATGCTCTGTGGGAAGCGGCGTTGGGTAATTCAATGGCGTTCGGAGAGATCAAGCACGGGGTGGGTGAGTACCTCCTGAGCGAGTACTGCCACAACGATGGGCAGGATGGTCCCGGTGACGCCGACGAGCCGGCGGCGGCCGCGGTGCTCTACGCCGCGGTGGCCTATTTGTTCGGCACGGGTGATCTGACCTCGGTGGTGAGCAGTCGTGCCGTAGAGGCTGTGGACGAGCGCTTGAACACGGGGGACAGCTACGCCGACGACCCTGACGAGGTCCTCACCGCCGAGCTGCACCGTCAGCTTCATGACCTGGCCCTCATCAGCCGGCACAGCGCATCCTTGCGTCACGCGAGCCTGGGGCTCGACATTGAGACCTCCGCCCGACTGCACCGCGTCCTGCGCATCCCCCTGTCATCCATCGAGGCTGACGCATAGGCAACGCACACCGCTCCGGAAGCCCGCCCCTTGGCCCCCGCGTATTTCTGCTGGTCAACGATGCCTTCGGAAGCCGCAGCGTGTCCCAGTCCGACATGGTCCACGGGGCTAAGTCTGTTGCCATGAGCTTCCTTCGGCTTCGAGCGTGGCCACAAGCTGATGGGCGGCCCAGGGACGGTCCAGCCGTGGGTCTCCTGGACGGTGTCAGCCGGCGGACGTGGCCTGCCACTGCGCGGTGATGCACCCCACTTCCATGTCCCACCACTCCTCGGCAACACCGTGGTTGAGCAGCCGTTGCACCTTGGCGAGATCGGCGCTGGGTGGAACGTCCAGGGCGACCATGCCGAACCGCTCTATGCCCTCGCCGTCGACGCCGAGTTCCTTGAACGCGTCGATCACGCTCTGCCGTGCGGCTCCCGAACCGCCGTCACGGAACACGATCAGGCGGATGGTGCACTTCTCGGATCGCCGAACCACCTCGCCGGCCCACCGCACGCCCTCCTCGTCGATCTCGGTGGCCACGATGTCCCCGCAGGCAATGCCCCGAACGAACCAGGGGCTGTTGTCGAGCCGTGCGGTGCCATCGCCCTGGTCGACGGCCCACAGACTCTCGACCGACGCCGGTGGCCAGTCGTCCTCGATCTCAAGCCGGAAGTGCACCTTCACGTATGGGCCTTCGGGGTTCGTCATGGTGCCCAGGATGCACAGTCCTGCCGCACCGGCCGCGGGTGGGTGCCCGGAGACGTCTGCTCAGAGGTGGACACGGGTTCGTCTGCGCCTCAGCCGACGACAGTCAGCCACGACGGCGGGTGCGCCGACCAACCAGGCGCGCGTATGCCTCGCTGCACCCCCACCGACCTCAGCCACGCTGCTCGGTGACGCTCGTCAGAGCAAGCCGCGACGGCGGAGGCTTGGTGGGCGACGCCCTTGGGTAATGACTTCTTCGTCCCGAAGCAACTTGGGTGGGGGCGCTGCCTTGGGCTGGTGTGCCTCTCACCTGCGCTGACCGTCCGCTGACGTTCGCGGTCGTCCGCTGTTGTTCGTCGGCGTTGTCACGCAGTTACACACTCACCCTCGCTGCCCTTGCGATGCGGGAAGCACCGGTGCGGGAGCGCTGACGGCTGTCCTACGATCATTCTGCCTGCGTCGGTCGGCGCGCTGTAGACCCCAGCACCGGCCCGTTGTGGAGGGGGCCAGCCCGTTCGAGCCGGGCCAGGTGGGCTGACATCTGCCATGCGGTCCGATGCGCGGTTCGTCTGTGCCGAAGCCGACGAAAGCCAGCCACGACGGCGGGTGTGTCAACCGATCAGGCGCGCGTGTGCCTCGCTGCACCCCCACCGGCCTCAGCCACGCTGTCGGGGTGTGGCGTCGACCAGAGCAAGCTGCGGCGGCCGGACCGCGATCACTGATCCAGAGCCCTCAGCTTGGGAACCTGCGATCCCCGATCGAGCCGCTGGCCTTCGCTGCGATTCCCTGGCGCATACTTTAGCAGAAACGAAAGGTATTCTTTAGCGTCCTCGTCTCCCTTTTCGACTCCCTTCCTGCACCATTCCTCGCTCTGGCTCAAATTGCCTTCCAGCCAGTACAGGCGTCCAAGCCTTGATGCAGCCTCGAACTCGTCGTGAGTGAAGGCTTCCTGATACAAGTCCTTAGCCTTCTCGACGTTGCCGCGGTGCTCGAAAATCATGCCAAGGTGAAGATATGCGTGACCGTCACCATCTTCTGCTGCTATCCGGTAGTAAGGTGTGGCTTTCTTCGGTTCACCCCTTCGTTCGTAAATGTATCCAAGTCTGACCCCAGCGCTTTTGTCGCCCAGGTCGACGGCCTTTTGGAGCCACAGAATTGCCAGGTTCGTTCGCCCTAGATCCTCCTGCACGCGGCCCATTTCCTTGTAGGCTGGCCGATGCCCTTCGCGAACCAGCTCACGAAGCATTCGAATTGCTGCCGAGAAGCGTCCCGTCATTCTGTACAAATGGGCGAGGCCGCTCCGCGCCTTACCGTCTTGCTTCTCAATTGCAGAGAGGTAAAGATCTTCCGCCTCGTCGTACCGCTCTGCGTTGGAAAGTAGATTCGCCAGGTTGGTAATAGATCGATAATCTCCGAGCTCGATTGCTTTCCTGTAGGCATTTTCCGCCTCGTTCACAGCATTGGCGCGCGAGAGGTAGAACGCGAGGTTAAAGTAGCCGGCCGCATGATCAGGATGTTCTGCGATGTACTTCTTCGATGACTCCTGAGCCTTTTCGTGATCCCGCAGCCCAGAATGACAGTAAGCTATGCTGAGCAACGCGTTGTGATCATTTTCGCGAACGGCTATCTGAAATTGTGGAATCGCCTGCGTATATTCTCTTCTGCGAAGGTGTATGAGACCTAGGCCAGCAGCTGCCTTGCCAGGCAGAATCGTCACATTTTCTCGGTAGATCTTCTCGGCCTGATCGATCTCTCCCTTGGCCATGCAGATGTCAGCGCGCAGTACCTTTGCCGACTTTAGCCCTTTTTCTTCAGCGATTAGACACCAAGAATCTGCCTCGTCGATACGGTTCTGATGCAGGAGAACGATGGCGAGGCCAAAGGCTGCCTTTTCCTCGCCCCTTTGGGCCGCAAGCCCCAAGTACCTCTCAGCCTGTGCACTGTCATTCTTCTGCATGTAAACGTAGCCGAGGTTTACAAGAGCACGAACATTCCCGCTATTAGCCGATCTCTCATACCATGCTTCAGCTTGGTCGTAGTTCCCAGCTGCGGCAAATACGTATCCGAGGCGAAACGCTCCCTTGCCTTCTGCATCTGAATCTTCTGCGATGCGATACGCTCTCTCTGCAAGATCTGTTCTGCCAGTCTTTGCGGCATACTCGCCGACTGTGTGAAAGTCGAAATCCCACCCTCCCGAGAGAACCTCATCCCAGATGATGTCGGGAATCTCTTGAAGGGTCTCTGAGTTCGCCACCTTGTCAACTAGATAGTCGAACGCTTTATAGGTACCTGCCTCGTACGGAACAAGGAGGCTAGTAGTGGCGTGCAGAGGATCTGTAGCCCAGGAAATTGCCTGCTCAAAGGATTCTGGACGGAGTCGCATCCCGCCATTCTGTTGCAGATAATATTCGTGAACTTTGAGGAGTTCTCCGACTCCTACAGGTTTGCTTATTCCTGCTCGTTTGAAGTCGATAGCTGAAGCCACCAAGGCGGCGGCGCGCGGGTGCCCGCCTGGAGCCCATGCATTTCTCCACTCTTCGTAGAGTTGTGGTCCAGCTGCGAGGTATTCTGCCACCCCATATTCATCGGCGTGACTTAATGCATCTGTCATTCTGGGGTCGGAGCTGGTTTGGGCTCGACTAATTTCTTCTGCGGACCATCGGCGATCAAGAAAGAATTTACTGGCTCGACTCATGATCTGGCGAGCATTTCGAACGAGCAAACGTTCGGTACTAAAGGCGGAGCGATCTTCACGGATTGACAGCTCGTTATAACGTTCAGCCCTAATAGTGGCTAGTACTATCCCGTTATTCTCTGTGATTTCGTCGATTGTCCGAACGGAGACAGCTGGTGGCGCCAAGAAGACGTCTAGATCATCGAGCCACAGGAGTAGTTGGGTGCTATGTCTCAGTAATTCAGATGCGATGCCGGTTTCACTTCCATCAAAAGGCATGAAGACTCGGTAATCGCCGAGCAGACGCTGTGCCGCTTCAAAGGCAGTCCTAGATTTCCCAGCGGTAGAGTCGCCTACCAACAGTAGGAAGCAACCGGGCCGGATCGCTTGGAGAATATCCTGATCAACATCGCGCCCAACGTACTCGACATACCTACTGTCTTCCCGGTTCGGCGCGGGATGGACACCCCATTTAACGGGGTCAGTATTTTCGCTAACAAGCGGCCAAAAATGCAGGCTAGCTAGGCGTGCGCTAGTAATCGCGGCGCCTAGGTTGCCATCGCTATTTGCGCCGAGGTAGATCTGTACGCCGTGCTCTTGCTGGAAAGTCGTTGCGTGATCATGCGCATGCGTGACTTTACCGGTCAGATGAGCGGTTCTCGAAGAAAAAGGACCTTCACTCATTGCTGCTTGCCGAGCCGTAGTAATTTTGGACACCGGAAGATTGTTGGAATACCACGGCGTTATCCTTGGCTACGGCGTTCTGGGTCACTCTTTGGCTGCTTGTGCCTGCGTCTTCGCCTAGCTCGCCCAAAAGGTTACGCAGGTCGTTGGCCATTTCTGGGTTGGCCAGAAGAGCTTGACGGAATCGCGCTTTCCACACTTCTGCCGTTACCCGAGAAGTGTCAGAGGTCCCTTCGAGGATTTCCCTGCGAGATTCTTCCAGATCACCTTCAATGATCTGGACGTCTCCTTCACTATCGCGGCCTAGGAGTCTTGCGAACTTCCCCTTCGTAGCTTGCCACGCATCGGAAACCATGCACGATAGGAGTGCTTGCGCGGCAGGTGTCGCCATCTGCAGGATCTCGAGCTCGCTCATGCGTCTCCCTGGGTGATTTTCGTGTCTACAGGTGTATCAGCAGTTGACGTGGTGCACCACCGGATCCGAGGGACTGTGGGACGACTCGGCGGAGCGGGGCCAGGTGGGGGCCCTGCTCGGTCCGGGGGCGGACATGATCAGGTTGCATCAGTTGACAGGAGTGGATTGGAAAGGTGGTTCCTCTCGTTGGCATCAGACCGCTGACCCTCCTGAGTGCGGCACGGACACCGGTCGGGCTGGAGCGGGACGGAGGCAGGAGCGCAGGCCCGGCCGGGGGCCGGGCCGCGCGCGGGGAGCGGAGCGAGCCGCCTTGATGATGGAGAGAAGGTCTTATCCCGCTGGGATGAGGTGCTTGCCGTCGTGGCTGCGGACGTGGGGGCCGTTGCCGTCCAGGGCGTCCAGGAGTCTGATGGCGAAAGCTTCGGACATGCGGTGGCTGACCTCGTCGGGGGTGAGCCAGGAGACGGCGGTGGATTCGCTGGAGGTGCGTTCGGTGCCGCCGGAGGGCTTGCAGCGGAAGACCAGGGCGACGATGCCTCGGGTCATGTTCTTGTAGACGCCGGTGAGTTCGTCGATCTCGACGTGGATGCCTGTCTCCTCCAGGACCTCGCGGGCGACGCCGGCCTCTGGGGTCTCGTTGAGTTCGAGGATGCCGCCGGGGAGTTCCCAGGTGCCGTTGTCGGCTCGGCGGATTGCCAGGAGGCGGCCGTCCTCGCGCACCACTACTCCGGCTACGGACACGGAGTGCAGGGGAGAGGTGCTCGCTTCCTGTGGTTGACTCATATAGAGGAGCATAGGAGGCAGAGAAGGACTATGGGAACTGCGGCGGGAGGGGTCGGTTCCGGGCCTCGGTATGTGCAGATCGCGGAAGAGCTCGTGCAGCAGATCCGGGCGGGGGTCCTCAAGCCCGGTGACATGGTGCCGAGTGAATCTGAGCTGGTGGACCGCTACGGCGTGTCCGGCGGGACGATCCGTAAGGCCATGGTCGAGGTGCGGGCGAGCGGATTGGTGGAGACCCGGCACGGCAAGGGGTCGATCGTGAAGAACCGGCCTCCGGTGCGGCACCGCTCCTCCGATCGCTTCCGGCGCTCGCTCCGGCAAGGTGGGCAAGCGGCCTATCTCGCGGAGTCCGCGCAGTCCGGGGCCACGGCCAAAGTGAGCGTCCTCTACATCGGGCCGATGGAGGCTCCCGAGGATGCTGCCCAACGGCTGGGTGTCCCCGCCGGTACGCAGGTGCTGGCTCGCCGGCGCCTGTACTTCCGTAACGGCACCCCGGTCGAGACCGCCACGTCCTACCTTCCTTGGGACGTCGTAAAAGACATCCCGGAGCTGTTCGCCGAGAACCCCGGCGGCGGTGGCATCTACGCCCGACTCGAAGACCATGGGCATGAGTTCTCGGAGTTCGTCGAGACACTGCAAGCGCGGTCGGCCTCGAAGGCGGAGGCCTCGGAGCTGGCGCTGAGCCCAGGTGCGCCGGTAGTCCACCTGATCCGGGAGGCCCGTACGGCTGCGGGTCTCGTGGTGGAGGTGTGCGACACGCTCATGGCCGCTGACCAGTTCGTTTTCGAGTACCGGATCCCTGCGGACGACTGACACCCACTCAACTCCTCACAGCCCGTCGCGAGTTCTTTTCCGCGGCGGGTTGACTCATGTACAGGAGTGAGGCACTCTTCTTCATGTCACTCATGTATATGAGTGACGGAGTTCATCATCTATAGAGGAGTGGTCTCAGTGCGTCAGATTCCCGTCGACACCTCCGGCGCGGTCGTCATGGTCGCCAAGTCCCCGCAGGTCAAGGTCAAGGACCGCCGTACCGGTGAGATCGCCACCGATTCGGAGAGCGGGGCAAAGCTGATGACGGTCGACGTGATGTTCGCGGCGAACGAGGAGGTGGAGATCCTGTCCATCACCGTCCCGGAGCCGGGCATCTCCGGTGAGCTGGCCATGGGCACGCCGGTCGCGCTCACGGGCCTGATCGCCCGCCCGTGGGAGAACGACTTCAACGGCCAGAGGCGGCACGGCATCGCGTTCCGCGCGGTCGCGGTGACCTCGCTCGCCAACGCCGCCACAGGGTCCAAGGCGGCCTGACATGACCGGTTTCACGGTCGCTCTGGTGCTGGTCGTCGCCGCCGTGGGTCTCCTGCGGTGGCGGCGCCCCGCCTGGTACTGGTTGACCTTCGGGGTCACGCTGGCCGTGGTGCGGGTCCTGATCCGGTACGGCTCCGTCATGGACGCGTGCGGGCTGACCGTCCCGCCGGCCCGATGGCGGCTCGCCCTGGCCCGTGCCGCCAACCGGCCGATGCCGGAGCCGCGTCCGCCGCGTATCCTGCGGCTGCGGCCGACCCGCACCGGTCTTGTCCTACGGCTCAAGCTCCGCCCCGGACAGGACGCCTTCGACATCGCCGCCGCCTCGGACCGGCTCCGGCACTCGTTCTCGATGTACGGCGTGACCTCGCGTGAGCTGCGGTCCGGCGTCGTCGAGGTGCGGATGACCGGCTACGACGTGCTCAAGCGGGTGCAGATGCCTGCCGAGACCGACTCGCGGCCGATGCGGGTGCCGGTTGCCCTGCGGCAGGACGGCTCGGTGCACTACCGCGACTACCGGGCGATACCCCACGCCCTCACCCTCGGCGCCACGGAGTCCGGTAAGTCCGTCTACCAACGCAACCTGGTCGCCGGACTCGCCCCGATGGACGTTGCTCTCGTCGGTATCGACTGCAAGCAGGGAGTCGAGCTGTTCCCGCTGGCCCGCCGGTTTTCCGCGCTGGCCGACAATCCCGAGACCGCCGCCGAACTGCTCGACGCGCTTGTGGCGCGGATGGGAGACGTCTATCAGCTCATCCGTGCCCAGCAGCGGATCACCTCCGACGTGCCGGACGCGGAGATCGCCGCCGACATCTGGGACCTACCCGACGACCTGCGACCGACTCCGGTCGTCGTCCTGGTCGACGAGGTCGCCGAACTCGCCCTGTACGCAAGCAAGGAGGAGGAGAAGCGGCGGGACCGCATCGTCACCGCCCTGGCCCGCCTCGCCCAGCTCGGCCGCGCGGCCGGCATCTACCTCGAAATCTGCGGGCAGCGCTTCGGCTCCGAACTCGGCAAGGGCATCACCATGCTCCGCGCCCAGCTCACCGGCCGTACCGCCCACCGCGTCAACGACGAATCCTCCGCCAACATGGCCTTCGGCGACATCTCTCCGGACGCCGTCCTCGCCGCCATCCAAATCCCGGCGGAGATGCGCGGGCTCGCCATCGCGGGTGACTCCTCCGGAGGCTGGCACCGCATCCGTGCCCCGCACACCTCGCTCCGCCAGGCCGTGAACATCTGCAACCGGCACGCAGACCGGACCCCGGACCTGCCTGAGCTGGCCCCCTTCCGGCCCGCCCTCCTCGGCTCCGACGTCGCGCCCGTGCCGCTGGTCAAGGTCACCTCGGCCACCGCCTGATCTCTGCCGCATTCCCACGGTCGGCGTGACCGCCTTCGCGCCAAGTCCCTACCCCCGCCATGCCTCATGAAGGGAGAACCGCCATGTGCCCGGACTGCGAGGACTTCGCCCGGACCGTGCTCCTGCTCGGCCAACTCGCCCTGTACGCCGACATGAACGGCGCCGACCTCGACTTCGTGGAAGCCGTCAGCACGTCCCTCGCCGTCTCGCTGCCCGAGCCGCCGCCCGGCACCTTCCCGGACGGCTACGACCCCGACGGCCCTGCCTACCCGGACGACGTCTGATGGCCGCCCGTCACGGTCTCCATGTCGACGCGGTGCTGATTCAGGCCGTGATCGCCGGTGCCCTGTCCTTCGCCCACCTGCACGACCTGGCCGCGGCTGCCGGACAGAACGGCTGGAAGGCGTGGGCCTACCCGGTCAGTGTCGACCTGCTCTTGGTCGCGGCCTGGCGGCGCCTACGCAGTGAGGGGCCGTCCCGGTTGGCCTGGTGCTGGTTCCTCATCGCCCTGTTCGCCTCGCTCGGCGCTAACGTCGCCACCGCCGGGTTCCTCGACCTGACCGACCCGCCTGGCCTGCTCCGCCTCGGCATCGCCGGATGGCCTGCACTCGCCTTCCTCGGCGGAACGCTCCTCGCTCACTCGTCGGCTGCGGAGCCGAAGTCGGAGCCGGTTCCGCCGACACCCGTCCCGGACACACCGGACGCCGATCCCCGGCTACCGGAAGCAGCCGTGCCCGAGCCTGACGCGGTCCCGGTCCCGTCCCCTGCTCCCGCCTCGACCGCCGCCCCGCCGGTCCCTGCCGTCCTGGTCGACCACGCCCGCAAGGTCGCCGACGAATACCGCGCCCGTACCGGCTCCCCGATCGACCCCGAAACCCTGCGCTCCCGGCTCGGCGTCCCGCCCCACCTCGCCGACGCCATCGCCGCCCACCTCGCCTGACTGCAAGGGAGAACAGAGATGACCTCCGACCCGGCCGGCTTGACCGTGGCCGACTACCTCGACGCGGCGCGGGACATGGCTGCTGCTGAACGCCCCTTCCTCGCTCACCTGCTCGCTGAGGAAGCCGCACGACGCGTCGACGACCCGGACGCCGCCCAGAGCATCCGTGCCCAGTATTCCAACCCCACCGCCCAAAGGGACTGATCAGGGATGCCTGCCCGCGACAACTTCCACTCCCTGATGCGGATCGGCCCCGTGCAGATCGGCACCCACCGCGACCGCAATGGCCGGACCGTGCACGCCGCCGTCTGCACCGCCGACCGCTGCGGCTGGTCCGCCGACTACTCCAGCCAGACCGCCGCCCAGCTCGCCGCCCGCACCCACCGCTGCCGCGTCCGCTAGGAGACACCGCCATGCAGGTCCCGCTCTGGTTCGCCCTCGCCGTCGTCGGCTACCTCGGCTGCAAGCTCATCCGCCCGCCGCTCTGGCTGGTCCTGGTGCTGCTCCTCGGTGGCTACCTCATCGCCGACACCCTGCTCGCCCCCGTCATCGACACCGCCATCAAGTAGGGAGACCCGCCATGCTCCGCCCCAAGATCCCCACCATGCCCACGCCGACCGGGCTCGTCTTCCCGCCCGTCGTCATCGAGCCGACCAACGCCACCCCGGGCACCCCGGTCCCGCCACCGACGCCCGTCGCCCCGGCCCCGTCCCGCCCGGTCGTCCAGCTCACCCCCGGCACCGCCCTCGCCCTCGTCGGCGCCGGCACGGCCGTCGTCCTGGTCCTCGGCGCCGTCCTGGTCTCGCTGCTCCTGGCGGTCGCCATCACCGGCGCCTCGGTCGCCGTCTGCGCCGTCGTCCTGCGCTCCCTGCTTGCCTCCGACGCCAAACGCCGCTGACCGGCCCCCGGGCGGCCTCGATACCGCCAAGCATCCGCCGCCCGGGAGCCGTCCCCACCGATCGATCTCACAGCCGGAAGGAACCCCCAGCATGGCCCACCGGGCCTCACCCGCGACACAGAAGACGCACCCGCCCGCCCCACCGCTCGACCCGACCACCCTCCGGGACATCCTCCGCGTGGCCTCGGCCTCCGACTACACCCGCTGGGAAGACCAGATCCGCCGCACCGGCGGCTGCTCCGACCCGATCCACCTCACCGGCTGGACCCTCACCAAGGACAAGACAACCGGCGAGACCCTGCACCACTACTCCACAGCCAACGAACCGGGCGGACGCCTGCGCCTCGCCTGCGGCAACCGCCGCGCATCCCGCTGTCCCTCCTGCGCCTGGACCTACGCGGGCGACACCTACCACCTGATCCGCGCCGGCCTCGCCGGAGACGACCGCCGAGACATCCCCGCGGCTGTCCGCGACCACCCGCGCGTCTTCGCCACCCTCACCGCACCCTCCTTCGGCCCGGTCCACAACCGCCCTGACCACGGAACCTGCCGCTGCGGCACCCCACACACCCCCGACGCCCCCGAACTGGGCAGAGCCCTCGACCCGGACACCTACGACTACGCGGGCGCCGTTCTCTTCAACAACCACGCCGGACAGCTCTGGCAGCGCTTCACCACCCGCCTCCGCCGCGAACTCGCCGCCCGCGCCGGCCTGCCCCGCCGCGAACTCGCCGACCACCTCCGCGTCTCGTACGGCAAGGTCGCCGAGTTCCAGAAGCGCGGCGCCCTGCACTTCCACGCCGTCGTACGCCTCGACGGCCCCGACGGACCCGGCACACCGCCGCCCGCCTGGGCCACGGTCGACCTGCTCACGGACGCGATACGTGCCGCCGCCGCGCACTCGTACACGTCCGTCTCGGTCCCGGCTGCCGACGACCAACCCGCCCGGACGTTCCGATGGGGCCGACAGCTCGACGTCCGCCCGGTCAAGGCCTTCGGCGACGGCTCCGACATCACCGAACAGGCCGTTGCCTCGTACGTGGCCAAGTACGCCACCAAAGCCGCTGAGAACACCGGCACCCTGGACCGCCGCATCGGCGAACTCTCCGAACTCGACCGCCACCAGGTTCCCGAGCACACCCGGCGCCTCATCACCGCATGCCGCGACCTGGACGCCCTCTACCCGGACCGGCGCCTGTGGGCCTGGGCGCACATGCTCGGCTTCCGCGGGCACTTCTCGTCCAAGTCGCGCACCTACTCCACCACCCTCGGCGCCCTCCGCCAGGAACGCGCCGACTACCGCGCCGCACAAGAGGCTTCCGTCCTCGGCCTCGACGACCGCGAGCCGGACACCGTCCTCGTCCTGACCGACTGGCAGTACGCCGGCCACGGCCACACCCCGGGGGAAGCCGCCCTCGCCGCGACCATCGCCCGCGACCTCCAGACCAACCGCGAGACCGCCCGCGACGCCTTGCGCGAAAGCTCACCGAGGAGGGGCCCGCAGCATGACCACCGCCACCGCCGAACTTCTGACCGTGCCCGAGGTCATGGCCCGGCTCAAGCTCGGACGCTCCAAGGTTTACGACCTGATCCGGTCGCACCGCCTCGTCTCGATCAAGATCGACGGCGCCCGTCGGATCCCTGTTGACGCCGTCCGGGACTTCGTCCTCGGTCAGTTGGAGGAGGCAGCCTGATGGCCACTCAGCGCAAGCGCAACCCGAACGGCGCCGGCACCATCACCAAGCGCAAGGACGGCCGCTATCAGTGCGCCGTCTACGTGCTCCAGCCGGACGGCACCCGGGCCCGCAAGTTCGCCTACGGCAAGACCTGGGCCGAGTGCGACGCCAAGCGCCGTGAGCTGCTGGACAAGGTGGACCAGGGCGTTCCCGTGCCCACCAAGTCGGCCAAGCTTTCCGAGTGGCTGCCGTACTGGCTGGACAACGTCATCAAGCCCCGGCGGAAGCTCAGCACCTTCGACAAGTACGAGTCGCACGTCCGGCTCTACCTGGTGCCGCTCCTCGGTACCAAGCGGCTCGAATCCCTTGGCGTCGCCGACGTCCGCCGGTTCCTCGTCCGCCTGGAGAAGGAGACGACCGCCGCAACCGCCAAGGAATCGCACCGGGTTCTGCGCTCGGCGCTGACCTCGGCCTGCCGGGAGGAACTGATCACGCGCAACGTCGCCAAGCTCGTCGAGCCGCCCCGCACGGATACGCCCGAGCTGCATCCGTGGACTCTGGACGAGACCCTTGATTTCCTCGCGGCGTCCCGGAAGGACCCGCTCTATGCGGCCTTCGTCCTCGCCATCGCCATGGGCCTCCGCCGGGGAGAGATCGTCGGTCTCCGGTGGTCGGACCTCGACCTGGACAACCGGGTCCTCTACGTCCGCCACCAGGTCCAGCGCCGCCGTGGCGTCCTGTACGACGACGACCCCAAGAGCCGCCGTCGCCGGGCCGTACCGCTCCCCGCCCTCTGCATCGCACCCCTGCGCTGGCACCGCATGAGGCAGACGGATGCTCGCGCCAAGGCTGGGGAGAAGTGGAAGGGCTCGGACTACGTCTTCGCCACCCGCACCGGCCGCCCCGTCGAGCCGCGCAACCTCTACCGCTCCTTCACCCGCGTCGCCCAGTCCGCCGGCCTCCGCGTCATCCGGCTCCACGATGCACGCCACGGCACCGCCACCCTCCTCACGGCGGCAGGGGCCGCGCCCCGCGTTGTGATGGAGATCCTCGGGCACTCCCAGATCAGCATCACCATGGACGTCTACACGCACGTCGTGCAGGACACCCAGCGCGAAGCCATGAGCCACATGGACCGGCTGCTGAGGAACAGGAAGAGGCGCCCCGGCCGTGAGTGACCGCCCCCGTTGATGTCAAAAGTAGATGTCAAAGGCCCCGGACCATGATCAGTCCGGGGCCTTTTGCCTGGTGCCCCCGGCAGGATTCGAACCTGCGACACCCGCTTTAGGAGAGCGGTGCTCTATCCCCTGAGCTACGAAGGCAAGCCCGCTGGTCAGTAGTGGTGTCTAGCCCTCCACAGTGTTGCTTGGGCAGACAGCGCGACGTACCAACGATCGACCAGGGACAGCGTAGCGGATGTGTGCCGGTGAAGGTCGTCTGTATGGGGGCGGGGGAGTGGGATGGCCCGCAGGCGCGCCTGTGACCTGCTGTCATGAAGATGACCGGCAATACCGTCCTGATCACCGGCGGCACCTCGGGCATCGGCTCGGTCTCGCTCTGCGTCTGCGCGAGGCCGGTAACAAGGTGGTCGTCGCCGGGCGGCGCGAGGAGCTTCTCGACGAGATCACGGCCGAGGACCCGAGCACCCGAGCACCCGAGCACCCGGGCATCGAGGCGCTAGTCCTCGACGTCACGGGCCCCGTGTCGATCGCCCGGGCCCGGGAAGCGGTGGTGTCCGCCCACCCGGAGCTGAACGTCCTGGTCAACAACGCCGGCATCATGCTGCGGGGGGACCTTCTCGACCCGGCCTCGCTCCCTGTCGCCGAGGATCACGTCACGGTCAACCTGCTCGGCACGATCCGGATGACGTACGCCGTCCTGCCTGCCGCTGCTGGTGGGCAAGGACGACGCGGTCGTCATGAACGTCACCTCCGCGCTGGCGTTCGTGCCGCTGCCGGTCGCCCCGACCTGCAACGCGACCAAGGCCGCCCTGTACTCCTTCTCCGAGAGCCCGCGCGTGCAGCTCGCGGGCGCCGACGCCGGCGTCCAGGTGATCGAGGTGGCGCCGCTGGGTGTGTGCACCACCCTGCTGGGCCGGCATGGACGACTTCCTCACCGAGACCCTCGGCCTCCTGCGTGAGCAGCCCGATGCCAAGGAACTCGTCGTCGACCTCCGTCCGAGATCGTCGAGTGCACGGACGTCATCGCCCGTCCGGGGCCACAGAGGGGCGCGTCCCCGTGGCCGGGACGGGAGTACCGTGGCGGTTACCGAGCGCACCTCGCACGCCGTCATCCGTTTCGGCGTCGCCCTCGGGGAACGGCAATGCCGGAGCACCTCGTGCCCGGTCGGAAATGAGCCGCCCCACATGAGCCTGATGAGTCTCGGAGTACTCGCCTCCTCCCGCAAGGAGAACGAGTTCCGTCTTCCGCTGCACCCCCGCCACCTCGACCGGGTCGCGCCGGACGTACGCGAGAGGATCTTCCTCGAACAGGGCTACGGCCAACGGTTCGGCATCGCCGACGACGCGCTGCGACCACTCGTGGCCGGCCTGCGCTCCCGAGAGCAGCTCATCGCCGAGTGCGACGTCCTGCTGCTGCCCAAACCGATGCACGACGACATCGCCGAGCTGCGCGAGGGCCAGGTGCTGTGGGGATGGCCGCACTGCGTGCAGGACGAGAAGATGACGCAGATCGGCATCGACCGACGGCTGACCCTGATCGCCTGGGAGGCCATGAACCACTGGACCTCCACGGGCGCCTTCAGCGTCCATGTGTTCCACAAGAACAACGAGCTCGCCGGCTACTGCTCGGTGCTGCACGCCCTCCAGCTCGGCGGGCTGACCGGCAGCTACGGGCGCCGCATGCGCGCGGTGGTCATCAGCTTCGGTGCCACGGCGCGCGGAGCGGTCACGGGCCTGGGCGCCATGGGGGTCACCGACGTCACGGTGCTCACCCAGCGCGCCGCCGCGGCGGTGGCCTCACCGATGCCCTCGGTCGTGATGGCCCACTTCGAGGAGCAGGAGGACGATCCGTCGCGCCTGCGGGCAGTCACCGCGGCCGGTTCCATGCCGCTGGCGGAGTATCTGGCCGGGTTCGACATCATCGTCAACTGCGTCCTGCAGGACACCGACGCGCCGCTCACCTTCGTCACCTATGACGAACTCGCCCTGTTCCGGCCGGGAACCTTCTTCATCGACGTCGCCTGCGACGAGGGCATGGGCTTCGCATGGGCCCGTCCGACCACCTTCGGCGAGCCCATGTACACGGTGGGGCCGGGCTGCCACTACTACGCGGTGGACCACAGCCCGTCCCACCTGTGGAACTCCGCCACCTGGGAAATCAGCGAGGCGCTCCTTCCCTATCTGCGCAAGGTCATGAGCGGCCCGGCGGCATGGGACCGCGACGTCACGGTCAGAAAGGCCATCGAGATCCGCGACGGTGTCGTCCAGAACCCGAAGATCCTCTCCTTCCAGCACCGCTCGGCCGCCTATCCCCACCAGCAGCTGACGCCCTGAGCACGCAACGCGCGCGCGTGTGTGTGGGTCAGAGACCGGAGGGCCGGCCGTCCACGATCGCGGCGACCGTTTCGTCGTATGCCGTGAGGACGCCCAGGAATCTGGTCCTGCCCCACAGCACCAGCCCCAGAGCGGCGACGAACGCGGCCGTCACATGCACAGCCCCCAGGGGATCCCGGCCCGGCAGCGCGCTCAGCGCCGACCGGTCCCCGCCGGCCCACGCCCGCGCCGCCTCGGCGACGGCGAACTCGTAGTGGGGAGGGGCGGCGGTGGCGACCTCGTCGGCGTGCTCGACCAGCTGGCCGGTCGTCCACCGCGTGCCCGTCACCTCGATGATGCTGACGGTGGAGTGCAGCAGGCCGTTCAGGACGGCGTACATCTCCTGCCACGCGACCGCGTCCAGGCCGGTCAGAGCGTCCCGCACCGCGATGGCGTCTCGGTCCGCGTAGCCGCGGACGACGTCCACGGCGCGGCAGCCGGGCCCGGGGGGCTTCTGCGCTCCATCGCTCATGCGGCTCACGCTATTCGCGGCGGACGGGCCGGGAATCGGTCTCGCGACGCAGCGCGCCTCGGAACAAAGCACTAGGACCAATGCCGCACAGGCTCCACAGGCTCCATGGGCTCCACAGGTTGTGCAGGGCCGGTCCGGGCCTCCAGCGCGTGCAGGACGGCCACCATGTCCTCACCGCCGTGGCCCTGTTCGACGGTCTCGCCGAAGAGGGTGTGGCAGAGGTCCAGGAGCGGGGAGGCCAGGGAGGCCTTGCGGGCGGCCTCCGCGATCAGCCGGTTGTTCTTCAGGACGTCCGCGGCGGCCGCCTGGACGGCGAAGTCGCGGGCGAGCAGCTTCGGTGCCTTCACCCGGGAGACGGCGCTGGCCATCGGGCCCGCGTCCAGGACGTCCCGGAGCAGCCGCTGGTCGAGTCCGTGCCGGTCGGCGAAGTGGAACGCCTCGGTCAGCCCGGTGACCATCGTGATCAGGAACAGGTTCACCGCGAACTTCATCAGCAGCGCGTCCGGGACCGGGCCGCACCCGAACGTCTCGCGGCACATGGGCGCGAGCAGGGGTCGTACGGCGGCCACGGCGTCGTCGTCCCCCGCGAGCATCGCCACCAGCTCACCCTGTTCCGCGGGGACCCGGGATCCGGATACCGGAGCCTCGGCATACCTCCCGCCCGCCGCCCTCACGGCGTCCTGAAGGCCCCTCGAGTACTCCGGCGACGTCGTGCCCATGTGGACGACGGTGTGTCCGGCGACGCGTGCGGCGAAGTCCGGGGTGCCGCGCGCCAGGACCGCGTCGACGGCGGTCTCGTCGGCCAGCATGAGGAGCACGGTCCCCGCCCGCTCGAAGACCTCGGCGGGACCGGCGGCGACCTCGGCACCGGCGGCGCGCAGCGGATCGCACCGGGCCGGGGTGCGGTTCCAGACGACGAGCGGCGTCCCCGCGCGGGCGAGGTTGAGCGCCATGGGCTGCCCCATGACCCCCAGGCCGACGAAACCCACGTACGCCACGATGCACCGCCGTATCAGCTGTATCCGCCGCCACTGGCTATGACGGCGGTCATAGTAGTCCACTTTATGACGGTGGTCATAGGGTGGACTCCGGTCAGGGCAGGTCAAGGCAGGGCAGGGCAGGCTGGAACCGTGGTGGAGGTCGGGGATGACGGCGGCGGAGACGTCCGGGAAGGCGACGGTACGGGGGCCGCGCGAGCGGATGGTCTTCAGTGCGGCCCAGCTCATCCGGCGCGACGGGGTCGCCGCCACGGGTATGCGTGAGGTCGCCGTCCACGCCGGAGCGCCGCGCGGGTCGCTCCAGCACTACTTCCCCGGTGGCAAGGAGCAGCTCGTCAACGAGGCCGTCGGCTGGGCCGGCCGGTACGCGGGCGACCGGGTCGCCCGCTTCCTGACCGCGCTGCCCGAGCCGACGCCCGGTGGGCTGTTCGCCGAGATGGTGCGCCAGTGGACCGACGAGTACGAGGCCGGCGGCTTCGCAGGCGGCTGCCCCGTGGCCGCCGCCACGGTGGACTGCGCGCAGTCCACCGCGTCCACACGGGAGGCCGTGGCCGCCGCGTTCGCCACCTGGACCGGGCCGGTCGCCCGGGCCCTGGTGGACATGGGTGTGCCGGAGGAGCGGGCCGGCGCGCTCGCCACGCTCATGATCAGCGCCCTGGAGGGGGCGATCCTCCTCGCCCGCGCCGAGCGGGACGTACGGCCCCTGACGACCGTGTCCCGGGAACTCGGCCCTCTCCTCGACGCCGCCGCGAACCGGCGTGACTGACACGACGTCTTCACCCTCCTCTCGCCCGACGCTCTCGCCCGACGCTTCTCGCCCGACGCCTCGGCGCGCGGATTTTTTTGGGCGGGCTGTAAGAAGTGGGCCGCTGCGCGCATTGCTTGGTGAGACAGCCGATATGAGGGGACGCGCGTGACGCAGGCCCAACGTTTCAGGGACATCTATGAGGAGTGCTATCCGCGCGTCCTCGCCTACACCACGAGTCTCGTGGGACGGCAGACAGGGGAGGACATCACCAGCGAGACGTTCACCGTCGCCTGGCGGCGGGTGCGGGACATTCCGCAGCCCGCGTTGCCCTGGCTGCTGGGCGTGGCCCGCAACCTGGTGCGCGAGCTGCGCCGCCGGGACAGCTACCAGTACGCCCTCGCCGCCGAGGAGGCACGGCTCGTCAGCAGCGGTGCCCGGAGCGGGGACGGCGATGTCGCGGCCGACGTGACCGACCGGGACGCCGCGCTGAAGGCCCTGGCGGGCCTGTCCGACGCCGACCGGGAACTGCTGACGCTCATCGCCTGGCACGGGCTGAGCGCCAAGCAGGCCGCACGGGTGCTCGGGTGCACCACCGCGACGGTGACCGTCCGGCTGCACCGGGCCCGCCGCCGGCTGGAGAAGGCCCTGGGGGCGGTGGACCTGGACACGGCGACGACGGTCGTACCCGAGGTGGTGCCCATACGGCGGACCGCTCCCGGGCGGCAGCCGACGTCCGCGTCATCCCCACCCACCCTGAACCGCACGGACCGCACCGACCGCACAGACCACAGAGGAGCCATCGCGTGAAGAAGATCCAGGAGCGGGCCGGACGCCCCGACGTCATGAAGCTGCTCGCCGACGCGCGGCCCGAGGCGTTGGACCCCGCCCTGCTGGCGGACGCCCCGCGGCAGCGTACGGATCTGGCCCGCATTCTGGCGGGGGGAACCGAGGGGCAGGGCCGGCTCCGGGTGGTGCGGCCGTTCTGGGCAGGGATGGTGCGTCCGCTCGGGGCGGCCGTGGCGCTGACCGCCGTCGCGGCCACCGTCGTCGTCGTGAGCAGCGCCGACTCGCAGACGCCGTCCGGGGGCGCGGGGACGCGTTCGCAGGCGTCCTCCGGCGACCCCGCAGTACCGGGCGGCCGGCTCGAACTGCTCGCCGCGGCGAAGAAGGCGGAGACCTCGCCCGCGGAGGGAACGTACTGGCAGACCGCCACGCGTTCGGACAGCGTGGACGTCGTCGGGAAGGAGGGTGCGCTCTTCGCCGTGAACACCACCTCGAAGGCGGAGTGGTCGGTGGGCGTACGGCCGGGGACGCAGAGCCTGATGGTGACCGGTATCGACGGTGCCACCGCGCCCCGTACCGCCGCCGACAAGGCCCGCTGGCAGGCCGCGGGCTCGCCCGCCTCGCTCCAGGCGCCGGGCGGTGAAGGGGCCGGGAAGGGCACGCTGGAGATCGTCATCGGGTCCCAGGGGCGGCCGCTGGTCATGGAGACGAACAGCGACGAAAAGATCTACTCCCTCGGCCCGCGCAATGTCTCCTACGACGATCTGCGCGAACTTCCCTCGAAGAGCGACGAGTTGAGTGCGTACCTCAAGGCCCTGTACGCCGAGGACAGCGGTGCCGAGACCGCTTCCGGGCAGACCGCCTGGATGCTGCGCCGGGCCGCCGACCTCGTCACCATGCCCGTGAAGCCCGCCGTCCGAGCGGCTGCGTACCGGGTGATGGCGGATCTGCCCGGTGTCCGGGTGCTGGCCCGGGCCACCGACCCGCTGGGGCGCGAGGGTGTCGCCGTCGTGGCGCCCGGCACGGTGCGGACCTTGCTGGGCAGTGTGGAGCAGCGGCTGGTCGTGGACCCGTCCACCGGCGAGATGCTCTGCGAGCAGGACATCCTCGTCGAGCCCTCGGCGCGGGCCGAGGAAGCGGGGCTCAAGGCCGGCACGACCGTGAACTACCAGGCCACGACCGGGATGAGCTGGGGCGAGCAGCAGATCACGGTGCCGGCGAACGCCCAGCGCTAGACCGAGGCAGCCCGACGGCGAGTCGAAACTGATCCTTCGTCGGTCGCGTCCTGATCATTGGAAGTCGGAAGACCGATCAAGACGCGACCGACGAAGGACGAACGAGCGCAATGAACGCAATAAACGTAATAAACGCAATGAGCGCAATGAACCAGACCAACCCTCGCCGCCGCACATTACTCACCGTCCTCGGTGCCGGAGCCGCCCTCGCCGCCGCCACACCGGCCGCCTCGGCGCAGGCCGCCTCCGCCTCCGCCTCCGCCTCCGCCTCCGCCTCCTCCGCCTCCTCCTCCGCCGGGACTGAACTCTCAGGGCAGTTGAGCGACCTGGAGCGGGAGCACTCCGCACGGCTCGGCGTCTTCGCGTACGACACGGCCACGGGCCGGAGCGTGACATACCGCGCGGACGAGCGGTTCCCCCTCTGCTCCGTGTTCAAGAGCCTCGCCGCCGGGGCCGTACTGAGGGACCTCGACCGCGACGGCGAGTACCTCGCCCGGCGGATCCACTACACCAGGGAGTACGTCACCGCGGCGGGCTACATCCCGGTCACGGGCACGGACGAGAACATCGCAGGCGGCCTGACCGTCGAGGAGTTGTGCGCGGCGGCCGTCTCCCACAGCGACAACGGCGCGGCGAACCTCCTCCTGCGCGAGCTGGGCGGACCGACCGCGGTCACCCGGTTCTGCCGCTCGCTCGGTGACGGGCTGACCCGGCTCGACCGGTGGGAACCCGACCTGAACTCGGCGGAACCCTGGCGGGAGACCGACATCACCAGCCCCCGCGCCATCGGACGGACCTACGGCCGGCTCCTCCTCGGCGGCGCACTGGCCGACGCGGACCGGGAACGGCTGACCGGCTGGCTCGTCGCCAACACCACCAACATCGCGCGCTTCCGCGCCGGCCTGCCCGCCGACTGGGTCCTCGCGGACAAGACCGGGGGCGGGTCGGCGTACGGCGTCGCCAACGACGTGGGCGTCGTCTGGCCGCCGCGGCGACCGCCTCTCGTCCTGGCCGTGCTGTCCACCAAGTACGACCCCGCGGGGCCCACGGACAACCCGCTGGTCGCCCGGGCCGCCGAGCTGGTGGCGGCCCGGCTCACCTGAACAGCCCCGCGGCCGTCACAGTCGGGGGCAGTCCTTGTCGGTCCCGCGCTTCTGTCCGCGCTCGTGGTCGGTCAGCTCGACCGTCACCACGTCGGCCGACGGTGTGCCGACGCGGTGCGCGCCGGCGGCCGTGCAGATCAGCTGGCCGGCCGCGAGGTCGGGCAGTTCCTCCACCGGGTACGCCATGACGATGGTCACCGTGTCCTTCTTCACCGACACGTCCAACAACAGCCGCGAGGCCACCTCCGAGGTGCTGTCCGTGCCGTCCGTGGGGTCCACAGTCGCCTCCTGGTCCTCATCCGGTTGCCGGACGGCTTCGGAGGCGCGGCCGGCCTCAGCGGTCGGGGGCCGGGCCGGCTCGGCGGCCTGCTGGACAGGCAGGTTCGTGGAGATGCCGAGCGCCTCCGCGGAGGTCGGGCCGAGCAGCAGCAGGTTCAGAGCCACCTCGGGGTCTCCGGGGCTGGTGGTGATGCGCGGTACGGCGACGAGCGCGTCGCTCCGCACGAAGTAGAGCGGCGTGACGGGCCTGATCCCGCTCGCGGGACTCCCGGCCTCCACCACCCCGGTCGCGGGGATCCCGCACGAGGTGAGCGCGAGGAGCGCCGGCACCGCGAGCAACGCGATGCGGTGGTTGTTCCTCATGTTGTTCCTCATGACCAGTTCTCCTGGGACCTCTGGGACCTCTGGGACCTCTGGGACCTCTGGGACTCTTGGGATCCCTGGGATCCCTGGGACTCGGGCTCCTGGGGCTCCTGGGGCTCCTGGGGCAGATCGTCCCGCCGGAGCGGGATCCGCACGGTGAAGACGGCGCCGCCCGCCGGGTGGTTCGCCGCGCCGACGGTGCCGCCGTGCAGCCGTACGTTCTCGGCGGTGATCGAAAGGCCCAGCCCGCTGCCCTCGGAGCGGGTCCGGGCGGAGTCCGACTTGTAGAACCGCTCGAAGACATGCGGCAGTACGCCTTCGGGGATGCCGGGGCCGCTGTCCCACACCTCGATGACCGCCTCGCGGCCGGCGGGGGAAGAAGCCGGAGCGGCCGGAGCACCGGTCACGTCCAGGCGTACCCGCACCGGACGTGCCCCGTGCCGCAGCGCGTTGCCGACCAGGTTGGCGACGACCACGTCGAGACGGCGCGGGTCGACCCGGCCGCGCAGCGTGTCGGGCGGCGGCAGATACGTCTCCACGGTGTCCGACCAGCCCCGCGAGGCGAGCGTGCGGCGGACCGACTCGGCGAGGTCGATCTCGTCCAGGTGCAGCACCACCGCGCCCGCGTCGAAACGGGAGATCTCCATCAAGTCGTCCACGAGGGTGGCCAGTTTGACCGTCTCCTCGCTGATCAGCCGTACCGCCGTGGCGGTGTCCGGATCCAGCCCGGCGGCGTCCTCGTCCAGTACGTCCGTCACCGCCGACATCGCGGCCAGCGGGGTGCGCAGTTCGTGCGAGACGTCCGCGGCGAAACGGCGGGCCCTGGCCTCCATCTCGCGCAGCTCCGCCACCGACGACTCCAGCGCGGCGGCCGTCTCGTTGAACGTGTGTGACAGATCGGCGAGTTCGTCGGAGCCGTTGACCGCGAGCCGGGTGTCCAGCCGGCCCTCGGCGATGCTGCGGGTGGCGTGCCGCAGCGCCCGCACCGGCAGCAGCACGCCCCGCGCGGCGAACAGGGCCAGCACCACGGCGAGCACCAGCGCCGGCACCATGGCCCGCTCCACGGCGGTCACCAGGGCGTCGACGTAGGCCTGTTCCGTGGTCTGCGGGACGACCAGGAACACCCGGACCCCGGAAGCCGTGCCGATTCCGTCCGCGGCGGTGAAGATGACCGACATGCCGACGACCAGTGACGTACGGTCCCCGTCGCGCACCCGTTGGAACACGGTGGCCCGGCTGGAGCCGACGGCCGTGCGGACGGCGGGGGTCACCTCCTTGAAGCGGTCGCCGGGGGTGGAGACGGCGGTCAGCTCCCTGTACGTGACCAGCACGCGCCAGCTGCCCGGCGCCTCGGTGGCCGCCACGTCCTTGGCGAACTCCTGCAACGCCGACTGGTCGGGGGGGAAGTCGAGTTCGGGCGCGCGCTGGCTGACCTGCGTCCGCAGCTGTCGTATGACGGAGTCCTGGCTCTGCTGGAGCACACCGGTGCGGGCCTCCCGGAAGGTCAGCGCACCGGTCGTGGTGGCGGCGGCGACGGCCACCAGCCCGAAGGCGACCACCAGCCGGGCCCGCAGCCCACCAACCCCCAACAGCCGCCCCTTCACCACCCCACGCCCGCCCGACCGCTTCACCTTGCCCACCCGCCGCCGCCCCGCACGCGCCTCCTGCACCGGCCCACCGACGCCGGGCCGTGCCCCCTCGGTCGGCCCACCGACGCCGAACCGTGCCCCCTCGGCCGGCCCACCGACGCCGAACCGTGCCCCCTCGGCCGGCCCACCGACGCCGAACCGTGCCCCCTCGGCCGGCCCGCGAACGCCGAGCCGCGCCCCCTCGGCAGCCCTACGACGGCCCCGCCGCCCTTCCTCCGCCGGGAGGCGACCACCGAGCCGCCCCTCCTCCGCCGGGAGGCCGCCGCCACGCCGCCCCTCCTCCTCGACCCTGTGAGGGCCTGGCTGGGCCTCTCTCATCGGGCTGCCACTGTTCAGCCGCCCTCCCCTCCCCAAGTCCCCGGCGTCCAGCCGGTGTTCGTTCACCGGGTTGCCCCGCCGTCGCCCGCTCACTGGGCCGCGAAGCGGTAGCCGAAGCCGCGTACCGTGAGGATGTAGCGAGGCGCCCGGGGCGGCTCGTCCATCTTCGTGCGCAGCCGTGCGACACACGCGTCCACCAGACGGGCGTCGCCATGGTAGTCGTGCTCCCAGACCGCCTCGAGCAGTTGCTGCCGGCTGAACACCTGCCCCGGCGAGGCGGAGAGGGTCAGCAGGAGCCGCATCTCGGACGGGGCCAGGGCGACCGGCGCGCCCTTCAGCGTGACGGTCAGACCGGCCCGGTCGACGGCCAGTTCACCGTAGGTGTCGATCTTCGGCAGCCCCGCACCGGGGGGCGCCCCGCCCGCCCGCCGCAGGACGGCGCGGATGCGGGCGTCGAGCACCCGGGCGAGCACGGGCTTGACGACGTAGTCGTCCGCGCCCGCCTCCAAGCCGACAACGATGTCCACCTCATCACCCCGCGCAGTCGCCATGATGATCGGCAGCGTCTGGTCGACGTTCCGGATGGCGCGGCACACCTCGAGCCCCGGCAGGCCGGGCAGCATCAGGTCGAGGACCACGATGTCCGGCCGGAAGGACCGCAACCGGTCCAGCCCCTCCTCGCCGGTCGCGGTGGCGGCTATGTCGTGGCCCTGGCGGCGCAGGGCCAGGGCGACGCCCTCACGGACGGCACGGTCGTCTTCGATCAACAGCACACGTGGCATGCACAAAGTATCCACAGGACTGGCGTTATTCGTTCGTTATCTCGTGAGCCAGTTCCGATCACATTGTGATCACACTGTGAATCAACGTGACCGCGCACCAGGAAAAGCCCACCAACTCCCGCAGCCGCAACAGCCGTCGGAAGGGCTCCGGGCACGCCGACGAGCGGAGCCGGAGGACCCGGAAGGTCCGGCTGAGAGGTGGGCTGGTCACGCTCGCCGTCCTGGCCGCCGCCGGCTGCGGGGTGGTGGCGTGGCTGCCGTCCGCCGAGCACCGTTCCCCGACGGCGGCCGCGACCGAGGCGGGCGGCGCGGATGCCGAGCCCACCCCGTCCTCATCCCAACGCGCCGTCGAGCCAACGGAGTCGAGCCCGAGCGTCACGTCGAAGCCCGAACTCCCGGAGGAGAAGGAGGAGTTGACGGACGAGAAGGGCGAGAGGGACGAGAAGGAGGGGAAGGACGGCAACGGCTCGGGCGAAGAGCGAGAAGGGCAGCTCGACGAGTCCGACATCCCCCTCTCGGGGCCGGGAACGTTCGTCGTCGCGCCCGGCGTGAGCGAGAAGGCGGGGAAGGGAACGACCCTGCGCTACCGCGTCGAGGTGGAGACCGGGCTCCAACTGTCCGTCGGGGAGACCGCCGAGGAGGTCGAGCGCATCCTGGCCGACCCCCGCGGCTGGACGGCCGACGGGAAGTCGGGCTTCGAGCGGGTCTCCTCCGGCCCCACCGACTTCGTGGTCAAGGTCGCCACCCCGGGAACCGTGGACAAGATCTGCGGCGAGTACGGCCTCGACACCGGCGGCAGCGTCAACTGCAGCGTGGCGCAGAACGTCATGGTCAACCTCAAACGCTGGCTGCTGGCAACTCCCGTCTACGCCAAGGACGTCGAGGCCTACCGGGCCCTGATCGTCAACCACGAGGTGGGTCACTTCCTCGGCCACGGCCATGTCACCTGCCCCGGTGAGGGCAAACCGGCCCCCGCGATGATGCAGCAGATCAAGGGCATGCTCGGCTGCGCCCCCAATGTCTGGCCCTACGACGCCGAGGGCCGGCTCATCACCGGCCCGTCCGTCCCCTGACCCCGGGTTCCGATTTCCCACACCCTGTTCCGAACCATCAGGAGTTCAGATGAAGTTAAGTGCGAGACACCGGTATGCCCTCGTCGCGGCCGGAGTCGCGTCCTCGGCCCTCGTGCTGGCGGGCCTCCCGGCCGGCGGAGCGATGGCCTCCGGAGCGGCGACCGCCCCCGGCGCCGACGGTTCCACGACCGCCGCGGTGAAGACGGTGACGCTGGTAACCGGCGACCGCGTCCTGCTGGACGGCGCCGGAAAGGTCGCCGGCGTCGAGCGGGCCAAGGGCCGGGAGCGGGGCACGTTCTCGATCCGGAGCGTCGGCGACCACACCCAAGTGGTGCCCGCCGACGCGGAGTTGCTCATCGCGCAGGGCAAGCTGGACGTCCGGCTGTTCGACGTGACCCAGCTGGTGGCGGACGGCTACGACGACGCCCGCCGTACCGACGTACCGCTGATCGTCACGTTCAAGGGCAAGAAGGCGCCCTCGATGACCCCGTTCACCGGGGCCGGCGCCCGGATGGGCCGTACGCTGCCCGTCGTCAACGGCAAGTCGATGCGCCCTGCGAAGAAGCGCGCCACCGACTTCTGGGACGCCGTCACCGACGACGACGGCACCGGGTTCACCGACTCCGCGGCGGTGGAGAAGGTCTGGCTGGACGGCAGGCGCAAGGCGAGCCTCGACCAGAGCGTCCCGCAGATCGGCGCGCCGACCGCCTGGGCTGCCGGCTACGACGGCACCGGCACCAAGGTCGCCGTGCTGGACACCGGCGTCGACACCTCTCACCCCGATCTCGCCGACAGGGTGGTCGAGGCGCAGGACTTCTCCGACTCCGGGAGCACCGGCGACAAGTTCGGCCACGGCACGCACGTGGCGTCGATCACCGCCGGGTCGGGTGCCAAGTCCGGCGGCAAGTACAAGGGTGTCGCCCCGGGCGCGAAGATCCTGAACGGCAAGATCCTCGGCGACGACGGCTACGGCTACGACTCCGGGATCATCGCGGGCATGGAGTGGGCGGTGGCGCAGGGCGCCGATGTCGCCAACCTCAGCCTCGGCGGCACGGACACGCCCGGTATCGACCCGATGGAGGAGGCGGTCAACCGGCTCTCCGCCGAGTCCGACACGCTGTTCGTCGTCGCGGCCGGCAACGAGGGCGAGTTCGGGGAGGGGACCGTCGGCTCGCCCGGCAGCGCCGAAGCCGCGCTCACCGTCGGCGCGGTCGACAAGTCCGACCAGCTCGCCGACTTCTCCAGCCGCGGCCCGCGCGTCGGGGACGGCGGGGTCAAGCCCGACCTGACCGCGCCCGGCGCCGCCATCACGGCCGCCGCGGCGGCCGGCAGCGTGCTGGAGGAGGGGTTCCCCTCCGACATCCCCGGCTACCTCACCCTGGACGGTACGTCCATGGCGACCCCGCATGTCGCGGGCGCCGCCGCCATCCTCGCCCAGCAGCACCCCGACTGGACCGGCGAGCGCATCAAGGAGGTCCTCACCGCCTCCACGAAGCCGGGGACGTACAGCTCCTTCCAGCAGGGCACCGGCCGCACCGACCTGGTCCGGGCGCTGGACCAGAGCGTCGTCACCGAGCAGCAGTCGATCGGCTTCGGCGAGCAGCAGTGGCCGCACGCCGACGACAAGCCGGTCACCAAGCAGCTCACCTACAAGAACCTCGGTACGGAGCCGGTCACCCTGGACCTCTCCGTCGACGCCTACACGGTGGACGGCAAGCCCGCCGCCGAGGGCATGTTCACCGTCTCCCCACAGCGGATCACCGTCCCGGCGGGCGGCGAGGCGAGTGCCGAGGTCACGGCCGACACCCGCGCGGGCACCGCCGACGGCAGCTTCGGCGGTTCGGTGTCCGCCGTCTCCGCCGACGGCAAGGTCCAGGTGCGGACCGCTGTCGGTGTGGAGCGCGAGGTGGAGTCGTACAGCCTGACGCTGAAGCACCTCGACGAGAACGGCGCGCCGACCGGCGACGCCGTCACCTCCGTCGCGAGCTTCGTCGGCGAGTTCTACGCCGTTTACGCCGACGAGCAGGACGGCGAGCTGACGGTCCGGCTTCCGAAGAGCGACTACATCCTCAGCGGTGTGATCCACCCGAGCACCGAGTCCGACAAGCACGCCGTGCTGGTCCAGCCCAAGCTGACGCTGGACAAGGACATGACCGTCACCGTCGACGCCCGGCAGGCGAAGCCGGTGGACATCACCGTGCCGGACCCGGCGGCCCAGGCCTCCGACGCGACGGTCGCGATGGGCTTCAGCCGGGGCGAGGGCCAGAGGGACGGCTTCCTCCAGTACCTGCTGCCGACCTTCCAGGGCACGAGGGTCGGGCAGCTCGGCGGTGAGGAGCCCGTCGCCGGGCTGTACTCCCTGTACTCCGGCACCTGGAGCCGCCAGGACGAGGAGGGCCGGCCGGTCAACTACCACCTGGCCTGGAACCGTGACGGCGACATCGACGGCTTCACCGCCGAGGTCGAGCGGAAGCAGCTGGCCGAGGTCGACTTCGAGGCGGGCGAGCCGGTCGAGGGCAGGCGGGTCCAGGTCGAGGTCTCTCCCCACGGGCCCGACGACCGCCTGGTGCCCAGCTACACCGACATGCGCGGCGACCTGCCGATGCGGACCACCGAGTACATCCTCGACAACGGCGTGAAGTGGTCGGGCCGTATGTGGTCGGTCTCGGGCGAGGGCCATGACTCGGTCTTCGAGAACTTCCTGATGCGGATGCCGCGGACCTGGAAGGCCGGCCAGACCTACCACGAGCGGTTCAACGTCGGCGTGTTCGGCCCGGTCCTGAACGGTCCCGACGAGCTCGGACCGAGCCAGGGCTTCCCGGGTGTCGCCCGGCTCGGGAACACCGTCAGGGCCTATGTGCCGCTGTTCGGCGACGGCGCCGGGCACTGGGGCGAGTCCGACGTCACCTCGGTGAAGACCACGCTCACCGCGGACGGCCAGGAGATCACCGACAACTACGAGACCCCGCCGACCCTGGGCCTCACCGAGTACACCGTCCCCGCCGGGGACGCCGAGTACAAGCTGAGCGTGGACAGCTCTCGTGACCCCGCCGTGTACGCGGTCAGCACCCGCGTCCAGGCGGAGTGGACCTTCCGCTCCAGCACGACTCCCAGTACGCCCGATGCCGACTTCGCCGCGCTGCCGCTGTCGACGGTCACCTTCTCCCCGGACCTGACCCTCGCCTCCACGGCGAAGGCGGGCAAGCGCTTCGAGGTGCCGTTCACCGTCAAGGGCGCGGCGGCCGGGCAGAAGACCGCCAAGCTCGCCTTCAAGGTGTCGTACGACGAAGGCGCCACCTGGAAGCCGGTCAAGGCCGTCGGCGGCAAGCATCTGACGCTGAACCACCCGGCACAGCCGGGCTCGGTCTCCCTGCGCGCCGAACTGACCGACCGCGACGGGAACACCCTGGTCCAGACGATCGAGCGGGCGTACCTGACCACCTCCTGACGTCTCACACGTCTCACACGTCTCACACGTCTCACACGTCCTACATGAGGGGCACGCGCGCGTAGCGGCCCGCCGTACTCAGGTCGGCCTCGATCTCCGAGGCCGACCTGAGCAGTTCCGGCAGGATGTCCCGCACGCACTCCTCGGCCGTCCGGCGGGCCGTGTGCGCCGAGACGGCCGCCGCGGCGACCACCCGGCCGGTCCGGTCCCTCACCGGTACCGCGATCGACCGCAGGCCCTGCTCCAACTCCTCGTCCACCAGGGAGAACTGTCCCCCGGTCGGGTCAAGGAGGACCCGTCCCGCCGCGGTGGGACGCGCCGGGAGCCGGGTGCCCACCCGCACGTCCACGCTCATCACCCGGTGCACGGACACCCCGGCCGTGTACTGGACCTCGTCGCCGTCCTCGGTGAGCACCGCGAGGGACGCCGACTCGTGGATCCGGTCCGCCAGTTCCGCGAGGTGCGGGTCGGCGATGCGGGGGAGGGTCGTACGGGAGAGGGGCGGGAAGCCGAGGGAGAGCACCTGGGGGGTGAGGGCGAAGGTGCGGGGGAGCGCGCCGGGTGCGACCAGGCCCAGGTGTTCGTAGGTGATCAGGGCGCGGCGGGCCGTCGCCCGGGCCAGTCCGGTCGCCCGCGCCACCTCCGTCAGGGTCAGCTCGGACCGGCCCGCCCCGAACGCCGTGAGGACGGTCAGTCCGCGCGCCAGGGATTCGACGAACCCGCGGCCCAGCTCCTGCTTCGACGCGCCCGTCCAGAGGGCGAGCCCCGCGGGCGGCGGCCCCGGTTCGGGCGGGGGCGCGTGCCGCAGCTCCGTCTCCATCGCCGCCACGGCCGTCCGCAGACGGGGCAGCAGGGTGGCGGCGAGATCGGCGGCCGAGTGTCTGCTGGTGTGGCTCACCACGTTCGCCACGCACGCGATGCGCCGCCGCGCCCCCGCACGCCGTACCGGCACGGACACCGCGACCAGACCGGGCTCGATCAGCTGGTCGTCCAGCGCCCAGCCGTCCGCCGCCGCCCGCTCGGACCGTCGTACGAACTCCGCGTCATAGGCGTCGCCGGTGGTGTGCGGGGCGGGCGGTACGGCCGTGAAGGCGCGGTCCTGCGGGTCGGCCGCGCGGCGCTCGCGCCAGCGCGTCCAGTCCGCGTCCGTCCACTCGGTGGCGAACAGGGGGCCCGGCGCGGTGCGTTCGGCGGGCAGCAGATCGCCGATGCGGAAGCTGAGGGACATCGTGCGGCGGCGGGTCGCCTGGTGGATGAAGCGGATGCCGTCCCGGTCGGCGACGGCCAGGGACACCGACTCGTCGAGTTCGTCGGCGAGCGCGTCGGCCCGGGGGCCCAGCAGGTCCGGGAGACGCAGGGCGGCCAGCTGGGCGTTGCCCAGTTCCATCACCCGGGGGGTCAGGGTCGCGTCCCGGCTGCCCTCCAGGCGGACGTATCCCATCCGCGCGAGGGTCGCGGTGACCCGGTCCACGGTCGACCGGGCGAGGCCGGTGGCCCGTTCCAGCTCGCTCAGCCGCAGCGTTCCGCCGGCCTCGGTCAGCTGCCGCAGCACGGCCACGCCGCGCATCAGCGGGACGACGGCCTCCTGGGGGGCGGGCGTCGTGGAAGTCTGCGCGGGCATCGGCTCTCCGGTACGGCGGTCTGGGCAGCCCCACCGTAGTCGGGGACCGCCGGCTGTCGATCACCCGCGGGTGACCCGCACCCGGTAGTCGCCGTTCAGGTCCGCGCCCGTCACCTGGACGCGGATGCCCCGCTTGGGGTCCTGGAAGGTCTCGCCGGGGGCGAAGGGCGCGTCGGAGAGCTCCGCGTGGACGTTGGGGCTGCGGGTGCAGCCGCCGCTGTCCCGGCGGGAGTCGTGCACCGTCACCGGGCCCATCCCCGTGTCCACGGCCGCGTCGACCCGGTAGACGAGCACCCCCGGCCGGCACACCGTCTCGTCGTTGCCGCCACGCGCGCGTAGCTCGACCGCGTACCCGCTGCGGCCGTTCAGGGGGACGAAGACCAGCTTCGGGCCGCCCGTCCGCCACAGCGGGGTGAGCGGGTACTCCGTCGTCCCGCGCGCCGCCGCGCAGGCGATCTGGGAGGCGTCCAGCCAGCCCAGCTTCCACTTGTGCCAGCCGAGCAGGTCGTTGTTGGCCCCCCAGTCCTCGCTCATGATGTCCCAGTGGCCGACCGCGCCCCCGCCCTCCTGGGTGTAGAGATCGGGCAGGCCGAAGACATGGCCGTTCTCGTGGGGCAGCACGCGGTAGCCGGTGCGGCCGTAGGAGCCGGATCCGTCGTCCTGGCGGGAGTAGACGAAGGACGCGTTGGCCACGACCGCCCCGTCGGCGACCGGCGCCTCCGTGTTCCCGGCGAAGGTGACGGACAGGACCGTGTCCAGCGCCGAGGGGCCCGCGTTCGGTGTCACCAGCACGTTCAGCAGGTCGTACGCGCGGAAGTCCACCGTCGGGTCGGCGGCGGCCACGATGTCCTGGACGAGCCCGCGGTAGCCGGGGTCGAAGGGCGCCCCGCGCTCTATGCCGTACGCCCGGAACGGCTTCGGCATGCGCAGCCAGTGCCGGACCGGGGTCTGCGCGCGGTAGTCGAGCCGGCCGTAGGACGCCGTACGGAACCATTCCCCGGTCTGCGGGAAGAACTCGCGGTAGCGCTCCAGCGCGCTGCCCCGGCCCGGCGCGTCCGAGAAGTCGACCATCAGGGTGAGGGCGTGGACGGTGCCGGTGGAGCGCGCGTAGCCGGTGGAGGTCGGGAGCCCCTCGGACATCTGGACGGCCGTACCGCCGCTGATCATGCAGGGTGCGAGGGCGGAGACGCGGGGCAGTGCGATCGGACCCGCGCCCGCCTTGGTGGGGCCCGCGGCCGGGAGGAGGCGTCCGGAGCCGGCCGAGGTGCTGACCGCGAGGGTCAGCGCGGTCACGGACGCGAGGGCGGCGATGCGGCGCGGGCGTATCCTGCGGCGGAGCGGCTCGCCCGCGCGGGCCGGGTCGGTGCGCTCGGGCTGCGGCTGCATGCGGGGCCTCTCGCTCCAGGCAGCCGCCGGTCACCGGCTGCACCCTTGCGATCACCCTCCGACGGGGCGCACACGGGCGCGCGCTGGACGCGACCGATCGGGGATTACCGGGCGGTACGCGCGCGTGAAGGCTGTGGCCCAGGTCACATCGAGAAACTTTCGGATCCGGGAAATAACCGGGGACCCCTTCCCCGTTTAGCCATGTGTCCGAGTGAAACGGGGACTGCTTCCCCGGATCGCAATCAAACATCCACAAGCCTTCGTGCCAGACCTCCACAAGACGAGGAGACGCCGTGCAGACCGCGACCGCGACCCCTGTGACGCCCAAGGCGCCCCGGCCCCGGGCCGACGCCCTGCGCAACCGGGAGCGGATCGTGTGCGCCGCCCGCGAGCTGTTCGTCCTGTACGGCGCCGAGGTGCCGCTCGACGACATCGCCCGCCGGGCCGGCGTCGGCAACGCCACGGTGTACCGCAACTTCCCCGACCGCGAGGCGCTGGTCCGCGAGGTCGTCTGCTCGGTCCTGGACCGCATCGTCCAGGCCGGCCAGACCGCCCTCGCCGAGACCGGCGACGCGTTCGCGGCACTGGAGCACTTCGCGCACGTGTCCGCCGACGAGCGGTTCAGCGCGCTGTGCCCGATGATGGCGAACGCCTTCGACCAGCACCACCCCGACCTGGAGACCGCCCGCGAACGCATGGAGCGGATCATCGAGGAGGTCATGGACCGCGCCAAGGCCGCCGGACAGCTCCGGACGGACGTCGGCGTGGGCGACCTGATGATCGCGGTGGCGCAGCTCAGCCGGCCCCCGGCCGGCACCGACTGCGCGTCCATCGACCGCTTCGTCCACCGCCACCTCCAGCTGTTCCTTGACGGACTGCGCGCCCCGGCCCGCTCCACGCTGCCGGGAGCACCCATGACGATGGAGGACCTGCGCCAGGCCTGAGCGATTGGACCGCGGTACCTCAGCAGTCAGCACCTGTACTCAATACGCCTTTTTTCCGTTACGAAGTCCCGAAGTGGGTACACCCATGTCTTCTCAGACAGCACCGGACGCCAACCGCTGGAAAGCGCTGGCCTTCATCGCCATAGCGCAGCTGATGGTCGTCCTCGACGCGACCATCGTGAACATCGCGCTGCCCTCCGCCCAGACGGACCTGGGCATCTCCGACGGCAACCGGCAGTGGGTCGTCACGGCCTACGCCCTCGCCTTCGGCGGACTGCTCCTCTTCGGCGGCCGGATCGCCGACCTGTGGGGCCGCAAGCGCGCCTTCGTCACCGGTCTCGGCGGCTTCGCCGCGGCCTCCGCGCTCGGCGGCGCGGCCACCAACGAGGCGATGATGTTCGGCGCCCGCGCGCTCCAGGGCGCGTTCGGTGCGCTCCTCGCGCCCGCCGCGCTCTCCCTGCTCGCCGTGATGTTCACGGACGCCAAGGAGCGCGCCAAGGCGTTCGGCATCTACGGCGCCATCGCGGGCGGTGGCGGTGCCGTCGGTCTGATCCTCGGCGGTTTCCTCACCGAGTACCTGGACTGGCGCTGGACGTTCTTCGTGAACATCCCGTTCGCGATCGTCGCCGCGGCCGGCGCGTACTTCGTCATCCGTGAGCCCGAGGGCGGGCGCAACCGCTCCTCCCTCGACATCCCGGGTGTCATCCTGTCCACCCTCGGCCTGGTCTCCCTGGTCTACGGCTTCACCCGCGCCGAGTCCGAGGGCTGGAGCGACTCCCTGACCATCGGCATGTTCGCCGCGTCCGGCGTTCTGCTGCTCGCCTTCGTGATCGTCGAGGCCAAGGTCAAGGCCCCGCTGCTGCCCCTGCGCGTGATCACCGAGCGCAACCGCGGCGGTGTCTACCTCTCGCTCGGCCTCGCGATCATCGCGATGTTCGGTCTGTTCCTCTTCCTGACCTACTACCTCCAGGTCGTGAAGGGCTACACCCCGGTCAAGACCGGCTTCGCGTTCCTGCCGATGATCGCGGGCATGATCACCGGTTCCACCCAGATCGGCACCCGGCTGATGACCCGGGTACCCCCGCGTCTGCTGATGGGCCCGGGCTTCCTGGTCGCCGCGCTCGGCATGCTGTTCCTGACCCGTCTGGAGATCGGCTCCTCGTACGCGGCCGTGCTGCTGCCCGGGATGCTGCTGCTCGGTCTGGGCATGGGTTCGGCGTTCATGCCGGCCATGTCCCTGGCCACGTACGGCATCGAGCCGCGTGACGCCGGTGTCGCCTCCGCGATGGTCAACACCTCGCAGCAGGTGGGCGGCGCGATCGGCACCGCCCTGCTGAACACGATCGCCGCGTCCGCGACCACGTCGTACATCACCGACCACATGGGCGGCGCCGCCTCCAAGTCCCAGCAGCAGCTGGTGCAGCTGGAGGGCATGGTGCACGGCTACACCAGCGCGATCTGGTTCGCCGTCGGCATCCTGGTCGCCGCCGCCGCGATCGCCCTGACCCTGATCAACGCCGGCAAGCCCGACATGGGCGGCACGGTGACGGGCTCCGGCGAGCGCGACGGCGAGGACGTCCCGATCCCGGTGGTCGCCCACTGACGCGCGTAGCCCTGGCGGTCTAGCGCAGCCAGGGAAGATCGGCACCCGCTTCGTTCGGCTGGAGTCCCTCGGCGATGATCTGCATGATCTCGCCGAGGGACTTCTGCTGTTCGGGGGAGAGCCGGTCGAACACCGCGTTGCGTACGGCGGTGACATGGCCCGGGGCCGCACGCCCGAGGACTTCCAGCCCCTCGTCGGTGAGGACCGCGAACTGGCCCCGCTTGTCGGAGTCGCAGTCCTCGCGCCGCACCCAGCCGCTCTTCTCCAGACGGGTGATGGCGTGGGAGAGCCGGGAGCGGGTGATCTTCGCGAGCATCGCCAGCTCGGTCATCCGCAGCCGGCGGCGCGGGGCGTCGGCGAGCTTGACCAGGAGGCCGTAGTAGATGTGGGGCATCCCCGCATCCCGCTGGAGCTGGCGGTCCATGTGGTCCTCGAGGAGCATGCTCGCGTGGATGTAGGAGCGCCAGACGCGCTGCTCCTCGTCGGTGAGCCACCGGGGTTCTGCCTTCGTCATGTACTCCACTGTAAAGCCCGGCTCCTTGAAATTTAAATCATTAGGGAATATGCTGTGAGATCTTGACGTTTTATGTTTCAAGCAAAAGCAGATGATCGCTCACCGGAGGGAGTCGCCGTCATGTCCGCCGCCGCTCAGGAGCGCGCCGTCCCGCAGGAACGCATGCCCGCCCTGTACCTCAGTCATGGCGCCCCGCCGCTCGCGGACGACCCGGTCTGGCCCGGCGAACTCGCCGCCTGGTCCGCCGAACTGCCCCGCCCCAAAGCGATCCTCATGGTCTCCGCCCACTGGGAGGAAGCCCCCCTCGCCCTCGGCGCCGTCGATCCGGTCCCCCTCGTCTACGACTTCTGGGGCTTCCCCGAGCACTACTACCGGGTGACGTACGACGCACCCGGCGCACCGGAACTCGCAGCCAGCGTGCGCAAGCTCCTGCGCGCCCCCGGGATCCCCGTCCAGGACATCCCCGACCGCGGTCTCGACCACGGCGCGTACGTCCCCCTGGTAGAGATGTTCCCGGCGGCCGACGTTCCCGTCCTCCAGATCTCCATGCCGACCCTCGACCCGGTGAAGCTCATGGAGATCGGCCGCAAACTCGCCCCCCTGCGCGACGAGGGCGTCCTGATCGTCGGCTCCGGCTTCTTCACCCACAACCTCGCGGCCCTGCGACAGGGAGGGGTGCCCAGCTGGTCGGTGGAGTTCGACGACTGGGGCCGGCGCGCCATGGAGGCCCGCGACTGGGACTCCCTGCTGGACTTCCTCCACAAGGCCCCCGCCGGCCGCTACGCCCACCCGCGCACCGAGCACTTCGCCCCGCTCTTCGTGACCATGGGCGCCGCCGAGGTGTCCGGCGAACTGGATGCCCAGAGGTCGGTGATCGACGGCTTCTGGCTGGGCCTGGCGAAGCGCTCGGTCCAGTTCGGCTGACGCGTCCGGTTGAGGCGTCCGGCTGAGGCGCCTGGTCTGAAGCGTCCGGCTGAGGCGCCCGGTCTGAGGTGTCCGGTCTGAGGTGTCCGGCGGCTCAGAGGGCCTTCTCGTACCAGGCCACGTCCCAGTAGCGGCCGAACTTGCGGCCCACCTCGCGATACGTGCCGACGTAACGGAACCCGAAGCGTTCATGCAGCCGCGTGGACGCTTCGTTCGGCTGCGCGATGCCCGCGTACGCGCGGTGCAGGTCCTCGCCCGCCAGCGCCGCGAAGAGCGCCTCGTAGAGCAGCGTGCCGACGCCGCGGCGGCCGGCGCGCGCAGCGACGTAGACCGTCACCTCCACCGAGGTCGAGTAGGCCGCCTTCGCTCTGTAAGGGCTGGATGTGGCATATCCAAGAATTTCCTGTGAGTCCACGTCCACGGCAACCTTCAGCAGGTGCGGGCCGTCTTCCAGGTGGGAGAGCAGCCACGGGCGGCGCTCCTGAGGAGTGAAGACCGCGGTATCGAATGTGATGGGCGTCTCACGTACGTAGTGGTTGTAGAGATCGGTGAGGGCTTCGAGGTCCGCCTCGACTCCCGCCCTGACCTGCACCTCCGTGCGTTCCGACAGCATCGCTTCTCCCGTGTGGCCGGACAGTGGCCGGACAGGGTACTGCATGATCAGAAAAATCGGGGTGCGGGTTGGGAATTCTGTCCTGATTCCAGTCGTTGTTTCCATCGGATGCAGGGCACCCGAGCAGAGTCCCGAAAACAGTCCAGGGGCCGGCTGAGCGAGTGCCGGGTGTCCAGGAATCACCCGCTGACCCCACCATCGCAAGGGAGCACGCATGGCAACCCGTGCCGTCGCCCGTCGTAAGTCCGCCACCGGCGAGACGGCAGACGCGGCCCGCAGTGTTCGCACTCATGGCGGCGAGATCGCCGACCGCGATCTGGTCGGCATGTATCTCGACGAGATCGCGCGCACACCCCTGCTCGACGCCGCCAAGGAGGTCGAGCTGTCCCAGATCATCGAGGCGGGTGTGTTCGCGCGACAGGTCCTCGACGGGTTCGAGGAGGCCAGGGCCGAAGCCAGCCGGGAAGAGCTGGAGGCGCTGGTGGCCGAGAGCGAGCGCGCCAAGGACGTCTTCATCCGTTCCAACCTCCGCCTGGTGGTCGCGGTCGCCCGCCGCTACCCCCGCAGCGGTCTGCCCCTGCTCGACCTGATCCAGGAGGGCAACGCGGGCCTGGTGCGCGCGGTGGAGAAGTTCGACTACCGCAAGGGCTTCAAGTTCTCCACATACGCCACCTGGTGGATCCGCCAGGCCATCACCCGGTCCATCGCCGACCAGTCGCGCACCATCCGCCTGCCCGTCCACCTCGTGGAGGAGCTCGGCCGGATCCGCCGCGTCCAGCGCGAGTTCAACCGGGAGCACGGCCGGGACCCGGAGCCCGCCGAGATCGCCGCCGAGCTCGCCTCCACCCCGGAGCGCGTCACCGACGTGCTGGACTGGGCCCGCGACCCGGTCTCGCTGAACATGCCGGTGGACGACGAGGGCGAGACCCAGTTCGGCGACCTGCTGGAGGACACCTCCGCGGTCTCCCCCGAGCAGTCGGTCCTCACCCTGCTGCGCAGCGAGGAACTCGACGGCCTCATCGACCGCCTCGACCCGCGCACGGCCTCCATCATCAAGATGCGCTACGGCATCGACGACGGCCGCGAGCGCACCCTGACCGAGGTCGGCAAGGAGCACGGGCTGACCCGTGAGCGCATCCGCCAGATCGAGAAGCACGCCCTGCTGGAGCTGAAGAAGCTCGCGCGGGACACGGGCTTCGAGGCGGCGGCGTAGGGCCTGTCCGGACCCCTCCCGGATGTGTGTCCGGCCGCATTCCGCCGGGCGTGCGCCGGGTGCGGGAACGTGGCGCAAAGACGGCAGTACGACATCGCTTCAACCGCCGGGACCGGGGGAACAAGACTTCAGGGCACGGGAGTTCGGACGAACCGGACCCTGAAGCCCCCGCCCGCACCAGCTTGCCGCGCAGCACACCACCAGGACCACGTCCCGACGCAGACATCCCCCCGGCGCCGGGACTTTCCCCGAGCCGGGCTTCGGCGCCTCTCCCCCCAGGCGCTGGAGCCCGGCTCGCTTTTCTGCCGTCTGCGGCGCGTGCGGTCTGCTGCCTGTCGGGTGGCGTCCGCCGTCTGCTGCGTGTCGGGTGGCGTCTGCCGTCTGCCGGGTGGGCGGGGCACCCCGTACCTGAACCACGGGGTGGCCCGCCCGGATGGCAGATTGTGCCACATGGGCATAGCCTGCAGCCGTGACCAGCTCCACCCCCGCCCCGGCCTCCCTGACCGAGCGACGCAAGGCGGCGACCCGGATGGAGATCGCCAGGGCGGCGGCCGGCCTCTTCGTGGCGCGCGGCCTGAAGGCCACCCGCGCCGAGGACATCGCCCAGGCCGCGGGCATCGCTCCCCGCACCTTCTACCGCTACTTCGCCACCAAGGAGGAGGCGGTCGCCCCGCTCTACGCGGCGGGCGCCCAGCGCTGGGCCGAGGCGGTCCGCGCCGCCCCACCCGAACTCCCCGTACCCGAGGCCCTGGCCCATGCCGTACGGCACACCCTCGTCCCCGGCCGCGGAGTGTCGGCGGCGTCCTGGGAATGGGTCCGCACCCTGATCCGACTGGCGGCGACGAGCCCGGCCCTGGGGAAGGTCTGGGCAGAGGTGTGCCACGAGTCCGAGGGCACGCTGGCGGAGATCCTGAGAGCACGCCTTTCCCCCGGAGCGACCTCCGCCCCGACCCCCCACGAACGCTTCACCGCGGCCGTCGCCGGCGCGGCGGTCCGCGTGGCCGTGGAAAGCTGGGCCACCACCCACGCCCCCGCCACCGGCCCGGAGGGCCCCGCAGAACTGGCCCTGCACAACCTCCGCGCACTACGGACCTTCACCTGGCTGGAGGAGGGGTGACTCGGCTTGGAGTGGCGTGGCGTGGCGTGGAGTGGCGTGGTTCTGGGCGGAGAGCGGTCGCTTGATGCGGCGGGGCTGCGGGGGACGGCCGGTCGGTGAGCCGCGGTGCCGTGGGACTGCCGGAGGCGGCCAGTTGGCGGGCCGTGATGCTGCGGGGCCGCCCCCGACGGCGGGGGCTGACACCAGGGGCTCCGAAGCGGTCGGCGGGCGCCCTCCCTGTCGGTTGCCTCAGCCGCCCGCCGCTCTCCCCATCCGCCCGCCCAACTCCCTTACGGAGTCCACCAGTTCCTCCGGCGCGTGGACGGAGAACTCGTAACCCGCCATCGCCAGGCGTACCGCCACCCACTCCACCGGGTCGGTGGTCGTGCCGCGCAGGCGGCAACTGTCGTCGGCCTCCTCCTCCGGGCGGCCCAGCCAGGGCGAGAGGCGGGCCGACACGGACTGCGCGGGTGCGGCGAACGTGACGTCGTACTCGTACTCGGGCGTGTCCGGGCTTCGCCAGAGCGACCGCCGGAGGTACTCCGCGGCGCTCCCCGTCGGCAGTTCCCGCAGCGCGAACCGCGCACCGGTCGCGAAGGGCTCCCGTACCCGGTCGACCCGGAACGTCCGCCAGTCCGCTCGGTCGAGGTCGTAGGCGACGAGGTACCAGCGCCGTCCCGTCGAGACCAGCCGGTACGGCTCGGTCAGCCGGCGCGACTCCGTGCCGTCCTTCGCGCGGTAGGCGAACCGCAGCCGCTCCTGCCCGGCCACCGCGGACGCCATGACGGTCAGCGTCTCGGGGGCGATGCTCGCGCCGTCCCCGCTGGTCAGCGGCGTGGTCGCGGCCTGGAGCGTGGCGACTCGGTGGCGCAGCCGGGTCGGCAGCACCTGCTCCAGCTTGGCCAGCGCCCGCACCGACGCCTCGTCCACCCCCTCCACCGCGTGCCCGGCGCCCGCCCGCAGACCGACCGCGATCGCCACCGCCTCCTCGTCGTCCAGCACGAGCGGCGGCATCGCCTTGCCCGCGACGAGCCGGTAGCCGCCGTCCGAACCCTTGCTCGCCTGCACGGGATAGCCCAGCTCACGCAGCCGGTCGATGTCCCGCCGCACGGTACGGCGCGACACCCCGAGCCGGTCGGCGAGCTCGCCGCCGGGCCATTCGCGGGGCGTCTGCAGAAGGGAGAGGAGCTGGAGCAGCCGTGCCGGGGTGTCCGTCGTCATGCGTTCGAGCATGCCGCACCACTAGGACATGACCTGACCTAATGGAGACATAACTTCGAGCCATGAACTCCACTGACTCCACCGATGTGCACACCCCACCCGCCCCACCTACCTCATCCGTGTCGGACCGCCGCCGCTGGTTCGCCCTCGCGATCGTGATGACCGCGGCTTTCATGGACCTCGTCGACGTCACGATCGTCAACATCGCGATCCCGTCCATCGAGCGGGACGCGGGCGCCTCCGTCGGTCAGATCCAGTGGATAACGGCCGGTTACGCGCTCGCCTTCGCCGCGGGCCTGATCACCGGCGGCAGGCTCGGCGACATCCACGGCCGCAAGCGGCTGTTCCTGCTGGGCATCGCCGGCTTCACCCTGGCCTCCGCGTTGTGCGGCTTCGCGGCGAACCCGGAGATGCTCGTCGCCTCCCGCCTCCTCCAGGGCGCCATGGCGGCGCTGATGGTGCCCCAGGTGCTGGCGATCGTGCACGCCACCTTCCCGGCGCACGAACGCGGCAAGGTGTTCGGTCTGTTCGGCGCGGTCGTGGGGCTGGGCGCGGTGTCCGGCCCGCTGCTCGGCGCGCTGCTGACCGAGTGGAACCTGTTCGGCCTCGAATGGCGGCCGATCTTCCTCATCAACCTGCCCGTCGGCATCGCCGGCCTGATCCTCGGCAGCCGCTTCATCACGGAGTCCAGGGCACCGAAGGCCCTCAAACTGGACCTCGTGGGCGTGGCACTCGTCACGCTGGGCCTGCTGATGCTGCTCTACCCACTGACCCGGGGCCGTGAGCTGGGCTGGCCGCTGTGGGGGTACATGTCGATGACGAGCGCGGTCGCGGTCTTCGGGGCGCTCGTCGCGTACGAACGGCGCAAGGGCGCGCGGGACGGCTCACCGCTGATCGAGCTCTCCCTCTTCCGGGTGCGGAGCTTCGCCGCGGGGATCCTCATCCAGACCGTGTTCGGGCTCGGCCTCGGCATCTTCTTCCTGGTGTGGACGCTGTACCTGCAGACCGGCCTGGGCTGGAGCCCGCTGCGGGCCGGGCTGACCGGAGTTCCCTTCTCCCTCGCGGTCTCCACGGCCGCCGGGCTGTCCGTGCAGAAACTGGTCCCGCGCTTCGGCCGCAGGGTGCTCCAGGCGGGCGCGCTGGCCATGGCCGCCGGCGTGCTGCTCTACCTCTGGGAGTCGGACCGCTACGGACTCGGCATCACCTCCTGGCAGATGACGCTGCCGCTGGTCGTGATGGGTATCGGCATGGGGCTGATCGTGGCGCCGCTGACGGACGCGGTGCTGTCGGAGGTGCCCCGCGAGCACGCCGGTTCGGCGTCCGGGCTGGTCAACACCGTGCAGCAGATGGGGAACGCGCTCGGGCTCGGCCTGGTGTCCGTCGTCTTCTTCGGGCAGATCGCCGACCGGCTCACTCCGACCGAGGTGGGCCCCGCCTTCGTGCACGCCTTCCAGTACGCGCTGGGCTGGGTGGCCGCGGTGATGGCGGCGATCTTCCTGCTGATGTTCGCCCTGCCGAAGCGGCCGTCGTCGCAGCCGGCAGGGATGGCGGTGGAGGCGGAGCGCGAGCCGCAACTCGTCTCCTGAAGGAGTGTGAAGGAGTTGAAGGGGCGTGAAGGAGCGTGAAGGCGTGCAAGTCCGTTCATGCCCGAATGACGTCCGAACCTGTTTACTTTCCGGAAATACGGGCGTAGCCTCCCACCGAAACCACAAGTTCGGGCATGAGTCGGAGGCGAACGGACATGTACGCACCGGAGCGGCAGCAGGAGATCCTGCGGCTCGCCCGTGACGCCGGCCGGGTGGACGTCCTCTCGCTGGCCGAGGAGTTCCAGGTCACGGCGGAGACCATCCGCCGTGACCTGAAGGCCCTCGACCGCGCCGGCCTCGTCCGCCGGGTCCACGGCGGTGCCATACCGGCCGGACGCCTCGACTTCGAACCGGACCTCGCCGAACGCGAGGAAACCTCCACCGACGAGAAGGACCGCATCGCCAAGGCGGCCCTCACGGAACTGCCGTCCGAGGGCACGATGATCCTCGACGCCGGTACGACCGTCGCCCGCCTCGCCGCCGCCCTCCCGCTGGAGGCCGAGCTCACCGTCGTCACCCACAGCCTGCCCATCGCCGCCCGCCTCGCGGACCACCCGGGCATGCAACTCCATCTGATCGGGGGGCGCGTGCGACACCGCACGCGCGCCGCCGTGGACGCCTGGGCGCTGCGCGCGTACGGCGAGATCCGCGCCGACGTCCTGTTCGTCGCCGCCAACGGCTTCTCCGCCGAGCACGGGCTGACCACCCCCGACCTCGCCGAGGCCGCCGTCAAACGGGCCGCCGTCACCGCCGCGCGCCGGGTGGTGCTCCTCGCCGACTCCTCGAAGCACGGCCAGGAGCATTTCGCCCGCTTCGGCGACCTGAGCGACGTGGACCTGCTGATCACCGACAGCGGGCTGAGCCCCGAGGACGCCGCCGCCATCGAGCGCGGCGGCACGGAAGTGGTACGAGCATGAGCGGCACCGACATGAGCCACGCGGGTGTGAGCACCGCGGGTGTGAGCGGCGCGGCTGTGAGCACCGCGGGCGTGAGCGACGCGGCTGTGAGCACCGCGGGCGTGATCCTCACCGTCACCCCCAATCCCTCCCTGGACCGCACCTACGAGGTGCCGTCGCTCGACCGGGGCGAGGTCATCCGCGCCACCGGCGAGCGCATGGACCCGGGCGGCAAGGGCGTCAACGTCTCGCGCGCAGTCGCCGCCGCCGGCCGCCGTACGGTCGCCGTCCTGCCCCTGGGCGGCGCCCCGGGCGCGCTCGTCGCCGACCTGCTCGACGCACAGGGCATCGAGGTCGCGCCGGTGCCGGTCGCCGGCGCCACCCGCTCGAACATCGCGCTCGCCGAGTCCGACGGCGTCCTCACGAAGATCAACGCGCCCGGGCCGGAGCTCTCCGCGGCCGAACAGGAGCTGCTCCTGGAGACCGTGCGCGAGCAGTCCCGCGACGCCGACTGGATCGCCTGCTGCGGCAGCCTGCCCAGGGGGCTCGCGCCGTCCTGGTACGCCGAGGTGGTCGCGCGGGCGCACGCCGGGGGAGCGCGCATCGCTCTCGACACCTCCGGTCGCGCCCTGCTCGAAGCCCTGCGCGAGCGTCCCGACGTGGTCAAGCCGAACGCCGAGGAACTCGCGGAAGCCGTCGGACGCCCCCTGGCGACGGTGGGCGACGCCGTGAAGGCCGCCGAGGAACTGCGTGCGATGGGCGCGCGCGCCGTCCTCGCGAGCCTAGGCGCCGACGGGCAGCTCCTGGTGGAGGACGCCGGCGTCTGGTTCGCGAGCGCACGCGTCGACGCCGTACGCAGCAATGTCGGCGCGGGCGACTCCTCCCTCGCCGGCTTCCTGATCGCCGGCGGCAGCGGGCCCGCGGCGCTGGCCTCGGCCGTCGCCCACGGCGCGGCGGCCGTGCAACTGCCCGGCAGCGTGATGCCGACCCCGGGAGACCTCGACCCGGCGGCGGTGACGGTCACGGCGGAGGTGCCGGTGGACCGCGAACTGAAGGAGCCGGTGTTGTCATGACCCCCCTGCTGTTACTCGGCGCCCTCGCCTCCGCCCACCCCACCTCCCCCACTTCCGTCCACATCCTCACCCTCGCCCACCCCGCACCCCGGGCGATACGCGTGCGAAGGAGCCCGCGATGAGCGACATGATCACCGCGGATCTGGTCGATCTCGACCTGTCCGCCGATACCAAGGAAGCCGCGGCGCGGTCCCTCGCCGAACGCATGGTGGCGCTGGGCCGGGTGACCGACCTGGAGGGCTTCCTCGCCGACGTGGCCGCCCGTGAGGCGCAGATGCCGACCGGCCTCGACGGCGGCATCGGCATTCCGCACTGCCGCAGCGAGCACGTCACCGAGCCGACCCTCGCCTTCGGACGCAGCACCGCCGGCATCGACTTCGGCGCGCCGGACGGGCCCGCCGACCTGATCTTCCTCATCGCCGCCCCGGCCGGCGCCGACGACGCCCATCTGACGATCCTCTCCGCGCTGGCCCGCCAGCTGATGAACACCGAGTTCACGGACGCGCTGCGGGCGGCGGGCGACCCGGCGGCAGCGGCGGCCCTGATCCGCGGCGACGGATCCCCCGCCGAGGGTTCCTCCGAAGACCCCGAACACTCCGAAGACTCCGTGGCGGTGTCGGCGGCGGCCTCCGCCGACACCGCCACGGCCCCCGCTCCCCAGGAGGACGACCCGGCGCCCTTCCGGATCGTCGCCGTCACCTCCTGCCCCACCGGCATCGCCCACACCTACATGGCCGCCGAGTCCCTGGAGAACGCCGGCCGTGACGCGGGCGTAGAACTCGTCGTCGAGACGCAGGGCTCGGCCGGCTTCACCCGGCTCGACCCGGCCGTCATCGCCGCCGCGGACGGCGTGATCTTCGCCCACGACGTCCCCGTACGCGACAAGGACCGCTTCGCCGGCAAGCCGACGGTCGACGTCGGCGTGAAGGCCGGCATCAACCGCCCCGCCGAGCTGATCTCCGAGGTGCGGGGCAGGGCGGAGCGCGGAGAGGTCACCTCCGGATCGGCGCCCACACCGGTCGACCGGGCCGGCGACTCCACCGAGGGCTACGGCACCAAGCTCCGCAAGTGGCTGATGTCCGGCGTCAGTTACATGGTCCCGTTCGTCGCCGCGGGCGGTCTCCTCATCGCCCTCGGCTTCGCGATCGGCGGCTACAAGATCAACAAGGCGCCGTCGGTCATGGACCACTTCGTGTGGACCCAGGGCGACAGCTGGGCCGCGCTGCTCTTCCAGATCGGCGGCGTCGCCTTCGCCTTCCTGGTCCCGGTGCTGGCCGGCTACATCGCGTACGGCATGGCCGACCGACCCGGACTCGTCCCCGGCTTCGTCGGCGGCTCGATCTCCCTCACCATCAACGCGGGCTTCCTCGGCGGCCTGGCCGCCGGTCTGATCGCCGGTGGTGTGGTGCTGTCGATCCAGAAGGTCAAGATCCCGGCGGCGGTGCGCGGCATCATGCCGGTGGTGGTGATCCCGCTGATCTCCTCGGCGGTCGTCGGATTCCTGATGTTCGTCGTCATCGGCAAACCCATCGCCTCCGCCCAGAAGGGCATGACCGACTGGCTGAACGGCCTCACCGGCTCCAACGCCATCCTGCTCGGCGCCCTGCTCGGCCTGATGATGTGCTTCGACCTCGGCGGCCCGGTCAACAAGGTCGCGTACACCTTCGCCACGGCGGGCATCGCGGTCGCGAGCCCCAGCGACTCCGCGATGAAGATCATGGCCGCGGTGATGGCGGCCGGCATGGTCCCGCCGCTGGCGATGGCCCTGGCGACCACCGTGCGCGGCAAGCTCTTCACCCCGACCGAGCGCGAGAACGGCAAGGCCGCCTGGGTCCTGGGCGCCTCCTTCATCTCCGAGGGCGCCATTCCCTTCGCCGCGGCCGACCCGCTGCGCGTGATCCCCTCCTCGATGGTCGGCGGCGCGGTCACCGGCGCCCTGTCGATGGCCTTCGGCGCGACCCTGCGCGCCCCGCACGGCGGCATCTTCGTGGTCCCGCTGATCGGCAACCCCTTCCTCTACCTGATCGCCATCGCCGCGGGCGTCGGCGTCACCACTGCCCTGGTCGTCGTACTCAAGGGCCTGCGCAAGCCGGCCCCGGGCGCCCCCGCCGCCGAACCGGCGAAGGGGACGGCCACGGCCACGACGGAGAAGAAGCAGCCGGTGGCCGCGTAGAGACGCGGTGGTTGTACGGGTAGCGCGAGTTGCGCTGGTTGTACTGGCTGTGCCGGTTGTACCGGTTGCGCTCGTTGCGAGATACGTCACGGTCCGGGGCCTCGGTCCCGGACCGTGGTGTCTACTGGACCGCATGCCCGAGCTCTTCACGATTCCCCAGCTGGCGGGCCTGACCTTTCTCGCTGTGGCGTCGGTCGTCTGGCTGGCCGCCATGACCCGCCTGCTGCGCCGCTACCGCTCGGCTGCCGACGCCCCGCCCGCCGTCCCGGACCGGCGCCAGCCCGGCTGGCATCTGGAGACCGTCGAACTCACCCCGGCGGAGATGGACACCTTCGCCCGCCTCGTACGACGCCTCGACCGCGGGCACTGAAAGCCTCGCGCGCCGAGGCCGTGGCCGTCGGGCGCTGAGAACCGCGGGCGCTGAGAAAGGCCCCGGCGACACGTCTCAGAAGACCTGCGTCGCCCGCCGCTCCATCGCCTCGCGGGCGTCCGACTCCGACGGGTACACCTCGCACATGTGGCGCCCGTCCGGCGTCGCCGTGTGCTCGACCTCCCACAGGGAGATCTCCCGGCCGTCCCGCAGCAGGAACGCGTGTTCGTAGAGCGAGAAGCCCAGACCGATGCGCCCGGCGCGGCAGGGGCGCCCGAAGGCCTGGGTGATCTGGTGCGCGAACGCCTTCGTCAGCAGTTCGGCGGTGTCCGTGCCGGGCCGGTCGGTGTTCTCGGCGCGACGCAGCAGCCGGCGGGCATGGTCCGCCGAGTCGTCCGGCACATACACGTGCGGGGGGACGGCGACCGGTGCTAAGGGCACCAGCACCGGCAGCTCGAAGTCCGTGCCGTCCGCCGGCAGGGGCAGCCGCGCGGTGGCGGTGCGCAGCTCCTCCTCGTCCACGTACACCTCGTGCTGCGGCTCGCCGCCCGGGGTGGTGTTGTGCACGAGCTCCCACAGGGTGAGGGCGCAGCCGTCGGCCAGCAGCCAGGTGTGCCGGTACGTCTCGCGGTGCAGGCCCGCACTGTGGTGCGCGGAGTGCAACGAGCTGTCGTGGGCCAGTGCGCACTCGAGCCGGCGCAGGGCCTCGTCGGGCAGTTCGAAGGAGTTCAGGGCACGGCCGAGGAGCCGCGCGAGGTGCTCCTCCGGAGACTCGGGCGACTCGGCTGGTTCGTACGCTGCTGTCTCGTACGGAACGCTCAAGGTTTCTCCCGGCGTTGCTGCATGTCACCTTGTGGGTGCATACCGTAGCCCCTCGGTCGGACATCATGTCCGGGAACCGAGAAAACGGACGTCGGGAAAACGGCCGGGCCGCGCGAAATGTTCCCGCGCGGCCCGAGGACCTGTCAGAAACCGCCGGTCGGAGACCGGTTGCCCATGCTCAGCCGGCGCTCCCGGCGGTCCACTCCGCCCAGGACATGTTCCACCCGTTGAGCCCGTTGTCCGGGGCCACGGTCTTGTCGGGGGAGTTCTTGACGATCACGACATCGCCGATCAGCGAGCTGTCGTAGAACCACTTGGCGGGTGTGTCGCCCTGCGCGCCCTGGACGTCCGGGAGTCCTACGCAACCGTGACTGGTGCCCTCCCGGCCGAACGGCGGATTGCTCCTGCTGTACCAGTAGTTCCCGTGGATGAAGGTTCCGGACGATGTCAGGCGCATCGCGTGCGGCACGTCCGGGATGTCGTACTCCCCGCCCAGCCCGACCGTCTGGCTGTTCATACGGGTCTGCGTGAACTTCTCGGAGATCACCATCTGGCCGTTGTAGGTGGTGTGCTGCGGGCTGCCCGAGGAGATCGGCACCTTCCGCAGGACCTTCCCGTCCCGCACCACGGTCATCATCTCGGTGTTGACGTCGACCGTGGAGACCTGCGAGCGCCCGACGGTGAAGGTGACCGTCTTTTTCTGCACGCCGTAGACACCGTTCGTGCCCTGAACGCCGTCCAGGTCGATCTTCATCGTGACCTTGGAGCCGGCCTTCCAGTACTCCTCGGGCCGGAAGTCGAGCCGCTGCGCCCCGAACCAGTGCCCCACCACCTGTTGCCCGCTGCTGGAGGTGACCGTGATGTGCGACTGCACGGCCTTCTGGTCGCTGATCACCTTGTCGAACGTGAACGACACCGGCATTCCCACACCGACCGTCGTGCCGTTGTCCGGCGTGTACGTCCCGATGAAGCTGTTGGCCGAAGTGACCGTGGTGAAGATGGAGTTGGCGGCTGCGGTCTTGCCGCTCGAATCCTTCGCGGTAGCCGATATCTGGTACTTCGTCCCGCGCTCCAGCTGCTCCTTCGGCTTCCAACTGCTGCCGTCGGCCGCCAGCGTGCCTGTCACGGCCTGGCCGCTGCCCGCCACCGTCATCTTCACCTCGGTGAGCCGGCCGTCGCTCACCTTCACGCCGGTCGTGTTGATCGACGCGCTGGTCGAGCCGTCCTTCGCCGAGATGACGATCTTCGCGGTGGACGTCTTGGCGGCGGCCTGCTTGCCGCTCTTGCCGTCGTCGACCTTGGCGTTGGCGCTGCCACCGCAGGCGGTCAGGGTCAGGGCGCCGACCACCAGGACGGCACAGGCTCCCAGGGTGCGACGCACTGTCGTGTCCGGCGTTGTCACGGGCTGCTCCAGCTTCGAGTGATGTGCGAGGTCTGCTCCAGTACATGGAGTACGTGGAGAAGGAGGGAGCGGGCGCCCGCCGAGGTTCCCTGCCTGGCCCAATGAACACCATCGCGTGACAGAACCAAGACAATCGACCCGGAGCCCAGCTCGTCACATCAACTCCCGTACAACTCCGTGTACGACGGCCACGTACCCCCCTCCCCGTCCACCGGCGTGGCCGCGCGCACCGCCCGGGTGATCGCGCGGGTCACCACGTCCGCGCCCGCCGCCAGGAGGTCGTTGAGGGCGAGCGGATGGTCGGGGGTGAGCGGGCGGGCACCGGTGGCCAGGGTGAACACCGTGTCGCCGTCATGGAGGAGGTGCACCGGGCGAACGGCGCGCGCGATGCCGTCGTGTGCCGTGCCGGCCAGCTTCTGCGCCTGCGCCTTCGACAACTCCGCGTCGGTGGCGACCACCACGAGCGTCGTGTTCAGCGGGGGAGGCGCGCTCTTCGCCGCGCTCTCGGCGAGCCGTAGGCGCGCGGCCTCGTGCACCCGCTCCTCCGGATACTCCACGCGCCCCTGGAACAGCTCCCCGTAGAGCACCCCCGTCTGTGGATCCACCACCGACCCCACCGCGTTGGCCACCACCAGCGCGGCCACCGTGATCCCCGAGTCGAGCAGGACGCTCGCGCTGCCGACACCGCCCTTCATCGCCCCCACGACCGCGCCCGTCCCGGCGCCCACACACCCCTGCGGCACCGGCGAACCGGGCTCACTCGCCGCAGCCGCCTCGACCGCCGCCCGGCCGGTGGCCGCGTCCGGTCGGGCCCCGAACTCGCCGCCCCGGCCCAGGTCGAAGACGCAGGCGGCGGGCACCACCGGCACGACGTGCGCCGGGTCGGGGCCCACAGGTACCCCGCGCCCCCGCTCCTCCAGCCAGGCCATCACCCCGGACGCCGCGTCCAGCCCGTAGGCGCTGCCCCCGGTCAGCACGATCGCCTCGACCCGCTGCACCAGGTTGCGCGGGTCCAACGCGTCGGTCTCCTTGGTGCCGGGCCCACCACCACGCACATCCACGGCCGCGACGGCGCCGCCCTCCGGGGCGAGCACAACCGTGGTACCGGTGAGCCAGCCACCGCCGATCCGCGTGGCATGCCCCACCCGCACACCGGCGACATCCGTCAGAGCGTCAACTGTCCGGGGAGCCTCGGGAGTCCCGGGAGCTTCGGGAGTCCCGGGATCCGGAGGATTCTTGGGAGTCATGGAAGTCATGGGAGCCAGTCTCGCCCGGCTCTCGCCGCCCCGCCGTGACGTCAGACGGCCGCGCCTGGTGCCCGCGCTGCCGTGCGCGCCGTCAGCGTCACCCCCGTCACCACCGACAGCGCCGTCACCAGGCCGGCCGTGAACACCGACCAGTCGCCCATGAAGGTGCAGCAGATCACCAGCAGCGCGGTGACCGGCAGCACCAACTGCTGGGCCAGGCCCACCTTGAAGTGGCGCGCGTGCAGCGCCCAGACCGCCAGCAGATACAGCGCGGTCGGCAGCGTCACCGCGGCCGACGCCGCGAGCGTCGACAGGTGCGCTTCGCCGACCGCCTGCTCCACCGCCACCTCCAGGCCCGCACCGATCGCCGCGGCCGAGGCGAAGACGACGTAGTGGCCGTAGCCCCACAGGAAGGCCTGCCGGCTGGAGCGCAGACGGCTGTGGATCGGCACCACGAAGTAGATCCACCAGGCGGCGAACACGATCAGCAGCCCGCCCACGGCGATCGGCAACAGCTCGTCCAGCGCGTCGAACTCGTCGATGCCGGACTTCACGGCGATCGTCGCCGCAGCGATCGTCTCGCCCAGGACGATGATCGTGAACAGGCCGTAGCGCTCCGCGATGTGGTGCGGATGCCACGACGTGGGATGGTCCCTCTCGGCGAAGAGCGGCACGCTCATCTCCAGCAGCGCCACCGCCAGGAACAGCCACGGCCTGCCGCTCTCCGGCAGGAGCAGCAGCCCCAGCCAGCCGACCTGGCACAGCAGCACCCCGCCGACGTACCGCAGCGCCATCGTCCGCTCCGCGCCCTCGGCCGACGACGCGACTCGCAGCCACTGCGAGCTCAGCGCGCACCTCATGATCACGTAGCCCAACCAGACGGCCACGTAGTCGTGGTCCTCGAACGCCCGCGAGACGCCCGCCGCCAGGACCAGGACCCCGGCCACCTGCACCAGGGTGACGATCCGGTACAGCACGTCGTCGTTGTCGTACGCCGAGGCGAACCAGGTGAAGTTCATCCAGGCCCACCAGATGGCGAAGAACACCATCGTGTAGTTGAGGACCCCCTCCCCGGCGTGCGACTCCGCCACCGCGTGCACCAGTTGGACGCCCGCCTGGGCGATGGCGACGACGAAGCACAGGTCGAAGAAGAGCTCGAGCGGCGAGGCGACCCGATGGGCCTCCCCGCGTCCCCGCGCGGTCAGCCTGCGCAGCGGTTCGATGGAGTCGTGGCTGGACGTCATGGACCTCAGCACAACAGATGGCGGCCGGAAAATCCTGCCGTGCGATCCTTTCGGCATGACCGATCGGCGGGACATCGTGATCGCCCGGTGGCCGGGGCGGGACGGTGTCGCCGAGACCGGGCTGTCGGGGCTGCTGGCCGCGTACCACCTCCAGACGGAGGAGGAGAAGGGACAACCGGTCCCTGGCGTCGCAGATCTGCCGCGTCGCTACCGTGCGGAGATCGAGGATCCGTGGGCCGTGTTCGCCGACGACGTGGTGCTGATGGCGCTGGACGGGGACACGGCCGTGGGCTGTCTGGTGCTGACCTCGCCCCTCGACGTCCGGACAGAGGTCAAGAGACTGTGGACGACTCCGGTGTCCCGGGGCCGTGGAGTCGCCTCCGCCCTGCTCGGCACCGCGCTCGACCACGCCGCGGAGATGGACGTCGACACGGTTCGGCTCTCGGTGTGGCGGTGGCGCACCGGCGCCATCGCCCTGTACAAGCGGTTCGGCTTCACCGTCACCACGGCATGGGACAGGCGCGACGGGTTGGTCTGCATGGAACGCCCGGTGGAGCGGGGGCCGAACGGGAGCGGCGGCGAGGCCCCGGCGCGTGGCGGCGACACGGCCGTACCCCGCAGCCGCGGGGACACGGCCGTACCCTAGAAACATGAGTACCCCCGCCGCCCCCGAGCCGAGTGCGCCCAAGGCCGCGCTGATCTTCGACGATCCGCTCGACCAGCAGTCCTCGGACGACACGGACCGCGGGTGGGGCGAGCGTCCGGGCGCGTCCGGCGACTCCGCGGCCGACCTCAGGCGCTTCCTGGACGAGAAGCCGCCCCACCACCTCTGAAGCCCGCCGCACCACCTGTGAAGGCCCCGAAGGGCCCCGCCCAGGGTGGCTACCGCTCGCTGTGGCCCGAGCCCCGCTGCGCGACCAGCGCGTCGCGGATCTCCTTGAGCACCTCCAGCTCGCTCACCTCCATGACCTCCTGCGCGCCCTCCTTCGCCTTCCGGCGGGCCTCCAACCGGGCCAGGTACTTCGCCATGGGCAGGACCATCAGGAAGTAGACCACCGCCGCGGTGATCACGAAGGTGAGCGTCGCGCCGAGGACCGAACCCCACAGGATCCGGACGCCCGTCGCGCTGTCGCCGGTACCAGTGCAAGGGCCCTTGATACAGGAGCTGTAGCTGTCGAGGTTCTTGGTGCCGATCGTGCCGACCAGCGGGTTGATGATGCCCTTCACCACCGAGTTCACGATGTTCGTGAACGCGGCGCCGATGACCACCGCGACCGCCAGATCCACGACGTTGCCGCGCATCAGGAAGGCCTTGAAGCCCTGCCAGACGCCCGGATCCTTCTTCTCGCTCACCTCGGGGACTCTCCTCTTGCGCACAGGGTGTGGAACGAACAGCTCCGCAACCTACGTCAACACGAGCCCGGTGTGTCCCATTCGGTAGCTCCAACGAGGGACTTGACAACTTCTTCACCACAGCGTCACCGCCAGTCGAGCCGTCGTGCTCGCACCAGCCAGGCGCGCCGCGGTGGCACGCGGCACCGACAGCACGACCAGCGCGCCGCCGTCACCCCCGCCGACCGCCGGCTCCAGTGGCTCCGGCACCTTCGTCACCCGCGCCCCGCGGGCGACCACCTGTGCTTCCCCGCCCGGCGGGGGCTCGGCGGCGATGTCGGCGGCGATGACGTCGACCCGGTCGCCCGGCCGCAGGAGCCGTACCGTCTCCGCGTCGGCGATCCGCACGGGGGCCGAGACCATCGCCCCGGCGGTGGGACGTCGGCGGACGGGGTCGCTCGACGAGTGCTGCGCGCGGGCGTGTGGGCTTCCGCCGGGATGTCCGTGCGCCGGACCGTCGTGCCCCGGTCCCGCCGCCACGAGCGCGGCGGCGGTGACGGCGAGGCCCAGAGCCAGGGCCCGCCGCCGGTTCCGTACGAGCCGATGCAGTGCGTACCACCCGCTGTGGACCCGCACGGGCGCGAACTGCGGCACCTCGCACGGCGGAGGCACCGGGAGCGGGAGAGAAGGGGGAGGACGTAGGGACAACGGGATCACCACCTGCGACGAGGGACCGGCCTGCGAAGCCGCGATCGATCCACGATGAGCCTTCTCGCCGCCGTCCGCCGGAGCCGGTGGACAACTCACAGCTTGTGGAAAACTCCCTCACCCGATCGGTGGGCTACGGAAGTTGGAACCCCGGATTCAGTCCACCCAGCGCCTTCGTGCACAGGCAGTCCCGCTCCTGCGTCGACGGCAGCCCCGCCACCGCGTCGAACAGAACGCCCCGCATCCGGTCGACATTCGCCGCGAAAACCGTCAGCACCTCCTCGTGGGAGACACCCTCACCGGTCTCGGCGCCCGCGTCCAGGTCGGTGACCAGGGTCAACGACGTGTAGCAGAGCTCGAGTTCACGGGCGAGCGCAGCCTCCGGATGGCCGGTCATACCCACCACCGACCAGCCCTGCGCCTGGTGCCACAACGACTCCGCACGGGTGGAGAACCGCGGCCCCTCGACCACCACCAGCGTCCCGCCGTCCACCGGCTCCCAGTCCCGCCCGCGCGCCGCCTTCAGCGCGGCCGCCCGCCCCGTGGGGCAGTAGGGATCCGCCAGGGACACATGGACCACGTTGGGCACGGTGCCGTCGGGCAGCGGCAGCCCGTCGAAGTACGTCGCCACCCGCGACTTCGTACGGTCCACCAGCTGGTCGGGCACGAGCAGCGTGCCGGGCCCGTACTCGGCGCGCAGACCGCCCACGGCGCACGGGCCGAGGACCTGGCGCACGCCCACCGACCGCAACGCCCACAGGTTGGCCCGGTAGTTGATCCGGTGCGGCGGCAGATGGTGCCCACGTCCGTGCCGGGGCAGGAAGGCGACCCGTCGGCCGGCGATCTCGCCGAGGAAGAGGGAGTCGCTGGGCGCTCCGTACGGGGTGTCCACCTGGATCTCGGTCACGTCGTCGAGGAACGAGTAGAAGCCCGAGCCGCCGATGACGCCGATCTCCGCGTTGATCTCTGCGTTCGCCATGCCCCGCACACTAACCGCAACGCCGAGGACCCTGCCGTCGGGGATGACGGCAGGGTCCCGGGAGGAAGCCTTACGCGGCGGAGCTGCCCGCAGAGGAACCGGCGCTCGGCGACTTCGAGTCCGAGGAGGAGGAAGAGGACGAACTCGAAGAGGATGAAGAAGACGACGTCGAGGACGAGGACGACGAGGAGTCCGAGCCGGACGACTTCGACGACGACGCCGGCGCGCTGCTCGACGAGGAGCCGCGGCTGTCGTTGCGGTAGAAACCCGAGCCCTTGAAGACGATGCCGACCGCGGAGAACACCTTCTTGAGGCGGCCACCGCAGCTGGGGCACTCGGTTAGGGCGTCGTCGGTGAACTTCTGCACCGCCTCGAGGCCCTCGCCGCACTCGGTGCACTGGTACTGGTACGTCGGCACTGTCTTCCTCCTGGCACTCTCACTCGATGAGTGCTAACGACGGTCCATAGTGACGTATTCCTTCGGATCAGTCCACTGCCACCGGCACGCGGTGACCGACGCCACGCGCGACCGTACGGCTCCGGGGCCGTACGGCCAGCCGTGAACGCAGCGCCAGCAGGGTCGCCAGGGCCAGCAGTGTGCCGCCCATCGGCACCAGGAACCCGGACCCGCCCCAGAGGTGGTCCTCCAGCTGACCGGCGGCTGTGACCGCTGCCGCCTGGCCGAGCGCCACCGCGCCGGTGAGCCAGGTGAACGCCTCGGTGCGCGCCCCGGCCGGCACCAGGCTCTCGACCAGTGTGTAGCCGGTGATCAGCGCGGGCGCGATGCACATGCCGACCAGGAGGCCGAGGCCCGCCAGTACGAGCACGGAGTGCGCGGCCCACAGGCCGGACGCCGTCAGCGCGAGTGCGCCGTAGCCTACGACCAGACGCTGCTGCGGGGCCGTACGCCAGGCGAGTGCGCCGCAGACCAGGCCGGAGAGCATGTTGCCCGCGGCGAAGGTGCCGTACAGCACGCCGTTCAGGCCGGGCTCGCCGAGGGACTCGGTGAACGCGGCCAGCGAGACCTGCATGCCGCCGAAGACCGACCCGATGCCCAGGAAGGCCACGATCAGCACCCGCACACCGGGGACGCGCAGTGCCGAGGCGTGCTCCACGCGCGCGTGTCCGGCGGCGGCGACCGGGGGCTGGGTGCTCTTGCGGGCGGCGAACAGCAGACCGCCGAGCAGGGTCAGGGAGGCCTCCGTGACCAGGCCGGCGGCCGGGTTCACGGTGGTGCACAGGGCGGTCGCGAGGAGCGGGCCGACGACGAAGGTGAGTTCGTCCGTGACCGACTCGAAGGCCGCGGCGGTGGTCAGCAGGGGCGAACCCTTGAGGGTCACACCCCAGCGGGCGCGGACCATGGGGCCGATGTGCGGCACCGACGCGCCGGTGGGCACGGCCGCCGCGAACAGCGCCCACAGGGGCGCGTGGGCGAGTGCGAGCGCGGTGAGGGTGAGGCCGGACGCCGTGTGCCCGAGCACGCCGGGGATCAGTACCGCGCGCTGTCCGTGGCGGTCGGCGAGGCGTCCGCTCCAGGGCGCGAACAGCGCCATGGAGACGCCGGTCACGGCCGCCACGGCGCCCGCCGCGCCGTAGGAGCCGGTGGTGTGCTGCACGAGCAGCACGATGGAGATGGTGAGCATCGCGAACGGCTGGCGTGCCGCGAAGCCGGGGAGCAGGTACGTCCATGCGCCGCGTGTGCGCAGCAGTTGCCCGTATCCGTTTCCGATGGAGACCGTGGATGCCACGGCCCGTGCCTTTCTGCCGCCTGGTAGCGCGACCCCACTGTGCGGGCGAGGGGCGCCGAGAGCTGTCCTCTTGCGCGCTGCGGTAGATACCGGCGCCCATTGCGGGAAGCCCGGCCGCCATACGGTCGCGCCAGCTCTGCGTCAGACAGAGTTGGTTCGATCAAGGTGAGCGTCCATCGTACAGGGGGTGGCGTGGCCCCGGCCTGTGAGAGTGAGCACCCCGAAACGTGCCCTTAACGTGGTTCGCCGGTGCCCAGCCAGTCGGCCAGCTTGCCGCCGTGGCCGACCGCGCGCAGCCGCCGCTCGGCCGCGTCGCGCACCGGGTCGGTGGCGACTACCAGGAGTTCGTCGCCGTGCCGCAGCACCGTCGTCGGCAGCGGAACAAACGATTTTCCGTCGCGTACGACGAGGGTGACGGCGGCCCCGGCCGGCAGCCGCAGCTCGTTCACCTCGACGCCGTGCATCTTCGACCCCTTGGGGATCGCGACGGACAGCAGATGCCCGCGCAGCCGCTCCAGTGGCGCCGACTCGACGCCGAGGTCGGCCGCCTCGGAGTCCTCGCCGAGGCGCAGCTTGCGGGCCAGCCAGGGCAGCGTCGGCCCCTGGACGAGCGTGTAGACGACGACCAGGACGAAGACGATGTTGAAGATGTGGCGGCTGCCCGCCACGCCGCTCACCATGGGGATCGTCGCCAGGATGATGGGGACGGCCCCGCGCAGCCCCGCCCAGGACATCAGCGCCTGCTCCGGCCACGGCACCCGGAACGGCGTCAGGCACAGCAGCACGCTCAGCGGACGCGCCACCATGGTCAGCACCAGGCCGATGACCAGTGCGGGCACCACGTCGTCGCCCAGTTCGTGCGGGGTGACCAGGAGGCCGAGCAGGACGAACATGCCGATCTGGGCGATCCAGCCGAGTCCGTCGGCGAACCCGCGCGTGGCGGGCCAGTGCGGCAGCTTCGCGTTGCCCATGACCATCGAGGCGAGGTAGACGCCCAGGAAGCCGCTGCCGTGCGCCAGTGCGCCCGCCGCGTACGCGGTGACCGCGATCGCCATGACGGCGATCGGGTAGAGGCCGGAGGCGGGCAGCGCGACGTGCCTGAGGCCCCAGGCGCCCAGCCAGCCCACCGCGAGCCCGATGGCCGCGCCGATGGCCAGCTCCAGCGCTATGTCGCCCAGCAGCAGGTACCAGTGCTCGACGGGGCCCGCCGTGGAGAAGGCGACCACCAGGATGACCACCGGGGCGTCGTTGAAGCCGGACTCGGCCTCCAGGGTGCCCGTCACGCGCGTGGGGAGGGGGATCCGGCGCAGGACCGAGAACACTGCCGCCGCGTCCGTCGAGGACACCACCGCGCCGATGATCAGCGCCTGCCGCCACTCCAGCCCCGTCAGGTAGTGCGCACCCGCCGCGGTGACCCCGACGCTGACCGCGGTCCCGACGAGCGCCAGTGCGGTGGCGGCCGGGAGTGCCGGCCTGACCTCCTTCCACTTCGTGCCGAGGCCGCCCTCGGCGAGGATCACGACCAGGGCCGCGTAGCCGATGACCTGGGTCAGCTCGGCGTTGTCGAAGTGGATGTGACCGATGCCGTCCGTGCCCATGAGGACGCCGATGCCCAGGTACACGAGCAGGCTGGGGAGCCCGCTGCGCGAGGAGATCCGGACTGCCGCGACGGCGACGAGCAGGACGAGCGAGCAGGCGAGCAGGAGCTGGTTGAGGTCGTGGACAGTCAGTGGCGGTTTCCTTCCTTGCGCGCACGTCTCGCGCGCGGGCGCACATGTACATGGGACAGGACGCTGCAAGCCTCCGACCCAACTACTTCATTACCTTACCTAACTCTTGACGATTTCTTGACACTCGGCAAGGCAAGATCGAACATCCTTCCGTGCTGGTACCCGACTCCGCGTCAAGGGCCGTGAGGCCCTGCGCCTATGGTTGCTTCAGCGCTCATTCAAAAGGACAGCCGGCCCTGCCGCTCGCGTTAGGACAGCTAGGACAGCGATGCCCCCCAATACCACCGCCACAACGGGTGACAAGCCCGGCAAGTCCGGCCGGAAGAAGGGGCGCAAAGCCCGTCTGATCGTGCTCGTACTGGTGCTGGCCGTCATCGGCGGCATCGCTTTCGGCGCCTACTGGTCCATCAGTACCGTCCGCGCCTCCTTCCCGCAGACCAAGGGTTCCATCACCCTCGACGGCCTGTCCGGGCCGGTGGACGTGAAGCGGGACGGGTACGGCATCCCGCAGATCTACGCCGACTCCGACGAGGACCTGTTCATGGCGCAGGGCTACGTCCAGGCGCAGGACCGGTTCTACGAGATGGACGTCCGCCGGCACATGACCTCCGGGCGCCTGTCGGAGATGTTCGGCAAGGACCAGGTCGACAACGACGAGTTCCTGCGCACGATGGGCTGGGACCGCGTCGCCAAGCAGGAGTACGACGACGAGCTGTCGGACTCCACGAAGAAGTACCTGCAGGCGTACGCCAAGGGGGTCAACGCCTACCTGAAGGGCAAGGACGGCAAGGACATCTCCCTCGAGTACGCGGCGCTCGGCTTCACCAACGACTACAAGCCCGCCGAGTGGACCCCGGTCGACTCGGTCTCCTGGCTGAAGGCGATGGCCTGGGACCTGCGCGGCAACATGCAGGACGAGATCGACCGCGCCCTGATGACCAGCCGCCTCGGCGCGCAGCAGATCGAGGACCTGTACCCGGACTACCCGTACAAGGTCGGCGACGAGTCCAACACGATCGTCCAGCAGGGCGAGTACGACGAGCTCACCAAGACGTTCCAGGCGAGCGACGACTCGTCCGACGGGTCCGGTACGTCCACCGGCGACTCCACGGGCACGTCCGGGACCTCCGGGAACTCGGGGACCTCCGGGGACACCGTGGGCCTGCAGAGCCAGCTGGAGGGCCTCTACAACGCCCTGGACGACCTCCCCACGGCCGTCGGGGTGAACGGCAACGGCATCGGCTCCAACTCCTGGGTCGTCTCCGGCAAGTACACGATCACCGGCAAGCCTCTGCTGGCCAACGACCCCCACCTGTCGGCCTCGCTGCCCTCCGTCTGGTACCAGATGGGCCTGCACTGCCGCACGGTCTCCAGCAAGTGCCAGTACGACGTCTCCGGCTACACCTTCGCGGGCATGCCCGGCGTGATAATCGGCCACAACCAGGACATCGCCTGGGGCATGACCAACTCCGGCGCCGACGTCACCGACCTCTACCTGGAGAAGCTCTCCGGCGACGGCTACGAGTACGACGGCAAGGTGCGGCCCTTCACCACCCGCGAGGAGACCATCAAGGTCGCCGGTGGCTCCTCGAAGAAGATCGTCGTCCGGCAGACCGAGGACGGCATGCCCCTGCTGTCCGACCGTGACAAGGAACTGGTGAAGGTCGGCCAGAAGGCCACCGTCGACCAGTCCGCGCCCGACCGCGGCGACGGCTACGGCATCGCCCTGAAGTGGACCGCCCTGGAGCCCGGCAACAGCATGGACGCCGTCTTCGCCATGAACAAGGCGAAGGACTGGGACGACTTCCGCGACGCGGCCAAGTCCTTCGACGTGCCCTCGCAGAACCTGGTCTACGCGGACACCGACGGGAACATCGGCTACCAGCTGCCCGGAACGATCCCCACGCGCGCGAAGGGCGACAACGGCTCCGTCCCGGTGCCCGGCTGGAACTCGAAGTACAAGTGGACCGGCACCATCGACTTCGACGAGCTGCCCTACGAGTTCAACCCGGAGCGCGGCTACATCGTCACCGCCAACCAGGCCGTGATCGACCCGGACAAGTACCCCTACACGCTCACCACGGACTGGGGCTACGGCACCCGCAGCCAGCGGATCACCGAGCTGATCAAGCAGAAGATCAAGGGTGGCGGCAAGATCTCCACCGACGACATGCGCCAGATGCAGACGGACAACAGCAGCGACATCGCCCAGGAGCTGGTGCCCGACCTCCTGAAGATCAACCTGGACGACCCGGACGTCCGCGAGGCGCAGGACTTGCTCCAGGGCTGGGACTACACCCAGGACGCCGACTCGGCCGCCGCCGCCTACTTCAACGCGGTCTGGCGCAACATCCTCAAGCTCGCCTTCGGCAACAAGCTGCCCAAGGAGCTGCGCGTCGAGAGCCAGTGTCTGTGGGTCGACCCGGTCAACAGCACCAACCCGGTCGACGACACGCAGAAGGTCCGCGAGTGCGGCCAGCGCGAGGCCGACCAGGCGCAGCCGGACGGCGGCGACCGCTGGTTCCAGGTCGTGCGCAACCTGATGGACAAGACGGACAGCGCCTGGTGGACCACGCCCGCCTCGGGTACCCGTCCCGGCGCCGACCACAACCGTGACGACCTGTTCAAGCGGGCCATGATCGACGCCCGCTGGGAGCTGACCGCGAAGCTCGGCAAGGACATCGACACCTGGAGCTGGGGCCGGCTGCACCGCCTGTTCCTCAAGAACCAGACCCTGGGCACCTCCGGCCCCGGCTTCCTGAAGTACGTCCTCAACCGTGGCCCGTGGCGGCTCGGCGGCGGCGAGGCGGCGGTCGACGCGACCGGCTGGAACGCGGCCGGCGGCTACGGCGTCGTATGGGTGCCCTCGATGCGCATGGTGGTCAACCTCGACGACCTCGACAAGTCGAAGTGGATCAACCTCACCGGCGCCTCCGGACACGCCTTCAGCGCCCACTACACCGACCAGACCGACAAGTGGGCCGCCGGCGAACTGCTCGACTGGTCCTTCTCATCCAAGGCGGTCGGCAAGAGCACCACGGACACCCTGGTACTCAAGCCCTCCTGAACGACTGAGCAACCGAGTAGCGAGTGAATGAGAGTGGCCCTCCACGCGCGCGTGGAGGGCCACTCTCATGTGAACCGCCGCACCCCCGACGGCGTCACCACCGCCCGCACCGGCCGGTCGTGCGCCTCCACGGGCACCCGCTCGACGACCTCGGTGTCGTACAGGAGCACCACCAGCGACGGGCGCGCCCCGGCGCGCTCCAGACGGGCCAGCACGCGGTCGTACGACCCCCCGCCGCGCCCCAGCCGCATACCGCGCGCGTCGACCGCGAGCCCCGGCAGCAGCACCACGTCGGCGCCGGTCACCGCGTCCGGCCCGAGCCGCTCCCCGGAGGGCTCGAGGAGCGCCATGCGCCCGCCGTGCCGGACCTCGGCCAGGGAGCCTTCGCCGGCGTACGCACCCCAGTCCAGGTCGTTGTCCGGCAGCAGCGCGGGGAGCAGGACGCGTACGCCCCGCGCGCGCAGTGCGTCCAGCAGCGCGAGCGTGCCCGGCTCGGTACCGACGGAGACATACGCGGCGACCGTGCGAGCTTGCGCCAACTCGGGCAGCTCCAGAGCCCGCTCGGCCAGCGCGGCCCCGGCCGCCCGTACGTCACCCGCCGTCAACCTGTTTCTCACGGTGAGGAACTCTCGTCGCAACATTCGCTTGTCAGGCTCGGGTGCCTGGTTGCTTGCGTGGTGCACCTGTAACGCCCCAATCCGTTCATATGAGCACCTATTAACCGGAGCTACAGATTCCTCTCAAAGTCACCGGATAAGGTTGCCGCCATGACTCAGTCGCACCCCAGGATCAGCAAGGCTGTCATCCCCGCAGCAGGCCTCGGTACCCGGTTCCTCCCGGCGACCAAGGCCACTCCCAAGGAGATGCTGCCGGTCGTGGACAAGCCCGCGATCCAGTACGTGGTCGAGGAGGCCGCCTCCGCCGGTCTCGACGACGTCCTCATGGTCACCGGACGCAACAAGCGCCCCCTGGAGGACCACTTCGACCGCAACTACGAACTCGAGTCGGCCCTCCAGAAGAAGGGCGACGCCGGGCGCCTCGCCAAGGTCCAGGAGTCCAGCGACCTCGCCACCATGCACTACGTGCGCCAGGGCGACCCCAAGGGCCTCGGTCACGCAGTCCTGTGCGCGGCCCCGCACGTCGGGCACGAGCCGTTCGCCGTCCTCCTCGGCGACGACCTCATCGACCCCCGCGACCCGCTGCTGCAGCGGATGATCCAGGTGCAGGAGCAGTACGGCGGCAGCGTCGTCGCGCTCATGGAGGTCGCCCCCGAGCAGATCCACCTCTACGGCTGCGCGGCCGTGGAGATCACCACCGACAGTGATGTGGTGAAGGTGAACGGCCTGGTGGAGAAGCCGGACCCGGCGGACGCCCCGTCGAACTACGCGATCATCGGCCGCTACGTCCTCGACCCGAGCGTGTTCGACATCCTGCGCGCCACCGAGCCGGGCCGCGGCGGCGAGATCCAGCTCACCGACGCCCTCCAGCAGCTCGCCATGGACGAGAAGGTCGGCGGCCCGGTGCACGGCGTCGTCTTCAAGGGCCGCCGCTACGACACCGGCGACCGCAGCGACTATCTGCGTGCCATTGTCAGACTCGCGTGCGAACGTGAAGACCTGGGCCCGGACTTCCGGACCTGGCTTCGCAGTTACGTCACCGAGGAGATGCAGGCACTTTGAGCACCGCCGCGCCGCGCCCCACCGACCGGGACCACCTCTGGTCGGTGGACGAACACCTGGAGGACATCCTCGCCACCGTCCGCCCCCTGGACCCCATCGAGCTGCAACTGCCCGACGCCCAGGGCTGTGTCCTGGTCGAGGACGTCACGGTGACGGTCTCCCTGCCGCCGTTCGACAACAGCTCCATGGACGGGTACGCGGTACGGGTCGCGGATGTCGCGGGTGCGAGCGAGGAGTTCCCGGCGGCCCTGGAGGTCGTCGGGGACATCGCGGCGGGCCAGGCCGCCGACCTGCTCTTCGTGGGCCCCGGGCAGGCCGCCCGGATCATGACCGGCGCCCCCCTGCCGTCCGGCGCCGAGACCGTCGTACCCGTGGAGTGGACCGACGGCGGCCTCGGCGAGGGTCCCGTCGACGGGATGCGGGCCCGCGGCCTCGCCCCCGAACAGGCCGGCGGGCACGTGCGTGTGTACCGTCCTGCCGAGGCACGCGCGCACGTACGCGCGATGGGCAGCGACGTGAAGGCCGGGGACCGCGCCCTCGAAGCCGGAACCGTCGTCGGACCGCCGCAGATCGCCCTGCTCGCCGCGATCGGCCGCGGCACGGTACGCGTACGCCCCCGCCCGCGCGTGGTCGTCCTGTCCACCGGCAGCGAACTCGTCCAGCCCGGGGAACAACTCGGCGACGGCCAGATCTACGACTCCAACAGCTTCGCCCTGACCGCCGCCGCGCGTGACGCCGGCGCCATCGCCTACCGGGTGGGCGCGGTCGCCGACGACGTCGACACCCTCCGCGCCACCATCGAGGACCAACTGGTCCGCGCCGACCTGCTGGTCACCACCGGCGGAGTGAGCGTGGGGGCGTACGACGTCGTCAAGGAGGCGCTGTCGTCCGTGGGCGACGAGGACGAGGCGGGCAGTGGCATCGAGTTCCGCAGGCTCGCCATGCAGCCCGGCAAACCACAGGGCTTCGGCTCCATCGGCCCCGACCACATCCCCCTGCTGGCGCTGCCCGGCAACCCGGTGTCGTCGTACGTCTCCTTCGAGCTGTTCGTCCGCCCCGCGATCCGCACCCTTATGGGACTGCCGGACGTCCACCGGCCCACCACGCGCGCGCGGCTGACCGCGGACAAGGCGCTGACCTCGCCGAAGGGGCGCAGACAGTTCCTGCGCGCCACCCACGCCGACGGCACCGTCCGCCCCGTCGGCGGCGCGGGTTCCCACCTGGTGGCGGCCCTCGCGCACGCCGACGCGCTGATCGTCGTACCCGAGGACGTGGAGTCGGTCGAACCGGGCGCCGATGTCGAGGTGGTCCTGCTCGGCTGACCGCCCCTGGTTGGGGGTACCGTGTCGCGCACAACAGGCCCGACCGGGAGCGCCGACAGAGCATGAGTACGCACGACCGACTGACGCACATCGACGACTCGGGCGCCGCCCGCATGGTCGACGTGTCCGGCAAGGACGTCACGGCGCGCACCGCCCGCGCCAGCGGTCGCGTCCTTGTCTCACCGCGCGTGATCGAGCTGCTGCGCGGCGAGGGCGTCCCCAAGGGCGACGCCCTGGCCACCGCGCGGATCGCGGGCATCATGGGCGCCAAACGCACCCCGGACCTGATCCCGCTGTGCCACCCCTTGTCGGTGTCCGGTGTGAAACTGGACCTGTCGGTCGCGGACGACGCCGTGGAGATCACGGCCACCGTGAAGACGACGGACCGCACGGGCGTCGAGATGGAGGCGCTCACCGCGGTCTCCGTCGCCGCGCTCACCGTGATCGACATGGTGAAGGCGGTCGACAAGGGAGCGGTCATCACGGACGTACGGGTCGAGGAGAAGACGGGCGGCAAGTCGGGCGACTGGAGCCGGGCATGAGCGAGGGACCGTATCGCGCGCTGGTGGTGACCGCGTCCAACCGGGCCGCCGCCGGGGTCTATGAGGACAAGGGCGGCCCGCTGATCGCCGAGGGCCTGAAAGGCTTCGGCTTCACGGTCGACGGCCCGCGGGTGGTGCCCGACGGCGACCCGGTGGAGGCCGCGCTGCGGGCGGGTGCCGAGGCCGGGTACGACGTGATCGTCACCACCGGCGGCACCGGCATCTCGCCCACCGACCGCACCCCCGAGGCGACCCGCGCGGTGATCGACCACGAGGTCCCCGGCATTCCGGAGGCGATCCGGGCCTTCGGCCGCGAGAAGGTGCCCACGGCGGCGCTCTCCCGGGGCCTGGCCGGGGTCGCGGGCCGCACGCTCATCGTTAATCTGCCCGGTTCCACCGGCGGTGTGAAGGACGGCCTGGCCGTCCTGGAGCCCCTGCTGGTCCACGCCGTCGATCAGCTCCGTGGCGGCGACCACCGCGCACCGAGCCACCCCGCACCGAGCCACCCCGCACCGAGCCACCGCGGACCGAGCCACCCCGGCCCCAGCCATGTCAGACAGAGCCACGTCAGACCGAGCCACGGGGGTGCCAGCTGAACAGCCCAGCCTGGCCGGTCGAACTCGCGGAGGGCGATGTCGTCCTGCGGCCCATAAAGCTGCGTGACCAGCGGGCCTGGCGCGAGGTCAACCGGCGCAACCGGGACTGGCTGCGCCCCTGGGAGGCGACCATTCCGCCGCCCGCGCCGAGCGGGCCGATCGCGCACCGGCCGACCTATCGCCAGATGGTCCGGCACCTGCGCTCCGAGGCCCACGCTGGCCGGATGCTGCCGTTCGTCATCGAATACCAGGGGCGGCTCGTCGGGCAGTTGACGGTCGCCGGAATCACCTGGGGATCGATGTGCTCCGGACACGTCGGCTACTGGGTGGACCAGTCGGTGGCCGGCCGGGGCGTGATGCCCACGGCCGTCGCGCTGGTCGTGGACCACTGTTTCCGCACCGTCGGACTGCACCGCATCGAGGTCTGCATTCGCCCCGAGAACGGGCCCAGCCGCCGGGTCGTGGAAAAACTCGGATTCCGTGAGGAAGGGCTCAGACCGCGCTATCTCCACATCGACGGAGCCTGGCGCGACCATCTCGTCTTCGCGCTGACGTCGGAGGAAGTGCCGGAGGGCCTGCTGAGCCGCTGGCGCCGAACCCGCCGTGAGAGCGACTCGGCGAATCACTCACAGAACACACATGGGAATCACAGCGGGCCCGGTAATTGAATACGTGTTCGATAATGATCGGATGCTGATTGCATCGGTCACACAAAAAGCTCGAAATATCAGCCAGATCGTGCGACACACCGGCCCAATTGGCGGATGGCCTCACGCAAACCCCTCTACCGTGTGAGGCGTGAGCAGCAGCGGCCTCATCTACGCAGTCATTGTCGGGGCCTGGGCCGCCTACTTGGTGCCAATGTGGCTCCGTAGGCAGGACGAGCTGAACGAGGCCCGTCCGACGGAACGCTTCAGCACCGCCATCCGGCTCCTGTCCGGACGGGCGGGCATGGAGCGCCGGTACGCCAAGGACCTGCGGGCGCGCTCCACCGAGGAGGGGGAGCAGGGCGCCGACGTCCCGGACGCCGCCACCGACTCGGTGGACGTCCGGGCCTTCGCCATGCCCCCGACACACCGGCAGCCGGCCCAGCCGACCCGACCCGCACGGGAACAGCGGGAACAGCGGGAACAGCCGCCGGCCAAACCCGCGCCCGACCAGGCAGCCGGCCCGACGCCCGCGCGTGAGGGAGGCGCGGCACCGGCCCGCCAGCGTGTTCCGGCAGCCCAGCGCACGCCCGCCGCGCAGGCCGCCGCCGCGCGCGCCAAGCGCTCGAAGGCGCTCGCGCGCCGTCGCCGAACGACCGTGATGCTGTTCCTCGCGTTCACCCTCGGCGCGGTCGTCGCGGCCGTCGGCGGACTCACGTTCCTCTGGGCACCCGGCGTGCCCGCCGTCCTGCTCAGCGGCTACATCGCCTACCTGCGCTCCCAGGAGCGACGGCGCTTCGCCTACCAGATGGACCGCAGACGCGCCGAGGCCGCCGCCCAGCGGCTGCGGGAACGCCAGCCCCGCCGCCGGGCACCGGCGTCCGCCGCCGCGACCACCGACCCCGGCCCGGACGCCGGCGCAGAGGAGCCGCACGAGCGGCCCGAGCCGGAGACCGACCCCGGACTGCTCGCCCTCGCCGCGGACCGCAGGGCGCTCGTCGAGCAGACCGACCACGCCGAGTGGATCGACCAGCAGCGGGAGCGCCAGCGCCGCCCCGGCCACGGCGAGAGCTGGGACCCCGTCCCGGTCCCGCTGCCGACGTACGTGACCGCACCCGTGGCGCCGCGCGCGACCTCCGACGTGGACCTGGAGGCGCCGGACGCCTGGAGCTCTGCCCGCTCCAGCACGGTCACGCCGGACCAGGAGGCGACGGAGGACCGCGACGCCGGGGAGGCGGACCAAGCGGACCACGGCGAGGACCGTCCCGAGGGCGACGAACGCAGCGACGCCCGCCGCGCGGCCTCCGCCCGCCGCTCTCGCGAACGCCTCCGCACCCCGCTGTTCGACCAGTACGAGGACGGCGAACGCCCCCGTGCCGCCAACGAGTGACCCGCCCCGAGCCCCCGCCCGGCCTCGGGGAACGGATTTCCAAGCACGCCGACGGGGGTGCTAGAGTTTCACTCGTTGCAAGGGCCTGTGGCGCAGTCTGGTAGCGCACCTCGTTCGCATCGAGGGGGTCTGGGGTTCAAATCCCCACAGGTCCACGCAGCATAGAGCCTCCGTCGGCGGAAGTCGGCGGGGGCTCTATCGTGTTCGGGGGGCGATGGTCGCCGTCACCGCTGTCGCCGCGCAGGCCGCTGTCGTCCAGGCAAGTGCCTGCCAGGGGACGACGATCGTCGCCGGGGCGGAGAGCAGGTGCAACGCGCCCCACATTCCGGCGAGGTTGGCCGCCGTGACCAGTGTGCCCAGCAGGGCGCCCACTCCTACGACGGCCAGGGCCTCCGCGATGGTGAACCGCAGGATCTGACCCCGTGACGCCCCGGCCAGCCGCAGGACTGTCGCGTCCCGGCGGCGGTCGGCGGATGCCATGAGGAGGGTGTTGGCCAGGGAGATGCCCGTGTAGACGAGTGCGATGCCCAGGACGAGGAGAACGCCGAGGCGGGTTGTGCGGTTGCTCTGCGGACTGGACGCCCGCACCCACTGCGACTTGGTCAGCACCCGCACGCCGGACGCCGCCCGCAGTTCCGTCGCGACCGCTGCCGGATCGGCGTCCGCGCGGGTTCGTACGTCGACCCGGTTCACGCCCGCGCCGCCCGAGTTGGCCGTGCTGACGTAGACGCCGTTGTCTCCGGTGCCGGTGGCCAGTACCGCGGCGATGCGCAGGGTTCGGGCCGTGCCGTCGGCCAGCCAGACCCGCACCCGCTGACCCACCCGGTGCCGCGCCCACTCCTCGGTCACGATGATCGAGTCGTCGTCGAGGTCCGTGACCCGGCCGGACGTCACCGGCAGGCTGACGGTCCGCGCCCAGCGCGCCGGATCGACCGCCCGCGCCTCCGACTTCACCAGCGCGACCCCGTCCTCCAGGGTGTAGACGGCGGTGGTCGCGCCGATGGAGGCGCCGGGAACGCGCCTCAGGCTCTCCAGCGCCGTCGGCGACAGTGTCGTACCGCCGGCCGCCGTCACCATGAAGTCCGCCGTCGTCTGTTGGCGCACCTCCGCCGCGCGGGCCTCGTCGAGCGTGGCCGTCGCGCCCAGCAGGGAGCCGGCGAGGGCCACCGTGACCAGGACGGGCGCGGCCACGGCCGCGGTACGGCGGCCCCCGGTGACCGCGTGCTCCCGGACCAGGAGGCCGATCACGCCCGGCAGCCGGGGCAGCAGCGGGCGTACCAGGGCCGGGGCGAGCAGGGCCACCGCCGTGATGAGCAGCATCGGGCGGCTGATGTACGTCTTGCGGTGCAGCAGTTCGCCGGGGTCGGTCAGGAGGGCGTACGCCAGGGTCGCGCACGCCGTGCCGAGCAGCGCGGTACCGCACAGCAGGCGCCCGGGTGTCAGTGCGCGCCCCTCGACGGACGCCTCGCGCAGGGCCTGCGCCGGCGCGATCCGCCCGGCCCGGCGGCTCGCGGCTGCCGCACCGCACAGGGCGACCGACAGGCCCGTCCAGAAGGCGAGGTGGTAGGGCCAGGTGTGGCCGCCGATCGCGTACCAGGCCGGCGCGAGGCCGCCGTCCACCACCAGCCGGGTCAGCCACGGGGCGCCGTACGAGCCCAGCGCGCAGCCGGCCGCCGAGGCGAGCGTGCCGACCAGCAGGGCCTCCGCCAGGACCGACCGGCGGAGCTGGCCGGGAGTGGCACCCGTGGTGCGCAGCAGCGCGAACTCGCGGCGGCGCCGGTCGACCGCGAAGGCGAACGTGGAGGCGACGACGAACACCGATACGAAGGCCGTCACTCCGCCCGCCGTGCCGAACAGGGCGTTCAGGGCGGTGAGTGCCTCGGCGTCCCGGTCGGGGTCGGCGTCCGCGAAGCGGCGGGCGTCGCCCGTGAGCACGCGCGCGTGCGAGCCAACGGCCGAGCGGACCGCCGCCGGGTCGGCCGCCACCACCAGCTGCCGCGTGCCGTCCGGGGCCAGCCGGGCGGCCTGCGCGTCGGTGAAGAACATCGCGTTCTCGAAGCCACGCGCGTGTACGCCGTCGCCACGCGCGTGTACGCCGTCGCCACGCGCGTGTACGCCGTCGCCACGCGTGTGTGCCGTTCCCGTGACCCGTACCGTGCCGTCCGTCGTGTGGAGGCGGTCGCCCACCGTCGCCCAGGTGCCCGTGGTCACGACCTCGTCGGCCGTCCGGGGCGCGCGGCCGGTGCTCAGTTCGTACGGGGCGAAGCGCGCCGTCGACCAGGGGTGCCCGACGAGGGCTTCCGGGCCGCCGTCCGGCAACGGGACGGGGAAGGACCGGTCCTCCGTGACCGGGCCGAGGGCGCGGAGCGCGGCCATGGTGGCGGACGGGATCGCGAGGGGTTGCGGGAGCCTCGCCGTGCGCTCGCCCGTCGCCGTCGCCACCCGCAGGGTGTCCTGCCCCCGCACCACCACCGGCGCCGCCGCGAAACGTTCCGGGGCGCGTACGGGGGCCTCCTGGGCGGCGGCCAGGGCCTGGCCCATCACCGTGAGCAGTCCGACCCCGAGGGCGAGGGCGACGAAACTGCCCACGAAGGCGGTCCAGCGGGCGCGCAGCGTGCGCAGTGCGACGCTCAGCACGGGCTCGCCCCCAGAGCCTCCCGAGCCCCCAGAGCCCCCAGAGCCTCCTGAGCCCCCAGAGGCGCGACCTTCGTCTCCAGACCGGCCATCGTCGCCGCGATGCGCTCCGGGTCCGTCCCCGCCCCCGTCAGCTCGCCGTGTACCCGGCCGTCGACCAGGAAGACCACGCGGTCCGCGTACGACGCGGCCAGCGGGTCGTGGGTGACCATGACGACGGTACGGCCGTCGTCGTCGACCATGGCGCGCAGGAGGGTGAGCACCTCGCGGCCGGTCGTCGAGTCCAGGGCGCCGGTCGGTTCGTCGCCGAAGAGCACCTCGGGGCGGGTGATCAGGGCTCGGGCGAGGGCGACGCGCTGCTGCTGGCCGCCGGAGAGCCGGTCCGGCCGGTGTCCCGCGCGGTCGCCGAGACCGACCTGCCGCAGGGCCTCGCGCACGTCGGCCTTCGCGGGGCGGCGGCCGGCGAGGCGCAGGGGGAGGGCGATGTTCTGGGCGGCGGTCAGGGCCGAGAGCAGGTTGTACGACTGGAAGACGAATCCGATGCGCTGCCGTCGCAGCAGGGTCAGCCGGCGCTCGCTCAGCCCGGTCAGCTCGGTGCCGCCGATCCGCACCGACCCCGAGGTCGGGCGGTCGAGTCCGGCGGCGCACTGCAACAGCGTCGACTTGCCCGAGCCGGACGGGCCCATGACGGCGGTGAAGGAGCCGTGGGGGAGGGTGAGCGTGACGTCGTCGAGTGCGGCGACACCGGCGTCGACAGGGCCGTATCGCCGGTGTAGGGACGTCAGTTGGACGGCGTGTGTGGTCATGGGTCCACGAAACCGCGCGCACCCGGGGCGGGTCTGTCGGGCAGGGGCGAGAGTCGGGGTAGGGCCAGGCATACCCCCGAGGCTCCGGCTGCGGGTATGGCAGGGACTCATGAGCTCCTCCTACGGTGATCCCCATGCATCCGCGCCCGGCTTCCACCGTGATCCGCACGCACCCCCCGAACATGTGGCAGGCGTTGTCCCGCCCGGGCTACCTGCTCTCGCCGTGGCCCTGGCGTGCCGGCGCCTATCTGCTGACGGGCGCCCTCGGCGGGGCCGTCGTGCTGGTGGGGCTGGTGGTGTGGGTGGCCGTCGGCGGGGTGCTCGCGGTCGTGCTCGTGGGGCTGCCCCTGCTCGCGGTCACCGTGCTTCTCGGGCTGCCGGTGGCCGCGCTCGAGCGGCGCAGGCTGAGCTGGGTCGACCCGGCGCCCGCGCCCGGCGCGCACGCCGAACTCCACGCGCCCGGTGTGCGCGCCTGGCTGACCACCCGTCTGCGGGACCGCGCGACCTGGCGCGAGCTGGTCCACACCCTGCTCACCGCCTGCCTCCTCTGGCCGGCCGAGGCGCTCGTGCTGATCGTCGCCCTGTTCCTGCCGGCGGCGATGGCCGCGACCCCGCTGCTGCTGGCGACGGCCGGCGGCGGCCGGGAGATCAAGGTGGTGAAGCTGTGGACGGTCACCGGCCAGCCCGCCGCGTTCGGCTCCGCCGCGCTCGGTGTGCTGCTGCTGGCGGCCGGCGCGTACGTCCTCGGTGCCGCCGCCTGCGCCCGGGCCGCGCTGACCCGCCGTCTGGTCGCCCCGGGTGACGACGAGGGGCAGGCCAGGGTGGTCGAGCTGACCCGGTCCCGGGCCCGCCTGGTCGACGCCTTCGAGGCGGAGCGGCGCCGCATCGAACGCGATCTGCACGACGGTGCCCAGCAGCGTCTCGTCGCCCTCAGCATGGCGTTGGGCCTGGCCCGGCTCGACGCCCCGCCCGACGGCCGGCTGGCCGAGCAGCTCGCGCGCGCCCACGAGGAGGCGGGCGCGGTGCTCGCCGAACTGCGGGAGCTGATCCACGGCATCCACCCCAAGGTGCTCGCGGACCACGGCCTGGGGGCGGCCCTCGCCGACGCCGCCGACCGGTCGCCGGTCCCGGTGGACGTGGAGTGTGCGCTGCCCGGGGCCCGGCTGCCGCAGGCGGTGGAGGCGGCCGCCCACTTCGTGGTCCGCGAGGCGCTCGCCAACGTGGCCCGGCACAGCGGGGCGGCACGCGCGCGTGTACGGGCGGAACACCGGGACGGGCGGCTGCTCGTGCTGGAGGTCGGCGACGACGGCCGCGGCGGTGTCGACAGCACGCGCGGCACCGGTCTCACCGGGCTCGCGGACCGAGTGTCAGTGCTGGATGGAACACTGTCCGTGACCAGCCCGCCCGGCGGACCGACCTTGCTGCGTGTGGAGATCCCTTGCGAGCCGATGCCGAATCAGGACGAACCCTCCGTGTCGTCCTCGCCGAGGACAGCGTCCTCCTCCGCGACGGCCTGACGGCCCTGCTCGCCCGCTTCGGCCACGAGGTCGTCGCGGCGGTCGGGGACGCGCGTGCGCTGCTCGCCGCCGTGGCCGAGCACACCCCCGACGTCGTCGTCACCGATGTCCGGATGCCGCCCGCCTTCCAGGACGAGGGGCTGCGGGCGGCGGTCCAACTGCGCGCGGAGCGGCCCGGCCTGCCGGTCCTCGTCCTGAGCCAGTACGTCCAGCGCGCCTATGCCGCCGACCTCCTCGACTCCGGTGACGGCACCGGAGTCGGCTATCTGCTCAAGGACCGGGTCGGACAGGTCGCGGAGTTCGTCGCCGCGCTCCAGGAGGTCGCGGTCGGCGGTACGGTCGTCGACCCGGAAGTCGTACGGCAGTTGCTGCGCCGCCGCCGAGATCCGCTGGGCCGGCTGACCCCGCGTGAGCGGGAGGTGCTGGCGCTGGTGGCCGAGGGGAAGTCCAACGGCGCGATAGCCAGGACGCTCGTGGTCTCGGAGGCGGCCGTCGGCAAGCACATAGGCGGCATCCTCACGAAACTCGACCTGCCGCCGGCCGACGACACCCACCGCCGGGTGCTCGCCGTACTGGCCTACCTCAGGAGCTGAGCGGCTTGGCGAAGCAGCGGCTCGACTCGTACGCGCGGTAGTAGCCGAACTTGCCGCACGGCTCGTACCCGCTGGAGGTGTACAGGGCGATGGCCTCCGGCTGCTCGGTGCCGGTCTCCAGGACCATCCGGACCCGCCCGGCCACCCGCGCGTCCGCCTCCAACTCGGTGAGCATCCGCCGCGCCAGGCCCAGCCCGCGCATGTCCCGCACGACGAACATCCGCTTCAGCTCGGCATCGCCGTCCTCGTTGCCCTCGCCGTTCTCGTCCTGGCTGCGCCAGCCGCCGGTGGCCACGGGACGGTCGTCCTCGTCGTAGGCGATGAGGTACACCCCGCGCGGCGGGGCGAAGTCGGACGGCTCCAGGACCGTGGCGTCACCGCCGTCGCCGTAGCGCTCGTGGTACTCGGCCTGGACCTCGTCGTTGAGCTTGACGGCGTCGGGGTGGTCGAAGGCGACCCGGCGTATCTTCATGTCACTCACAGTATGTCTATGCGCAATCAGGGGAATCGGAACAAGGACGCCGTCCAGTGTGCCGGTATCGTGCCCGGGTGCTGACTGTGACCTCCGTGAATGTCAACGGGCTGCGTGCCGCCGCGAAGAAGGGTTTCGTGGAGTGGCTCGCGGACACCTCCGCCGATGTGCTGTGCCTCCAGGAGGTGCGTGCCGAGCCGGAGCAACTGCCCGAGGCGGTCCGCGCGCCCGGGGGCTGGCACGTCACGCACGCCCCGGCCACCGCCAAGGGCCGCGCCGGCGTCTCCCTCTACACGCGCCGCGAACCGGACGCGGTCCGGATCGGCTTCGGCTCGGCCGAGTTCGACGGCAGCGGACGCTATGTCGAGGCCGACCTGCCCGGTGTGACGGTCGCCTCCCTCTACCTCCCCTCCGGCGAGGTCGGCACGGACCGCCAGGACGAGAAGGTCCGCTTCATGACCGGGTTCCTGGCCCACCTCAAGGACCTGCGCGAGCGGGCCGCCGCCGACGGCCGCGAGGTCCTGGTCTGCGGCGACTGGAACATCGCCCACCAGCCCGCCGACCTCAGGAACTGGCGCGCCAACCAGAAGAACTCCGGCTTCCTGCCGGAGGAACGGGAGTGGCTGACCCAGGTCTTCGAGGCGGCGGACGGGGGATACGTCGACGTCGTGCGGGCCCTGCATCCGGAGGTCGAGGGGCCGTACACCTGGTGGTCGTACCGGGGACGGGCCTTCGACAACGATTCGGGTTGGCGCATCGACTACCACGTCTCGACGCCCCGGCTCGCGGGCAAGGCCGTCAAGGGGCTCGTGGAGCGGGCGGCCACGCACGCCGAGCGCTGGTCGGACCATGCGCCGGTGACGGTGGTCTACGACCTCTGACCGCCCTCAAGTCCCCGGCCGTCAAGTTCCCGGCCGTCAAGTCCCTGGCCCTCAAGTCCCTGGCCCTCGAGCCGCCGGCCCTGAAGCCGTCGGTCCAGGGCCAGTGAGAGTTCTGCCTCGACCACGCTTCTGGCCAGTGGGCGCAGGCGGGGGAGGGAGTCCTCGTCCGTGTGGCGCAGGACGAGGGCGGTGAAGATTTCGGCGAGGGCGTCGGTGTGTTCGCGGACGCGGGCGCCCGCCGCCAGGACCTCGGCGAGGGGGATGCCCTCGCGGACCAGGGCGGCCGAGACGTCGAGGAGGCGGCGGCTGATGTGGACGATCTCGTCGCCGTCGGTGCCGAGGTAGCCGAGTTCGAGGGCGGCGGCGAGGTTCTCGGGGGTGACCTGGCCCTCGAAGCGGGCGGCGAGTTCCTCGGGGGTGAGGCGGATCGGCTCCTCCTCGGTGGGGCCGCCGAGGCCGATCAGGTCGGCGACGTCGCGGCCCTGGTCGAGGGCGTCGGCCAGTTCGCCGATGCCGGTGAGGGTGTGGCCGCGTTCCAGGAGGGCGGCGATCGTGCGCAGCCGGGCCAGGTGATGGTCGTCGTACCAGGCGATACGGCCCTCGCGGCGGGGCGGCGCGAGCAGTTTGCGCTCGCGGTAGAAGCGCAGGGTGCGCACTGTGATGCCGGCCTGCCTGGCCAGCTCCTCCGTCCGGTATTCGCGCTTGTCCGCCACGCCGGAAGCCTATGTTGTACCGACGGTAACTTTCCCTCTTCCGGACCCTACCGCTCGGTACGGACCTGCTCTACGCTCCCATTGCGCCAGCGTTCACTGGCAGAGTCGAGCAGAGTCGCACGGCAGGAGGGGACGACATGACCGAACACGTACGGGTCGCGGTGATCGGGTCCGGGTTCGGCGGGCTGGGGGCCGCTGTGCGGCTGCGCCGGGAGGGCGTCACCGACTTCGTCGTCCTGGAGCGGGCGAGCAGCGTCGGCGGCACCTGGCGGGACAACAGCTATCCGGGGTGCGCGTGCGACGTGCCGTCCCATCTGTACTCGTTCTCCTTCGCGCCCAACCCCGACTGGCCGCGCACCTTCTCCGGGCAGGAGCACATCCGGGCCTATCTGGAGCATGTGACCGACCTCTTCGGTCTGCGGCCGCATCTGCGCTTCGACTCCGAGGTGCTGCGGATGACCTGGGACCCGCGGGAGCTGCGGTGGGACATCGAGACGAGCGGCGGGCGACGCTACCTCGCCGATGTGGTGGTGTCGGCGACCGGGCCGCTGTCTGATCCGAAGGTGCCGGACATCCCGGGGCTCGACACCTTCCCCGGCAAGGTGTTCCACTCCGCCCGCTGGGAGCACGGGCACGATCTCGGCGGCCTGCGGGTCGCCATGGTCGGCACGGGCGCCTCGGCGGCCCAGATCGTGCCCGCCATCCAGCCCCTCGTCTCCCGGCTGACCCTCTTCCAGCGCACCCCGCCCTGGGTCATGCCCCGCGTCGACCGGCCCATCAGCGGCGCCGAGCGCGCCCTGCACCGCGCGCTGCCCGTCACCGCCCAGCTGCGGCGCGGACTGCTGTGGGGGATCAGGGAGTTGCAGGTCCAGGCGTTCACCAAGCGCCCCAACGAGCTCGGCATCGTGGAGCAGTTGGCCAAGCGGAACATGGCCCGTGCCATCAAGGACCCCGCCCTGCGGGCGAAGTTGACCCCCGACTACCGCATCGGCTGCAAGCGGATCCTGCTCTCCAGCGCCTACTACCCGGCCCTCGCGCAGCCCAATGTGGACGTCGTCGCCAGCGGGCTCAGTGAGATTCGCGGGTCCACGCTCGTCGCCGCCGACGGGAGCGAGGCCGAGGCCGACGTGATCGTCTTCGGTACGGGCTTCCATGTCACCGACATGCCGATCGCCGACCGGGTCGTGGGCGCCGACGGGCGGACCCTCGCCGAGAGCTGGAAGGACGGCATGCAGGCCCTGCGCGGGGCCTCCGCCGCGGGTTTCCCCAACTGGATGACGATCATCGGGCCCAACACCGGCCTCGGGAACTCCTCCATGATCCTGATGATCGAGTCCCAGCTGAACTACATGGCCGACTACCTGCGGCAACTGGACGTCCTGGGGGTCCCCCCAGGCCCTCGAGGCACTGGGGGAAGGCGCGTGGCCCTCGACGCCCGCCCGGGCGCCGTGCACGCGTGGAACCGGCGCGTCCAGGACCGTATGACACGGACGGTGTGGAACACCGGCGGCTGCACCAGCTGGTACCTCGACGCGAACGGCCGCAACACCACCGTGTGGCCGGGGACGACGAGCGAGTTCCGGCGGGCGACACGGCAGGTGGACCTCGCGGAGTACGAGGTGCTGCGCGCGCCCGCCACGCTCAAGAGGGACCAGGTGACGGCGTGACGCGCGAGCTGACCGTCGTCTCCGCCGACGGCTCCCCGCTGCACGTCGAGGTCCACGGCCCCGAGGGCGCGCCCGCCGTCGTGCTCGCCCACGGCTGGACCTGCTCCACCGCCTTCTGGGCCGCCCAGATCCGCGATCTGGCCGCCGACCACCGGGTCATCGCCTACGACCAGCGCGGCCACGGACGCAGTCCGGTGAGCGCCGTGTGCACTACGGACGCGCTCGCCGACGACCTGGAGGCCGTGCTGCGGGCGACGCTCGCGCCGGGCGAGCGGGCGGTCGTCGCCGGGCACTCCATGGGCGGGATGACGGTCATGGCGGCGGCCGGGCGGGCCGGCTTCCGGGAGCACACCGCGGCCGTCCTGCTGTGCAGCACCGGTTCCTCGAGGCTGGTCGCCGAGTCCACCGTCGTACCGATCGGGGCGGGCCGGTTGCGGACCTGGCTGACCCGGCACATCCTCGGGTCGAGGGCGCCGCTCGGGCCGGTCACACCGGTCGCGAAGAGGATCCTCCGGTACGCCACGATGGGCGCCGGAGCCGCCCCGCACATGGTGGAGGCGTGCGCGCGGATCGTGCACGCCTGTCCGCGCCGGGTCCGGCACGCCTGGTCGGACGTCCTGCACCTGCTCGATCTCGACCACGGCGTACGGGAGTTGACCGTGCCGACGGCCGTCGTGGTCGGGACCGCCGACCGGCTCACGCCGCCGGTGCACGCCCGCCGGATCGCCGCCGCGCTGCCGCAGTGCGTCGGACTGACCGAACTGCCCGGACTCGGGCACATGACCCCCGTCGAGGCACCCGACCTGATCACCGCCAGGATCCGCGAACTCGTATGCACGTACCCGCAGTTGAAGGAGGGCGCATGAGCAGGGTGAGCCTCGAGGGGCAGGTCGTCGTGGTGACCGGCGCGGCGCGGGGCGTGGGGGAGCAGCTCGCCCGCAAGCTGTCGGCGCGCGGCGCGAGGATCGCGCTGGTCGGCCTGGAACCCGACGTGCTCAAGCAGGTCTCCGAGCGGCTGCACGGCGACAGCGACCACTGGTACGCCGACGTCACCGACCACGAGGCGATGTCCCGGGTCGCGGCGGAGGTGAAGGAACGCTTCGGCAAGGTGGATGTCGTCGTCGCGAACGCGGGGGTGGCGTCCGGCGGGCCCTTCGTGGACTCCGATCCGCAGGCCTGGCGGCGGGTGATCGAGGTCAACCTCATCGGGTCGGCGGTGACCGCCCGCGCCTTCCTGCCGGTGCTGATCGAGAGCCGCGGCTATCTGCTGCAGATCGCCTCCCTCGCCGCGATCACACCCGCGCCGATGATGACGGCGTACTGCGCGTCCAAGTCGGGTGTGGAGGCGTACGCGCACTGTCTGCGCGCCGAGGTCGGCTACCGGGGGGTGCGGGTCGGGGTCGGGTATCTGTCCTGGACCGACACCGACATGGTGCGCGGCGCCGACCAGGACGAGGCGATGCGGGAGTTGCGGCAGCGGCTGCCGTGGCCGGCGAGCAAGACGTACCCGCTGGGGCCCGCCGTCGACCGGATCGTCGCCGGCATCGAGCGGCGGTCGAGCCATGTGTACGGACAGTGGTGGCTGCGCGGGATGCAGGGCGTGCGCGGCTACCTCCCCGGGCTCATCGGGACCGTCGGACAGCGGGAGGTGAAGCGGTTCGCGCCCCGGCTGGAGGGCATGCGGACGGGGCTGGTGGGGGCCGGGGGCGCGGCCGACGAGGAGGCTCGCGCTACGCAGCGTAGTTGATCGAAATGCGCGGTGTGTCCGCCCGTGTGAGTCTGGTCGAGGCCCCGGCGTGCCGGGGTCCTCACCCCCCTCATCTCCCACAGGAGTGAACCCACATGGGCATGAAGGACAAGTTCCAGGACAAGGCCGAGCGGATGCAGCAGCAGGCCAAGGAGAAGGCCGACCAGGCCAAGCAGCAGATGCAGGGCCGTCGCCGGGACACGGACGAGGAGACCGAGCGGATGCGGCGGGAAGACGAGGACCGCCTCGACCGCGACGCGTAGCCGCCGCGCTCGGCTCCGGCCGCTCACGTGGGGCGCCCTTCTCCTTCGGGAAGGGCGCCCCTCTTGGCGCCCCTCTTGGAACCCCTTCTCGTGGGCAACTCCGTGCTGCACACTGCTGGTTGACGCAGGCGCGAGGACGGGGGGTGCCGGCGATGGGGCAGGACCTGACGATCAACCTCGTCGCCTCGCTGCTCGCGTTCCTCGCGGGCTGGGCCGGCCGCGCCCTGCTGCACTACCGGCGGACCAGGCGGCCGGCCGCGCGGGTCTGGCGGCTGGACCGGAGCAGGCGCGTGGTGATGGTCATCGGGGAGTCCCGCAGATCTCCGTCCTCGTACTCGAAGATCCCCGAGGCGGACGCCACGGCGGCCATGAATCTGCGTCAGTTCCTGTCCCAGGAACTGCGGTTGCACGAGGTGGCCATGGTCCGGGCCGGTGCCTTCCGCATGGCGTCCGACGCCGAGGAGAACCTGATCGTGGTCGGCGGGCCGGTGCACAACGCCATCTGGCAGCCGATGGCCGACCGCCTGCACGCGCCCTACGAGTTCCGCCGCTGCCCCGACGAGTACCGGATCGTCTGCGTCGACAGTGGCGAGGAGTACGGCGAGTCGGCGGTGGACGGGATGACGCTCGTGGACCACGCCATCGTCCTGCTGGCCCGCAATCCCTTCGCCCCCGCCAGCCGGCTCGTGATGGTCGCGGGGTGCGCGCTGCTGGCCACGACGGCTGCGACCCAGCTCTTCGCTCGTGGGGAGATACGGGCGCTGGCCGGGGCGTATGACATGTCGTCGCCGTTGGCGCTGGTGGTGCGGGTGGAGAGTGTCGGGGGGTATGTGCGGCGGCCCGAGGTGGTGGCCGCGGCCAATTTTCCGCAGGCGTCGGCCGGTGCGTCCGCGTCGAGCGCTTGACCAGAGACCTAAAAGCCCTGTCGTGGAGGCAGCTTGGGGCGGGAGCGGTCCGGTACGGAGCTGTGGTCGGGCGGCGATGCGGGAGGGTTGGTGGTGAGGAGGTCCAGGGCCAACCGGACCGCGTCGTCGAGTTGGGCGTGGCGGCCCTCGGCCCAGTCCAGGGGGGTGCGGAGGATCTCCAGGTCGGGGATGACGCCCCGGTTCTCGACGGTCCAGCCGTACTCGTCGAACCAGGCCGCGTTCATCGGGACCGTGATCACCGTGCCGTCGCCGAGCTGGTGGCGGCCGGTCATGCCGACCACCCCGCCCCAGGTGCGCTGCCCCACCACCGGGCCCAGCTTCAGCAGCTTGAACGCCGCCGTGATCATGTCGCCGTCCGAGGAGGTCGCCTCGTCGGCGAGGGCGACCACCGGGCCGCGCGGGGCGTTGGAGGCGTAGGACACCGGCTGGGCGTCGCGGGTGAGGTCCCAGCCGAGGATCGTGCGGGTCAGCTTCTCGACGACCAGCTCGCTGATGTGGCCGCCCGCGTTGCCGCGCACGTCCACGATGAGGGCCGGCCGTGACACCTCCATGCGCAGGTCGCGGTTGAACTGCGCCCAGCCGGAGCCGCCCATGTCGGGGATGTGCAGATAGCCGCACCGGCCGCCGCTCAACTCCCGTACCACCTCGCGCCGTTTGGCCACCCAGTCCTGGTAGCGCAGGGGGCGTTCGTCGATGAGCGGTACGACCGCCACGCGGCGCGCTCGGCCCGCCTCGCCCTCCGCCGGGGTGAACGTCAGCTCCACCGTCGTACCGCCCGCCCCGGCGAGAAGCGGATACGGGCCGGTCAGGGGGTCCACCGGGCGGCCGTCGACGTGGGTGAGCACCGCGCCCTCCCGGATGCCGGTGCCGGCCAGCGGTGAACGCGCCTTGGAGTCCGAGGACTCGCCGGGGAGGATGCGCCGGACCGTCCAACCGCTGTCCCGGTGCACGAAGTTGGCGCCCAGCAGGCCCTGCCGGCGCTCGTAGTGCGGGGGGCCCTCGTTGCGGCGGGCGGGGGTGACGTACGCGTGCGAGGTGCCCAGTTCACCGAGGACTTCGCGCAGCAGGTCCGCGAACTCGTCGGGGGAGGCGACCCGTTCGACCAGCGGGCGGTACTGGTCCAGGATCCCGTCCCAGTCGATGCGGCACATCCCGGGGTCCCAGAAGTAGGCGCGGATGAGCCGGCCCGCCTCGTCGTACGACTGCCCCCACTCGGCGCCGGGATCCACCTCGTGCAGGATGCGGCGCAGGTCGATCCAGACCGTGGAGTCCAGGTCCCCGGACTCGCTCGACGGCACCGCGCGCAGCTCGCCCTCGTCGACGACGACCAGCCGGGTGCCGTCGCCGCTGACCGCGAACCAGTCGAGGTCGCCGACGAGTTCGGACTTCTTCGCCTTGCTGATGCTGAAGTACTCCAGTGTCGGGCGCCCGCTGGTGTCGTCCGGGTTGGCGAAGGTCTCGCCGAGCGCGCCCGAGATGGGCCAGCGCAGCCAGACCAGCCCGCCGCCCGCGACCGGGTACATCGCGGAGTACTTGGACGCGGTGACCGGGAAGGGGGTGACCCGGCTCTCCAGTCCCTCGGTCTCGACGGTCACCGTCCCGTCGGCGCCGTCGTTCTCGTCCTCCGCCGGGTCCAGGCCCCCTGCGGCCGGGCGGCCCTCCGGGTTCAGCGCGAAGGGGGAGGGGGTCGCCGACGACAACGGCACCAGGTAGGGACGGCAGCCGAGCGGGAAGGAGAGATCGCCGGTGTGGACGTCGTACACCGGGTCGAAGCCGCGCCAGGAGAGGAAGGCGAGGTAGCGGCCGTCGCGGGTGAAGACCGGGTTCTCGTCCTCGAAGCGGCCGTTGGTGACGTCGACGATGAGCCGGTCCTTCATCCGGGCCATCTTGATCTGCCGCAGGGAGCGGCCGATGCCCGGGTGCGACCAGGTCAGCCATGCCCCGTCCGGGGAGAACGCCAGGTCGCGGACCGGGCCGTTGACGGACGCGATCAGCTCGGTGACCTCGCTGTTCGAATCTTCGGTCGCGTCGATGAGGAGCAGTCGGCCGTCGTGGGCGGCGAGGGCGAGGCGTTCGCCGTCCGGGTCCGAGACCAGCTCCAGGACGCGGCCGACTTCGCCGGAGGCCAGCCGCCGGGGCGCGCGGTCGCCGCTCGCGCGCGGGAGGTAGGCGATCTCGACGGCGTCCTCGCCCTCCGCGTCCGTGACGTACGCGACCTGTCCGCCCGAGCCGAGCATCTCCGGGAGCCGGACCCGTACGCCGGGCGTGTCGGTGATCGTACGGGCGGGTCCGTCGCGATGGGTCAGCCAGTACAGGCTGCCGCGTACGACGACGGCGCTCGCCCGGCCGGTCTCGTCGACCGAGATGCCGTCCACGTGCTGGGCCGCCGGGATCTGGTACGGCCGCCGCCCCGCGCGCGGCCCGCCGAGGCGTACGTCGATCCGGCGCGGCTCGGCCCCCGCCGACAGGTCGTCCACGATCCACAGGTCCCCGGCGCACTGGTACACCACGCGCGTGCCGTCGCTCGCGGCGTGCCGGGCGTAGAAGGCGTCGTGGTCGGTGTGGCGGCGCAGGTCGGAGCCGTCGTGGGCGCACGAGTAGAGGTTGCCGACGCCCTCGTGGTCGGAGAGGAAGGCGACCCGGCCGCCCACCAGGAGGGGCGAGTGGAGGTGGCCGTCGAGGTCTTCGAGGAGCCGCTGTCCGTGCAGCCAGAGGCGGCCGGTGGCGCCGCCCCGGTAGCGCTTCCAGGCGGCCGGTTCGTGCGGGGGCGTGCCGGTGAGGAGCAGGGTTCTGCGCTCGTCGTCGAGGTCGGCGACCTGGATGTCGGAGACCGGGCCCCAGGGGAGCTTGCGGCCGGGGGAGCCGTCGGTGGGGACCTTGTAGGCCCAGGTGAAGTAGGAGAACGGTTCGTTGTGGGAGGCGACCGCCAGGATGTCCGACCTCCCTTCGGAATCCTCGGGTGTCCAGCCGCGGACCTGGGTGTCGTGGCTGCCCCAGTACGTCAGCCGGCGTCCGGGTCCGCCGTCCACCGGGACCAGGTGGATCTCCGGGACGGCTCCGCGCCAACTGGTGTAGGCGAGCTGCCGGCCGTCGGGGGAGAAGCGTGGCGGTCCGGCCTTGGCGCGGTCGACGGTGAGCCGCCAGGCGCGGTCCGGGCGGTCCAGCGGGGCCAGCCAGAGATCGTCCTCGGCCACGAAACACAGCAGGTCGCCGCTGAGGTGCGGCAGGCGCAGATAGCTCACTCGTCCATGCTTTTCCCCCGGAAGGGGCAGGGCAACTCGTACACCTTCGTGCGCCCTCGCTTATGCGCTCTTCACGGACGTGAGCCAGCGCACGTACGAAACCGTTTCGTTTCGATGATTCTCAGGGTATCTTCATGGGTGTAGGGGGACGAGTCGATGCCGGATCCGGAGGATGAGCTGAGATGACTGAGGTCGCAACGGCGCGTCGCAGTCGCATCACGCCCGAGCGTGAGGCCGAGCTGTACGAGGCCGTGCTCGCTCTGCTCCGCGAGGTCGGCTACGACGCCCTCACCATGGACGCCGTCGCCGCCCGCACCCGATCCAGCAAGGCCACGCTCTACCGCCAGTGGGGCGGCAAGGCCGAACTCGTCGCGAAGGCCGTACGGCACAGCAAGCCGGGCGGTTTCGGCGACGCCATCGACACCGGATCGCTCAAGGGCGACCTGCACGCCCTCACGCTGCGCTCGGACGACTGCGACATCGAGCAGAACTCCGCGCTGATGCGGGGTCTGGCCATGGCGATCCACGGCAACCCGGATCTCCTCGGAGCGTTCCGGGAGCACCTGATCGAGCCGGAGATGGCGGAATGCCACATCCTGCTGCAACGGGCGGTCGACCGCGGCGAGATCCGCGCGGACAACCCGGCGATCAAGTTCGTGATGCACATGATGATCGGCGGGTTCGCCGCCCGCACGATTCTCGACGAGAAGCCTCCGACACAGGAGTTCCTCCTTTCGTACATCGACGCAGTGGTTCTCCCCGCACTCGTCGCCCCCGCAACCACCTGACCGTCCCCGCGGTCCGCCCCACCTGACGTCACCGCTCAAGTCGTCGGGACGATCACCCCTGCCTCCCCGCCGGGTTGGTCACCCCTGCCCCTGGGGCCTGTGCCCCTCACCCCACGACATGACCGGGAGTACGCCTCCGTGGCCACGTTCCTTTACAAGCTCGGCCGGTTCGCCTTCCGGCGACGACACTTCGTCGCCCTGATATGGGTGGCCCTGCTGACCCTCGCCGGCGTCGGCGCGGCCTCCGCGCCCGCCGCCGGCTCCAGTTCCTTCTCCATTCCCGGGGTCGAGGCCCAGAAGGCCTTCGACCTGCTGGAACAGCGCTTCCCCGGCTCCAGCGCCGACGGCGCCACCGCACGGGTCGTCTTCAAGGCGCCCGACGGGGAGAAGATGACCGACGCCGCCAACAGGGCGACCGTCGACAAGACCGTCAAGGAGCTGGGCGACGGCTCCGAGGTCGTCTCCGTCACCGACCCCTTCAAGACCGACGCGGTCAGCAAGGACGGTACGGTCGCCTACGCCTCGGTGTCCTACGACGTCCCGGGCCAGGAACTGAAGGACGCCTCCCGGGACAACCTGGAGGCCACCGCCGACAAGGCGCAGGACGCGGGGCTGACCGTCGAGATGGGCGGTGACGCGCTCCAGGCCCAGCCCGAACAGGCGGCCACCGGCGAGATCATCGGCCTCGCCCTCGCCGCGGTCGTCCTCGTCATCACCCTCGGCTCACTCGTCGCGGCCGGACTTCCGCTGCTGACGGCGATCATCGGTGTCGGCATCGGCGTCTCCACCATCACCGCCCTCGCCAACGCGCTCGACCTCGGCGACTCCACCTCCACCCTGGCCCTGATGATCGGCCTCGCCGTCGGTATCGACTACGCGCTGTTCATCGTCTCCCGCTACCGGTCCGAACTCGCCGAGGGCCGCGACCGCGAGGAAGCGGTCGGCCGGGCCGTCGGCACCGCCGGCTCGGCGGTGGTCTTCGCGGGCCTCACGGTGGTCATCGCCCTGTCCGGCCTCGCGGTCGTCGGTGTACCGATGCTCACCAAGATGGGGCTCGCGGCGGCCGGCACGGTCGTCATCTCGGTCCTCATCGCCCTCACCTTGATCCCGGCGCTGCTCGGCTACGCGGGCCGCAAGGTCCGGCCGACCGGCGAGAAGGGCAAGCGGCTCGGACGCCGTAAGGCTGCCGCTTCCTCGGCTTCTTCCGCTTCTTCCGCCTCTTCCGAGGCCAAGCCGAACATGGGCACCCGCTGGGCGAGGCTCGTCGTCCGCCGTCCGCTCGCCGTGCTGCTGCTCGGCGTGGTCGGCCTCGGCGCGATGGCCCTCCCGGCCAGCCAGCTGGAACTGGGCCTGCCGGACGACGGTTCGCAGGCGACGTCCACCACCCAGCGCCGCGCCTACGACCTGCTGTCGGAGGGCTTCGGGCCCGGCTTCAACGGCCCCCTGATGCTCGTGGTCGACGCCAAGGACAGCGCCGACCCCAAGGCCGCGGCCACCGCGGTGACCGACGAGGTCAAGGGCCTCAAGGACGTCGTCAGCGTGACCCCCGCGACGTTCAACAAGGCCGGCGACACCGCCATGATCACGGTGATCCCGAACTCCAAGCCGTCCTCGACCCAGACCGAGGACCTGGTCCACGCCATCCGTGACGCGGGCGTCGGAGTGAAGGCCGACACCGACGCGAAGGTGCTGGTCACCGGCACCACCGCGATGAACATCGACTTCTCGCAGAAGCTCACCGACGCACTGATCCCCTACCTCGGCCTGGTGGTCGGCCTCGCCTTCCTCCTGCTGATCCTGGTGTTCCGCTCGATCCTGGTCCCGCTGAAGGCGGCCCTCGGCTTCCTGCTCAGCGTGCTGGCCGCCCTCGGCGCCGTCGTCGCGGTCTTCCAGTGGGGCTGGCTGGCGAGCCTCCTCGGCGTCGAGGAGACCGGCCCGATCATGTCGATGATGCCGATCTTCATGGTGGGCGTCGTCTTCGGACTCGCCATGGACTACGAGGTGTTCCTCGTGACCCGGATGCGCGAGGCGTACGTCCACGGCGAGAGCCCGAGCCAGGCCATCGTGACCGGCTTCAGGTACAGCGCCCGGGTGGTCGCCGCCGCGGCCGTCATCATGATCGCCGTCTTCTCCGGCTTCATCGGCTCCAGCGAGTCGATGATCAAGATGATCGGCTTCGGACTCGCCATCGCCGTCTTCTTCGACGCGTTCGTCGTCCGCATGGCGATCGTCCCGGCCGTCCTGGCCCTGCTGGGCAAGAAGGCCTGGTGGCTGCCGAAGTGGCTGGACCGCGCGCTGCCCAACGTGGACGTCGAGGGCGAGGGGCTGCGTACGGCGGCCGACGCCGAGTCCAAGGACGGGGACGAGGACCGGGAGCTGGTACGCGTCTGACGTACCGCTGCTGAAAGACCGCCGGTGAGGGTTCCGTGGGGACGGGGCGCCCTCACCGGCATTTTTCTGTGACCAGGCGCTGTGACCCACTTTCGGGTGAGGGCCGTCGCCGTGAGGGCCGGATATGCCCCGTAGGGCAACGGGCCCGGTGCGTTCAGTACATAGATGGACATGGAAGGCTACTGTCACCGCTATATGGATGATTCGTAACGTGAGGCTGTATCAGGGCACTTGGCCCCGGTCGGGTACGCAAGTGTTGGGCCCAGCGGCCGAGGGGTCGCTACCCGCACCAAGCAAGGAGACCCAGTGTCCGTTTCCTCTGTTTCCGCCCGCCGTCTCACCGCCGTCGCGCTCGTCGCCGCCGCTGTGACGGGGGCGGTGACACTGCCGGCGTCCGCCACCAGCACCTCGCGGCCGAACCGGCCGCAGGTGGAGATCAGCGCCGTGCAGTACGACGCACCGGGCCGGGACGACCGCTCCCCCCGCTCGCTGAACAAGGAGTGGGTCGAGCTCACCAACAAGACCCGCGATGTGGTCAACCTGAGCGGCTGGACCCTCTCGGACGACCGGGGCGAGACCTACACCTTCCGCCACTACCGTCTGGCCCCCCGCGCCACCGTCCGCGTCCACACCGGCGAGGGCCGCGACACCCGCACCGACCTGTTCCAGGACCGTCACCGTGAGGTCTGGGACAACCGCTCCGACACGGCCACGCTGCGCAACGACCACGGCCGCCGCGTCGACGAGAAGTCCTGGGGCCACGACCGCCACGGCGACCACGGCGACCACCGCCACGGGGGCCGTCACTGACCTCCCCGCCTGACAGAGGCGCGCCCGACCCCCTCCGGGTCGGGCGCGTCGCTGTTGCGGGAAACCCCGTCGCCTCCCCTCCGCACTCCCCACTACCGTGCCGTTCATGACGACGACAGGCGCTCACCCCCGCTTCGCGGAGGCCCTGCACGAGCTGGGCCTCGACGAACTGACCCCCCGTATCCGCCGCTTCCCGGACGCGACTCGCACCGCCGCCGAGGCAGCCGACGCGATCGGCTGCGAACTGGCCCAGATCTGCAAGTCCCTGATCTTCGCGGCCGACGGGGAACCGGTCCTGGTGCTGATGGACGGGGCGTCCCGGGTCGACGTGGACCGGGTGCGGGAGGAACTCGCCGCGAAGAAGGTGACGCGGGCCGCCGCCGACGTCGTACGGGAGACGACCGGTTACGCGATCGGCGGGGTGCCGCCCTTCGGGCACCGCACACGCACGCGTGTCCTCGCCGACCGGGGCCTGTTGGCGCACGACGTGGTCTGGGCCGCGGCCGGGAATCCGCACGCCGTCTTCCCCATGGCGCCGGGGGACCTCGTGCAACACGCCGCCGCCACCCTCGTGGACGTCCGCGAGCACACCTCGTGACCCCACTCGTCACGTCCGCGGTCGCGCAGGGCCGCCCGGAGCCGCTCAGTCACGCCGGACGGAGAACAGGCGCGCCGCCACGGCCAGCACCAGCCCGGCCGCGATGAGGTACAGGCCAAGACGTTCCTCGGGCACGGCCGGTGACCACACTCTCCACGCTGACGAGGTGTAGCCATCGGCTGCCAGGAAGGACCCGTAGACCCTGGGGGGCGAGCCGGTCCGGCCGCGCACCCACAGCAGGGCGCCGATGGCGGCGCAGCTCGCGGATATCGCATACAGGACCGCGGTGCGGCGCGGGACCGGTCTGTTCACGGATCCTCCCTCGGCATTGGCGTTGTGATGCGTGGATTCTCGCTGCCCGTGCCGGTCACGTCCGCGCTGGGGCATGGAGTCGGATGCCCGTGCGTACGGCAGCTCTTTCGCGCGGGTCGCCGCACGCTCGGCCACGCTCGGTGGGAACATCACGTCCGGCTCACGCCGAATCGCTGGTCTTCCGCCCCTTCGCTCTGCTGGGCTTGCCCCATGGACACCGAAGCTGCCGACCGTCCGTCGGCGACCTACGACCGCATCGGCATTGGCTACAGGGACATCCGACGGCCTGATGCCCGACTGCACGCCTTGATCGGCCAGGCGCTGGAAGGCGCCCGCACCGTCGTCAACGTCGGTGCCGGGACCGGCTCCTACGAGCCTGAGGGCGTCAGCGTGACCGCTGTCGATCCATCCCAGGTCATGCTCGACCAACACCCCGGGGCGAGGAAGGTGAAGGCCCTGGCCGAGGCCTTACCGTTCGCGGACGGCTCCTTCGACGCGGCCATGGCCATCCTGACCGTCCATCACTGGCCCGACCTGCACCGCGGACTCGCCGAACTGCGTCGCGTCGCCCGCAGGCAGGTCGTCTTCACCTGGGACCCGGACCACCGGCCGGAGCTGTGGCTGCTCGAGGAGTACCTGCCGGAGATCCGTGAGATGGACCATGCCCGCTTCACCCCGCTGGCCGAGGTCGCCGACGCGCTCGACGCGCTCGACGCGCACACCGTGCTGCCGTTTGCCATCCCGCACGACTTCACCGACGGCTTCCAGTGCGCCCACTGGCGCCGGCCGGAGTGCTACCTCGACCCGGTCATCCGGCAGGCCAGCTCCACCTTCGCCCAGCTGCCGCCCTCCGTCGTGGAGCCGGCGATCGCCCGGCTCCGCGCCGACCTCGCCTCCGGCGACTGGCACCACCGCCACGCCGACCTCCTTGGCCGGCAGAGCATGGACTACGGATACCGCCTGATCGTCGCAGGCGGGTAAGCGCTGCCGGGGACGGTTACGGGCGTACGTACGGGCGGGTCAGGATCTCGATGTTGTGGCCGTCGGGGTCGGCGAAGTACGCGCCCCGGCCGCCGAACAGCTGGTTGGTGCGGCCGGGTTCGGTGTGGTGGGGGTCGGCGTAGTACGTCACGCCGACCGCCTCCAGTCGGGCGATCATGCCGTCGAACTGCTCCTCCGGGACGAGGAACGCGTAGTGCTGGGACTGGATCGGCTCGTCGCGCTTCTCGTAGTAGTCGAGCGTGACGCCGTTGCCGAGGTCGACGGGGAGGAAGGGGCCGAAGGGGGCGCCGACGGCGAGGCCGAGGATCGCCGCCAGGAACTCCGCCGACAGCCGGCGGTCGGTGGCGTACACGGCGTGGTGGTCGAGCTGTACGGACGTGGTCATGTGAGCGGGTTTCTCCCGGATCCGTGAGGGGGGTTCCTGGTGTTCTTGGTGTCGGGATCACGGAGGGGAGCGGCGGGCCTCGCGCCCGCCTGGTGGTCACGCCGTGGCCGGGTGCCTCACGCGTGCGTGGCCCATGGCCGACCCGGCAGTCATGACCGCGACGCTAGTGCGCGCCTGAGCCCGTCCGCAACGATGTTTCCGGCCGGGGGGTGTGCGATGGGGAGTTCCGAGGAGCACCCTGGAAGCCTGGACGTCTGGACGCAGGGATTCCGGAGGTGGTCGTCATGACGCACACCGTCGTGGGATGGCATGTCGAGCTGGAGTTCGAGGAGGACGGGCTGCACACGCGCGCGGCGGCGCTGGTGCGGTTGCCCGACGGCACCGAGATCCGGGCCCACGGGCACGCCAGCCGGCACCGCATCGACGCCGACCAGCCCCGGGTCGGCGAGGAGATAGCCGGTGCCCGTGCCCTCAACGAGATCGCCATGCAGCTGCTGACCAAGGCCCACGGGGAGATCGACGGGGCGTCGGGGCGGACCTCGCACCCGATCAACGTGTGAGCCGTACCGCTTGCAGCAGGGCCTGGGCGCGCGGGTCGGCCGTCACGCTCGTACGGAAGCCGTTGGTGACATAGCCGAAGGCGATACCGGACTCGGGGTCGGCGAGCCCGAGGGCGCCGCCGCGGCCCGGGTGGCCGAAGGAGGCGGGGGACAGGAGCGGGGACGCGCCGCCGTGCAGCATGTAGCCGAGGCCGAACCGGGTGTTCACGACCAGCACCCGGTCCGGGCCCGCCGACCGCTCCCCGCGCGCCACTTCCACCGTCTCCGGCGTGAACAGACGCACCCCGCCGTCGACTTCGCCGATCAGCGAGGCGTAGAAGCGGGCCAAACCGTCGGCGGTGGCGATGCCGTTGGAGGCGGGGAGGGCGGCGGCGCGGTAGGCGGGGTCGTTCTCGTCGGGCATGGGGGTGATCGCGGCGAAGGCGCGGCTGGTGAGGGAGCCGGGGTCGGCGTAGGCCTCGGCGACGGACCGTTTGGGGCGGGTGCGGAGACCTCCGGTCTGCGTCGGCGCGGCGATCTGCCCCACACGTCCCGCGCGTGCGCTGTGCGCCGCCGGCAGGCCGAGCCACAGGTCCGCGCCGACCGGTCCGGCGATCTCCTCGGCGATCCACTCGCCGATCGGCCGGCCGGTGACCCGCCGGACGACCTCCCCGGTCAGCCAGCTGTACGTCTGGGCGTGGTAGCCGTGGTCCGTGCCCGGCTCCCAGGCGGGGGGCTGCGCCGCGACCGCCGCCGCGCCGAGGTCCGGATCGGCGGCCTCCGCGGGCGTCAGCGGCCGGTCGAGGGCGGGCACGCCGGCCCGGTGCGCGAGCAGATGCCGTACGAGGGTCCGGTCCTTGCCCGCCGCCTTGTACTCGGGCCAGTACGCCCCCACCGGCGCGTCCAGGTCCAGCTCCCCGCGCTGGTGCAGCAGCAGGAGTACGGCGGCGGCGACGCCCTTGGTCGCGGAGCGCACGATCTGCGCGGTGCCGTGCTCCCAGGGGGCTGTGCCGTCGACGTCCCGGGTGCCGCCCCACAGGTCGACGACCTTGTGCCCGTCCCGGTAGACGGCCACGGCGGCGCCCCGGTCGCCGAGCGTCTCGAAGTTCCGTACGAACGCGTCCCGGACCGGTTCGAACCCGTCGGTCACCTCACCGTTCACGATCAGATCCACGCCGGGCCCTTTCACTCGCTTACGACAGTGAGTGAAACACGGCGCCGGTGCCTTGGATTCCTGGGGTGCCGGCCGGAAGCTCAGCCCAGCAGGATCGTCACGTCGATGTTGCCGCGGGTGGCGTTCGAGTACGGGCACACCTCGTGCGCCGCGTCCACCAGCTTGGCGGCGAGGTCGGCGTCGAGGACGGGCAGCGACACACTGAGCGCGACGGCGAGGCCGTACCCCTTGGTCTTGTTCGGTCCGATCCCGACCTTGGCCGCGACCGTCGACCCGGTGAGGTCGTACCCGGCTCGGTTGCCGACGAGGATGAGCGCGTTGTGGAAGCAGGAGCTGTACCCGGCCGCGAAGAGCTGCTCCGGGTTGGTGCCGTTGCCGTCCCCGCCCATTTGCGGCGGCATCGCCACCTTCAGCTCGATCTGCCCGTCCTGACTGGTCACATACCCGTCCCGGCCCCCGTGTGCGGTCGCCTCGGCGACATACATGATCTTCGTCGGACGGGTGTCGACGGCAGCGCCTTCACTCACGGCGGGACCTCCCCCACAGCTTGCCCAAATTACATCGTGCACAAGGTACCGGCCGGTAGGGAGGTCGGCATCTACCAGGGGGTAGCAACCGGCGGTAACACGAGGTCGGGCGGGGTCACCCGTCGAAGCGGTACATCACCTGGGCGGAGTCCCACTCGACGAACCGGTCCACCGGCACCGCCCCGAGCCGCTCGAGCAGCCGCCGGGACCGCACATCGGCGGCCTGCGTCACAGCCACCACACCACCCGGCACCTCTGCCAGGGCCCGTCCGACCACCGCGCCCACCGCCTCACCGGCATAGCCGCGCCCCCACCACTCCGGCAGCAGCTGATACGAAATCTCCGTCCGCCCCTCCCGGCCCCCCGGATCCACGAACACGGACCCCAGCACCACACCGTCCGCCCGCCGTGCCACGGCGAACAGCCCCACGGCCCCCAGACACCAAGCCCCGCGCACCCGCACCACGTCCTCGCCGAGCGGCCCGCCCAGATACCGCCGGACCTCCACGTCGGTCCACAGCCGTGCCATCGCCGGCACGTCCGCTTCCTGGACGGGACGCAGGAGCAGCCGCTCTGTCGTGAGGGAGGTGGGGCCGTACGGCGTCATGGGGCAGGGGGGTACGGCGTGAGGCGCATGCGGACGTAGTTCGCTTCGCCCGGGCCGGGGCGGGTGGGGCCGTCCGGGTGCCAGCCGTGGTGGGTGTAGGAGGACTGGGCCCGGGTGTTGCGTTCCCAGGCCTCCAGGACGCCGCTGGTGAGTGACGCGTCTCGCAGGTGGCGTACGAAGGCCTCGTGGAGGAGGGTGCCGACGCCCTGGCGCCAGTGGTCCACATGTCGCCTGCTCATCGTGACCCCCGTCAGACCTCGCTCAACACGCTGATCTGACGCGCACATGGCACCCCATGGTTCCGGTCCTCAGCGGGCCTGTTCCGCCGCTCCCTGGGCCTTCTCCGCGAGGTCCCGGAGTTCTTCGCGCAGACGGGCGACCGTGGGGAGGTCGAGTCCCGTGGAGGCGAGGAGGGCCGCGGGGACCCGGGTCGCGCGGGACTTCAGGTCCTGGGCCCGGGGCGTGCAGGTGACGAGGACCGAGCGCTCGTCGTGGGGGGAGCGGTCGCGGCGCACCAGGCCGGCCGCCTCCAGGCGCTTCAGCAACGGCGACATCGTGCCGTAGTCCAGGCGCAGGGCCGCCGCCAGGTCCTTGACCGGGATCTCGCCGCGCTCCCACAGCACCAGCAGGACCAGGTACTGGGGGTAGGTGAGCCCGAGCTCGTCGAGGAGCGGACGGTACGCGGACGTCACCGCACGCTGGGCCGCGTACAGCGCGAAGCACAGTTGGTCGTCGAGCCGCAGTGAGCCCTCGGTCTCCTGGTTGGTCACACTCCCATTGTGCCCGTGCTCACGGATCGCGGGTCGAAGCCGAAGGGCAGCTCGAGCCGGTGCGTGCGCATGAGGGTGTCGTCGGACAGCAGACCGGCCGTGCGGCCGTCCGCCGCGATCACGCCCTCGCTGAGGATCAGGGCACGCGGGCACAGTTCGAGGGCGTAGGGGAGGTCATGGGTGACCATGAGGACCGTGACGTCCAACGAGCGCAGGATGTCGGCCAGTTCGCGGCGCGAGGCGGGGTCGAGGTTGGAGGACGGCTCGTCCAGGACGAGGATCTCCGGTTCCATGGCCAGCACCGTCGCGACGGCGACCCTGCGGCGCTGGCCGAAGGAGAGGTGGTGCGGGGGGCGGGACTTGAAATCGGACATGCCGACCTGGGCGAGGGCCCGGTCCACCCGGTCCTCCAGCTCCGCGCCCTTCAGACCGGCCGCCGCCGGGCCGAACGCCACGTCCTCGCGGACCGACGGCATGAACAGCTGGTCGTCCGGGTCCTGGAAGACGATGCCGACCTTGCGGCGGATCTCGGCCATGTGCGCCTTGCCGACCGGGAGGCCGGCGACCTTCACCTCGCCCGCGCCGCCGGTCAGGATGCCGTTGAGGTGCAGGACGAGGGTCGTCTTGCCGGCGCCGTTCGGGCCGAGCAGCGCGACCCGTTCGCCGCGCGCGACCGTGAAATCGACGCCGAACAGGGCCTGGTGGCCGTCGGGATAGGCGAAGGCGAGGCCGGAGACCTCCAGGGAAACGTCAGTCACAGCACCCATCCCAGCACGCAGACCGTCAGCGCGGCGAACGGGAGGGCCAGCGCGTACGTCCACTGCGCCCGGGACGCCGTCACCTCGTCGATCACCGGCATCGCACCGGCGTACCCCCGGCTCACCATGGCCAGGTGCACGCGCTCGCCGCGCTCGTAGGAGCGGATGAAGAGGGCGCCCGCCGACTTCGCGAGCACTCCCCAGTGCCGGACACCCCGCGCCTCGAACCCGCGCGACTCCCGCGCGATCCGCATGCGCCGCATCTCGTCCGTGATGACATCGCCGTAGCGGATCATGAAGGACGCGATCTGCACCAGCAGCGGGGGCAGTTTCAGCCGCTGGAGCCCAAGGAGCAGCTCGCGCAGCTCGGTGGTGGACGCCAGGAGGACGGACGCCGCGACGCCCAGCGTGCCCTTGGCGAGGACGTTCCAGGCGCCCCAGAGGCCGTTGACGCTCAACGACAGCCCGAGGACGTCCACCCGCTCGCCCTCCGCCACGAACGGCATCAGCACGGCGAACGCGACGAACGGCACCTCGATCAGCAGCCGTTTGAGCAGGAAACCGGCGGGTACGCGCGCGTGCCACGCGACCAGGCCGAGCAGGACGGCGTACAGGCCGAACGCCCACATCGCCTCCCGCGGCGTCGAGACCACGACCACCACGAAGGCGAACGTCGCGGCGAGCTTGGTGTGCGGCGGCAGGGCGTGCACGGGCGAGTGCCCGTGCCGGTAGAGCCGGTGCGCGTGGCCCGCACCCATCAGACGCCGCTGGTGGTCGACGCCGGCGACACGTCGTCCGTACGGCGCCTGCGCACCGCCCAGAACACCGCACTGCCCGCGACGACGGTCACGCCGACGCCGATCACGCCCGCGAGTCCGCCGGACAGCCGGGCGTTCTCGACGTCCTTCACGCCGTAGTCGGCGAGCGGGGAGCCGGCGTTCGCGTGCTCCTCGGTCTTCGTGTCGATGCCCTTGTCGGCGGCGACCTTCTCCAGGCCGTCGGGGTTCGCGGAGGCGTAGAAGCTGACGAAGCCGGCGAGGACCAGGGAGGTGACCAGACCGGTCACCCACAGCGTGCGCCGGGAGGTGCGCGCCGCGACGGGCGCCGGCGTGGGCGCGGGCGTGTCGACGAGTTCGCCGTTCACCCGCAACTGGAGCTTCTGCCGCAGGTCACGGGCGCCGTACACGAGGTCCGGGCGTACGGCGACGACGGCGCCCACCGTCAGCGCGGTGATCGCGGCCTCGCCGATGCCGATCAGTACGTGCACGCCGATCATCGCGGTGGCGACCTTGCCGATCGCGATGTCGGTGGTACCGCCGACCCAGTAGAGGAGGGTGAAGGCGAGGGCGGCCGCCGGCACGGAGAGCAGCGCGGAGACGAAGGTGGCGGCGGTGATCGAGCCGCGGGTGCGCGGCAGCACCTTCACCAGGCCGCGGAAGACGGCGTACGCCACGACCGTCGTCACGATCGCCATGTCGGTGATGTTCACGCCGAGCGCGGTCAGGCCGCCGTCGGCGAAGAGGATGCCCTGCATCAGCAGCACCACGGACACACACAGGACCCCTGTGTAGGGGCCCACGAGTATCGCGGCGAGCGCGCCGCCGAGCAGATGGCCGCTGGTTCCCGCCGCGACGGGGAAGTTCAGCATCTGCACGGCGAAGATGAACGCCGCGACCAGGCCGGCCAGCGGCGCCGTCCTCTCGTCGAGCTCACGGCGCGCACCGCGCAGGCTCACGGCGATGGCGCCCGCGGCGACGACTCCGGTCACGGCGGAGGTCGGGGCGTTGATGAATCCGTCGGGTACGTGCACCGTTCGATGATAGTGGCTTAATGCGAATGGTTCGCAAGAGCGAGTTGGTCGTCGGTTTCCGTGTATCGCACATGTGAGATATGCCTGGCCGGAAGCGCGCGTTCCGGAAAATGTGCGACATTGGGAGGGGAGCGAACACACAGCTTCCACACAGGTAACGCAGCGTGAGAGGGCCGGTCGATGCCCGTAGTCGAACAGTACGCGCGAGCACATATCGTCACGGACGAGGACCTGGTGGGCGAGGAACGCGCGGCCGTCCCCGTCGTACTGCGCTACGACCCCGAGGACGACCCGCGCGCGGTGCGGGTCCGCCTCCCCGGCCGCCACGAGTGGACGTTCTCCCGCACGCTCCTCGAACAGGGCCTGCGCGCCCCCACCGGCACCGGAGACGTCCGGGTCTGGCCCTGCGGGCGCGTCCAGGCCGTCGTCGAGTTCCACTCCGCGCGCGGCGTCTCGGTCGTCCAGTTCGAGACCAAGGCCCTTCTGCGCTTCCTGCGCCGCACCTACATGGCGGCGGCGCCGGTCGCCCACTGAGCCTTCGGGGGCCTCGGCTGCTCAGCCCCCCAGCTTCAGCAGGGACGCCACGATCGGGCCCGCCGTGTCGCCGCCGTGGCCGCCCGCCTGGACCACGCCCGCGCCCGCCAGGTCGCCGCGGTAGGCGGTGAACCAGCCGTTCGGCTTGGACTGGCCGTCGACCTCGGCGGAGCCGGTCTTGGCGCCGTCGTCGGGGCCGAGGCCGGACATCGCCTCCGCCGCCGTGCCGTACGCGGCGGTGTAGTTCATCAGCTCGCGGAGCTGGGAGAGGGTGGCCGACGACATCGCGCGCGAGGCCGTCGCGAAGGTGCGGTCGTCGACCGACCTGGCGACCAGGTACGGCTGGTGGAAGGTGCCGGACTTCACGGTCGCCGCGACCGACGCCATGTTCAGCGGGTTCATCCGGACCCCGCCCTGCCCGATCAGCGACGCCGCCTTCTGCGCCGCCGACTGCACCGGCACCGAGCCGTCGAAGGTGGGCACGCCGATCGCCCAGTTGTTCATCGACAGGCCGAACACCTGCTGCGCCTGCTTGGTCAGGCTGTCGTTGTCGACCTTGCCCGCCTGGCTGATGAAGGCCGTGTTGCAGGAGCGCGCGAAACTCGCCTTGAACGTGCCGCCCTTGATCTCGAACTTGTCGTCGTTCTGGAACTTCCAGCCGCCGTACGTGAAGTACTTCGGGCACGGGTGCGACTTGTCCACCGACGCGAGGTCCTTCTCGATGAGCAGCGAGGAGGTGATGACCTTCATCGTGGAGCCGGGCGCGAGGGAGCCCTGGAGGGCGACGTTGAAGCCGTGGCTGCTGTTGGCCACCGCCAGGACCTCGCCGGTCGACGGCCGCAGCATCACGACCGACGCGCGCGAGCGCTGCGCCACCTGCCGCTCGGCCGCGGCCTGCATCGTCGGGCTCAGTGTCGTCCTCACCGTGCCCGGCGTGCCCTTGCTCAGCTCCATCAGCGTCTTGTCGGAGGCCTTCTTCGCCTTCGACGCCTTGCCGCGCACCACCCGCAGCTCGACGCCCGCCGTACCGCCCGCCTTCTTGCCGTACTTCTCGCGCAGCCCGTCCAGCACCGTGCCCAGGGACGGGTACTTGGCCGTCGTGATCTCGCCGCCGTCCCGGTCCAGCGCCTTGACCGGCGGATCGCCGGCCTCGCCGGTCACCAGGGTGTCGCCGTCGGCGAGGTCGGGGTGCACCACGGACGCGTGCCAGTCGACCAGCGCCTTGCCGTCCTTCGCCCGCCGTACGACGGTCAGCGCGCTGGAGTACGACACCGGCTTGCTGACCTTCTTGTACGTCACCGTGCCCTTCACCGAGAACGGCACCTTGTCGCCCGTACGCGTGCCGGGTGTGAGGGTGACGCCGGTGATGTGGGCGTCCTTGGTGTAGCCGGTGAGCAGGGCGGTCGCGGCCGTCGAGTCGTCGGTGCCGGCGGCGGCCTGCGCGACCCTGCCCTGCTGCCACGACGCGAGGAACGTCCGTGCGGCGGTGGTGACTTCGGTCGCCGACAGCGGGCCGGTCCTGACCGCGGGCTTCTTCGCCGCCGGCGTACCGTCCTCGGCCGCGGCGCCGCCGCCGTAGAGCGCGTACACCCCGAACCCCGCGCCGCCGACGACCACGGCGATCATCCCGCCGACGACCGCGGGTCGTCGTTTCTTGCGTCGCTCGTCGACGCGCCTTCGCTTGCCCACTGCTCAGATCCTCCGGATCCCCAGGGGGTTCCCCACGCCCCAGTACCCTCGTTGCCCTCACTCACCCCAACGACGGCAACCACCCTAGAGTCCCGTCCTGTGGGGGTGACGTCACGTGTGACGTCAGCCACCCATCGGTCACCTGGTGTTCAGCTGGTGTCAGTTCGCGCGCAGCACCTGCGCGACGATCGGGCCGGACGCGTCCACGCCGTGGCCGCCGTCCTGCACCATGGCCGCCGCGGCCAGGTCGTTGTGGTATCCGGTGAACCAGCTGTTGGACTTGGCCTGTCCGTCGACCTCCGCGGAACCGGTCTTCGCGCCGATGCTGCCGCCGAGACCGGACATCACCTGGGCCGCGGTGCCGCTGGTCGCGGTGCGGTTCATCATGCCGCGCAGCTGCTGGACGGTGCTTGCCGACAGCCCACGCGCGCGTGCGAGTTCACGGTCGTCGAGGCTCTGCGGCACGAGCACCGGCTGCCGGAAGGCGCCCGTCATCGCGGTCGCCGTCACCGACGCCATGTTCAGCGGGTTCATCTGCACCTGGCCCTGCCCGATCAGGTTGGCCGCCGTGTCGGGGCCGCCGGAGGCGGGGACGGAACCGTCGAAGGACGGGATGCCGGTCTTCCAGTCGAGGCCGATGCCGAAGCGGTCGCGGGCCTCGTCGGTGAGGGTGTCGACCTTCACGTCGTCCGCGTACTTGATGAACGCGGTGTTGCAGGAGCGGGCGAAGCTCTCGGAGAGGGTCGCCTTCTCGTTCGGCTGCATGCCGTCGATGTTGTGGAAGGTCTGGCTCTGCCACACCGCGTCCGCCGGACAGGGCGCCGGGCCGTTCGCGGTGGTGATCCCGTTGTCGATGAACGTGGCCGCGCTGAGGATCTTCATGGTGGAGCCGGGCGCCACCTCCCCGAGGAAGGCCGCGTTGAAGCCGTCGTCCCGGTTGTTGGCGACCGCCAGCACCTCGCCGGTGCTCGGTCTGAGGGCCACCACCGAGGACTGGGAGTACTTGGACACCGCCTTCTCCGCCGCCGCCTGCACGCCCGCGCTGAGCGTCGTGCGCAGCCGGCCCGGCTTGCCCTCGGCGAGGGTCAGCAGCGGGGTGTCGGCGCTCTCCGGGGCCGCGTGATGGATGGCCAGCTCGATGCCGGCCGTACCGCCCGCCTTGGCGCCGTACTTGGCGCGCAGCTCGTCCAGGATCGGCCCCAGGGAGGGGTACTTCTCCTTCGTCAGGACCGTGCCGTCCCGGTCCACGGCCTCCACCGGCGGCGCCGACGACTCGCCGGTGACCAGGGTGTCGTCCATGTCCTTGAGTTCGGGATGGACGACCGACGGCTGCCAGTCCACCAGCGCCTTCCCGGTGGTGACCCCGCGCACCACGGTCAGCTCGCTCTTGTAGGAGAGCGGCTTCGACTTCCCGTCGTACGACACGGTCGCCCTGACGCCGTACGGCACGGTGGTGCCGACCGCCGTACCGGGCGTGATGCTCACGCCGGAGATGTGCGCGGTGTCGCTGTACGACGACAGCAGCGTCTCCGCCTTCGTCGCGTTGTTGGTGAGCTCGGCGGCCGCCGCGGGCCGGCCCTTCTCCCAGGCCGCGAAGAACTTCGCGGCGGTGTCCTTCACCTCCGAGGCGCTCGGCGGCCCCGTCTTCACGGGCGCGGGCCCGCCGCCCGTCCCCGACCCCCCGCTCACCGCGTTCACGATGTTGAAGGCGCCGTACCCGGCCCCGCCTACCATCACGGCGAACACCGAACCGACTATGGCTGCCTTTGCCCCTCTGCGCATGTGTGAACCTCCCCGTTCCGGGGCTCACAGTAAGCAGAAAGGGTGGTGATGAGGCAGGAGTTGCCGGAATCGTTAACACCCGCTGTCAAACCCAGGTATCCATCCACATCCGTGAACGCCAGTTGTCGATCGGGATGGCGGTGCCGGTGTACAGGGGCCAGAAGTAGATGAAGTTCCAGGCGATCAGGAGGACCAGGACGCCCGCGCCCGTCGCTCCCGCGACGCGTCGGGTGTCGCTCGAGCCCGGCGGGCCGACGATCGCGCCGATCATCATCGCCACCGCCAGACACAGGAAGGGCAGGAAGACGACGGCGTAGAAGAGGAAGATCGTGCGTTCCTGGTACATGAACCAGGGCAGATAGCCGGCCGCGATGCCGCAGGCGATGGCGCCGGCCCGCCAGTCGCGGCGGAACAGCCAGCGCCACAGGACGTAGGCGACGGCGAAGCAGGCCGCCCACCACAGCAGCGGGGTGCCCATGGCGAGCACCTCGCGCGCGCACTTCTCGCCCGCGTCCGTCGGGCAGCCGTCCTTGCCGGGCGCGGGGGACTCGTAGAAGAACGAGACCGGGCGGCCCAGGACGAGCCAGCTCCACGGGTTCGACTGGTAGGTGTGCGGCGAGGTCAGATGCGTGTGGAACTCGTACACCTCGTGCTCGTAGTGCCACAGGCTGCGCCACCAGTCCGGGAACAGCCAGGTCCAGCTGCCGCCCTTGCCGTCGGTGGCCGCCCAGTTGCGGTAGTAGCCGCCCGAGCCGTCGCTGGGGGAGAGGATCCAGCCCGTCCACGACACCAGGTACGTGACCAGCGCGACCGGCACGGTGGCCAGGAACGCGAGGCCCGTGTCGCGCCGCAGCACCGCCCGGTACGGGTGCCGCGCGCCGGCCACCCGGCGCGAGCCGACATCCCACAGCAGGGTCAGCAGGATGAACCCGACCGTGATGTACAGGGCGTTCCACTTCGTGCCGATGGCCAGGCCCAGCATCAGGCCGGCCACCCAGCGCCAGGGCCGCAGACCGAGGCTCAGGGTCTGCGCGATGTGCGCGTCGGGGCGGTAGCGGCCGGTCACGTCGGGCGGCAGCGCCGCCGCGAGCCGCTCGCGCGCCTTGTCGCGGTCCACGACCAGCGCACCGAACGCCGCCAGCACGAAGAACATCAGCACCCCGTCGAGCAGCGAGGTGCGGCTCATCACGAAGGCCAGCCCGTCCACCGCCATCAGCGCGCCCGCGAGGCAGCCCAGGAACGTGGAGCGGAAGATCCGGCGGCCGATCCGGCACAGCAGCAGCACGCTGAGCGTGCCGAGCACGGCCGTCATGAACCGCCAGCCGAACGGGTTGAACCCGAACATCAGCTCGCCGAGCCCGATCACGTACTTGCCGACCGGCGGATGCACGACGTACGCCGCGTCGGTCGGGATCGGGAGGTGGCCGTTCGAGGAGAGGACCAGGTCGTTGGCGTTCTTGTCCCAGTTGACCTCGAACCCGCGGTGGACGAGCGCCCACGCGTCCTTGGCGTAGTACGTCTCGTCGAATATCACCTTCTTCGGGTTGCCCAGGTTCCAGAACCGCAGCACGCCCGCCATCAGCGTGACCAGCAGCGGGCCGCCCCAGCCCGACCAGCGCGCGATCCGGTCCGCCCACGTCGGCGGCAGCCCCAGCACCTGCCAGATCCTCGGACTGGGCTCCACGTACGGCGGCAGCAGCCGTTCCCGTACGTCGCCTGCGGGCTCCGTCGTGTAGCCGAAACGGCGCAGCCGCAGCTGCCACGACGACGGCCGACGGTCGTCGGGGCGGGGCGCGGGCCGGTGGTCAGCGGAGCCCGTGGAGCCTGTGGACTCCGTGGAGTCCGGGGAGTCCGGGGAGTCCGTGGAATCCATGGAATCCATGGAAGACGCAGTACTGGTCACCGCGCCATCGTAGGGAACAGGTCTGTGCGAGTCCCGTGGGTCGGCCCTGCGAGGATGGAAACGTGACAGTTGCTCCCGGAACCCTGGTCCTCGCCGGCACCCCCATCGGTGACATCTCCGACGCCCCGCCCCGGCTCGCCGAGGAGTTGGGCGGGGCCGACGTGGTGGCCGCGGAGGACACCCGTCGGCTGCGCCGGCTGACCCAGGCGCTCGGGGTGACGCCCAAGGGGCGGGTGGTGTCGTACTTCGAGGGCAACGAGACGGCCCGTACGCCCGAGCTGGTCGAGGAACTGCGCGGCGGCGCGCGCGTGCTGCTGGTGACCGACGCCGGCATGCCGTCGGTCTCCGACCCCGGCTACCGGCTGGTCGCGGCGGCCGTGGAGCACGGCATACGGGTCACCGCCGTCCCCGGGCCGTCCGCCGTGCTGACCGCGCTCGCGCTGTCCGGGCTGCCCGTCGACCGGTTCTGCTTCGAGGGCTTCCTGCCGCGGAAGGCCGGCGAGCGGCTGTCGCGGCTGCGCGAGGTCTCGGACGAGCGCCGCACGATGGTCTACTTCGAGGCACCGCACCGGCTCGACGACACCCTCGCCGCGATGGCCGAGGTATTCGGCCCCGACCGGCGCGCCGCCGTGTGCCGCGAGCTGACGAAGACGTACGAGGAGGTCAGGCGCGGTCCGCTCGGCGAGCTCGCGGAGTGGGCGGCCGAGGGGGTGCGCGGCGAGATCACCGTCGTCGTCTCGGGCGCACCCGAGCGCGGGCCCGAGGAACTGGACGCCGGGGAACTGGTGCGGCGGGTGCGGGTGCGCGAGGAGGCGGGGGAGCGGCGCAAGGAGGCCATCGCGGCGGTCGCGGCGGAGGCCGGGCTGCCGAAGAGGACGGTTTTCGACGCGGTCGTGGCGGCGAAGAACGCCGGGGGACGGTGAGGTTCCCGGGGGTGTTGTGAAGACGCTCACACCCTCTCTGAGCAGGGCGCATGCCGGATGAGCGTGCGCCCCATGCGCGGGTCAAGGGCGCGGGGTGCCAGGGCAAGAAACGCCCAAATCGCCTTCAACACTGCACAGGTCGGGTGCATTCGCACCCTCCTGGAGCATCCACTGGGTGAGGGACGTGAACCGTTCCCTCCAGTGGACAACCAGGAGCTGGCCATGAGTGAGATCACAGGGCACACCGGCCTTCGCAACGGGGCGACCGCCGTGGTCAACGAGTCGTATTCCTTCGCCTGCATGCGCTGCGGCCACGGGTGGGAGCAGGCGTACGCGATAGAGCACCACATCGACGGCGGCGGCCACGAGTTCGTCCAGTACGTCGCCGACGGCCGCGTCGTGCCGTCCCCGCTGAGCCGCCCCGCGTGCCAGAACTGCGACGGCCACGTGCTGCGCATCATGCGCGCCGGACAGGTGTCGTCGGTGCAGAGCGCGGCCCGGCAGCAGCGCCCGGCGGGACCGGTGACGGGGCCCGGGGCGGAGGCGTCCGAGATCCCGGCGCAGACCAGCGGCGAGCATCACTGGCACCTGTCCGACCTCCTGCACGCCTTCCAGCGCAAGGCGAGCTGAGGGCCGACCGCGGGCGGTGGCGGGGCGTGCCCCTTTCGTAGGATCGGGGCATGCCTTCGAACGCCGACCAGAAAGCGGCGCCGCCGCTCCCGGAGCCCCTGCGGGTGCCCGTCGCCGACTCCCACACCCACCTCGACATGCAGTCCGCAACGGTGGCGGAGGGCCTCGCGAAGGCCGCGTCCGTCGGGGTGACGACGGTCGTGCAGGTCGGCTGCGACATCAAGGGCTCGCGGTGGGCCGCCGAGACGGCCGCCGCGTACGACAACGTCCACGCGACGGTCGCCCTGCACCCGAACGAGGCGCCGCGCATCGTGCACGGAGACCCCGACGGCTGGTCCCGGCAGGGCGCGCGCGAGCCGGGGGGCGCGTCGGCGCTCGACGAGGCGCTCGCCGAGATCGACCGCCTGGCCGCCCTTCCGCACGTCAGGGGCGTCGGCGAGACGGGCCTGGACTACTTCCGCACCGGCCCCGAGGGCAAGGAGGCGCAGGAGCGCTCCTTCCGCGCCCACATCGAGATCGCCAAGCGGCACGGCAAGGCCCTCGTCATCCACGACCGCGACGCCCACGCCGACGTCCTGCGCGTGCTGAAGGAGGAGGGCGCCCCCGAGCGCACCGTCTTCCACTGCTACTCCGGCGATGCCGAGATGGCCGAGATCTGCGCCCGCGCCGGGTACTTCATGTCCTTCGCCGGCAACGTCACCTTCAAGAACGCCCAGCAACTGCGCGACGCCCTCGCCGTCGCCCCGCGCGAGCTGGTCCTGGTGGAGACCGACGCCCCGTTCCTCACCCCCGCGCCCTACCGGGGCCGGCCCAACGCCCCCTACCTGATCCCGGTCACCGTGCGCGCCATGGCCGCAGTACGGGGCACCGACGAGGACAGCCTGGCGACGGCGCTGGCGGCCAACACGGCCCGCGCGTTCGGCTACTGACCCCTCGCCGACCCACTCGAACACGACTCTGGGTAGCCGCGTCGCTTTGGAGAGTGACGAATGCTCCGCTAGGTTCTGGGGGCCCGATCCGGACCCCTGGAGCGTGTCGGCGTGAGCAATTCCCAGCACCTGGCGGATGTGCAGTACCCCGAGCACCCCGAGCACCCCGAGTACGTCGACGTGCACAGCGCCGAGACGCTGGCCTATGGCGTGTACGCGGCCCCCGGGGCGTACGACGACACCTACCGGCCGGCCTACGAGGAACCCGAGCCGACACTTCCGCAACAGCCGCCACCGCCACCGGCACCCGCGCCCATCGGGTCGCGCCGGCGCCGGGCGCGCACCGCCGAGCGCCCCGAGTCGACCATCCGCCGGCTGCTCCCGCAGGCCCTCGTCGTCGCCTTCCTGGCCGGCGGCACGACCGCCTTCGTCGCCGAGGACAAGGCGGTCGAGCTGACCGTCGACGGCAACTCACGCACTCTGCACACCTTCGCCGACGACGTCACCGAGCTGCTGGCCGACGAGGGCGTGGGACTGGGCGCGCACGACGTCGTCTCACCCGCCCCCGGCACCGAACTGTCCAGCGGCGACGAGGTCGCGGTCCACTACGGGCGCCCCGTACGGCTCACCCTGGACGGACAGCGGCACGACGTGTGGACGACGGCCCGCACGGTGGAGGAGGCGCTCGAACAGTTCGGGGTACGGGCGGACGGCGCCTACCTCTCCGTCGCGCGCACCCGGCGCATCGCACGCGCGGGGCTCGCGCTGGACGTACGCACCGAGCGCGCCGTGACCGTCATGGCCGACGGCCGGGCCCGCACGATCCGCACCACCGCGGCGACCGTCGGCGAGGCGGTCGAGGAGGCCGGGATCACCCTGCGCGGCCAGGACGCCACCTCCGTGGACTCCGGCAGCTTCCCGCGCGACGGCCAGACCGTCACGGTCCTGCGGATCACCGGCACCCAGGAGATCCGCGAGGAGGCGATCCCGTACGACGTCCGGCGCACGCCCGACGCCTCCCTCTTCAAGGGCACGGAGGTCGTCGAACAGGCCGGACAGCCGGGCCTGCGCCGCATCACCTACTCCCTGCGCACCGTCAACGGCGTGAAGCAGCGCCCGAGGCGGATCGGGACCGAGACCGTGCGCGAGCCGCGCACCCAGGTGGTGAGGGTCGGTACCAAGGCGCTGCCGGCCTCCGTGCAGGGCGCCGACGGCCTGAACTGGCAGAGCCTCGCCGCCTGCGAGTCCGGCGGCCGTCCGGGCGCCGTGGACCCCTCGGGCACGTACGGCGGCCTCTACCAGTTCGACACCCACACCTGGCAGAGCCTCGGCGGCACCGGCCGCCCCCAGGACGCCCCGGCCTCGGAACAGACCTTCCGAGCGAAGAAGCTGTATGTGAAGAGGGGCGCGAGCCCGTGGCCCCACTGCGGCGGACGGCTCTAGCGGTATCCCCCGTACCCTGGTGCGGTGAGCAGCACCGACCCCGACGCCCTTCTGGGCCCCGCCGACATCCGCGAACTGGCGGCAGCCCTGGGCGTACGCCCCACCAAACAGCGCGGTCAGAACTTCGTGATCGACGCGAACACGGTCCGCCGAATCGTCCGTACCGCGCAGGTACGCCCCGACGACGTGGTCGTGGAGGTGGGACCGGGCCTCGGCTCCCTCACCCTCGCGCTGCTGGAGGTCGCCGAGCGGGTCACGGCCGTCGAGATCGACGACGTCCTCGCCGGCGCGCTGCCCGCGACGATCACGGCGCGCATGCCGGGGCGCGCGGAGCGCTTCGCGCTGGTGCACTCCGACGCGATGCAGGTCACCTCCGACGGCCTGCCGGGCCCCGCCCCGACCGCACTCGTCGCGAACCTGCCGTACAACGTCGCCGTGCCCGTCCTCCTCCATATGCTCGACACCTTCCCGAGCATCGAGCGCACCCTCGTGATGGTCCAGTCCGAGGTCGCCGACCGGCTCGCCGCCCCGCCCGGCTCGAAGGTGTACGGCGTCCCGTCCGTCAAGGCCAACTGGTACGCCGAGGTCAAGCGGGCCGGAGCCATCGGCCGCACGGTCTTCTGGCCGGCCCCGAACGTCGACAGCGGGCTCGTCTCGCTCACCCGCCGCACCGAGCCGGTCAGGACCACCGCGTCGAAGCGGGAGGTCTTCGCCGTCGTGGACGCGGCGTTCGCCCAGCGCCGCAAGACGCTGCGCGCCGCGCTCGCGGGCTGGGCGGGTTCCGCCGCCGCCGCCGAGACGGCCCTGGTCGCCGCCGGAGTCTCTCCGCAGGCACGCGGCGAGTCCCTCACCGTCGAGGAGTTCGCCCGCATCGCGGAGAACAAGGCCGGTGCCGAGTCCGAGAACAAGGTCGGCAACAAGGGCGAGAGCAAGGGCGAGAGCAAGGGCGAGAGCAAGGGCGAGCGCAAAAGCGACGACGAGGCCGGCAACAAGGCCGAGCGCAAGGACGACGACAAAGGCGAGCGCAAGGCCGACGACAAGGGCGACGACAAGGGCGGGAACATGCAGGGGAGCGCCGCGTGAGTGTGAGTGTCACCGTGCGGGTGCCCGCCAAGGTCAACGTCCAGCTCGCGGTGGGTGCCGCGCGCGCGGACGGCTTCCACGACCTGGCCAATGTCTTCCTGGCCGTCGGCCTCTACGACGAGGTCACCGTGACGCCCGCCGACGAACTCCGCGTCACCTGTGAGGGCCCGGACGCCGCCGAGGTCCCCCTGGACCGCACCAACCTCGCCGCCCGCGCGGCGCTCGCGCTCGCCGAGCGGTACGGCATCGACCCCGCCGTGCACCTCCACATCGCCAAGGACATCCCCGTCGCCGGCGGCATGGCGGGCGGCAGTGCGGACGGCGCCGGCGCGCTGCTGGCCTGCGACGCGCTGTGGGGCACGCGCGCGTCCCGCGACGAACTCCTCGGCATCTGCGCCGAACTCGGCAGCGACGTCCCGTTCAGCCTGGTCGGCGGGGCCGCCCTCGGCACCGGACGGGGCGAGCGGCTGACCCCCCTGGAGACCGGCGGCACCTTCCACTGGGTGTTCGCGATGGCGCCGCGCGGGCTGTCGACCCCGGCGGTCTTCCGGGAGTTCGACCGGCTCGGCGAGGGCCTCGACATCCCCGAGCCCGTCGCCTCGCGGGAACTCCTCGACGCGCTCGCCAAGGGCGACCCCGACGCCCTCGCCGCCGCCGTCTCCAACGACCTCCAGCCCGCCGCGCTCTCCCTCTTCCCCGAACTCGCCGACACCCTCGCCGCGGGCCGCGCGGCCGGCGCCCTCGCCACCCTCGTCTCGGGCTCGGGTCCGACCACCGCCCACCTCGCCCGCGACGCCGACGCCGCCACGGAGATCGCGGAGGCGCTGGCCGCCTCGGGAACGTGCAAGCACGTACGCGTGGCGGCGGGCCCGGCCCCGGGGGCGACGGTCGTCGCGCCGCAGCGGTAACCAGGCTGCCGGCTGTGTGGCGCTGATCCCGTGTCAGCGACCGGGCGGGGGCGTGGAGTCACAGGCGTTTCTTCGCCTGATCTCCACAAGGAAATACTGCGATCGGAGTACGGGCGGGGCGGTTGGGGCGGCTAGGGTCCTTGATGTTTCAAGGGCCTGCCGTGGTGTGATCCGGCGGGGCTCCCGTCATGCGTACAGCTGGAAGGGCCACTTCCGTGTCCGAACCCCCCACCCCCTCGCACCGCAGGAAGCCGTCGCTCTCCCGTCGCGGCGCGATCGGCGCCGCCGGAGCGGTGGCAGCCGGTGCCGCGCTGACCCCGGTCGTCTTCGCGGCGAACGAGTCCGACGAGGCGGGCAACTCCTCGACCGACTCCGGAAGTTCCGGTACGAAGACCGAGAAGTTCCCCGCCACCCGGACCGAGGCCGCGACCGGCACCGACAGGACCACCACCGCCTTCGCCGCCTCCTACGTCGGGCTGCGCTGGACCGGCGCCCAGGACGGCGCCGGGATCCGGTTCACCGACGGCGGGGCATGGCAGGGGGTGACCGGCGGCTGCGCGACCGTCGACGGCGGAGGAACGGCGCTCGTCGTCGCGGGGAACGCCACCACCTACGAACTGAAGGTCCCGGACGGCGCGAGTGACGTGCGCTCGCTGGCGATCGACACCACGGACGGCCCCGACCGCGCCTTCCACGTCCCGTCGGAACCCACCCGCGTACGCGGCGTGCCCTATCTGCCGCGACCGGCGTGGGGCGCCGACGAGTCGAAGCGGTACAAGGACGGGAAGGTCAACTCGCCCGAGGTGTACTACCCGTTGCAGTCGATCACCGTGCACCACACGGACACGCCCAACGACGACCCCGACCCTGCCGCGACCGTCCGGGGCATCTACGAGTACCACGCGGTCACCCTCGACTGGGGCGACATCGGCTACCACTTCCTCATCGACGAGGCGGGCACGATCTACGAGGGCCGCTACTCCGGCGACGACGTCATCCCCGCCTTCGACCCGGACGGCAACGTCGTCACCGCCTTCCACACCGGCGGCTACAACTCCGGCAACCTCGGCATCGCCTTCCTCGGCACGCTGACGGACCGGCCGCCGACGGACGCGGCCAAGGCCGCGCTGATCCGGCTGATCAAGGTGATCTCCCGCTTCAAGGGTCTCGACCCCCAGGCGAAGATCACCTACACCAACCCGGTCAACGGCGTGACGAAGGACGTGACGACGGTCGGCGGCCACCGCGACTACCTGCAGACCGAGTGCCCGGGGCAGACGATGTACGACCTCCTCGACGAGGTCCGGGCGGCGGCAGCCCGCTGACCTGCGGGGGATCGGTCACCTACCCGCGCCCACTAGGCTGGGAGGCTGACCGATCCCCCCTGGCAGGAGAAAAATGGCCGTCAATCTGGTCAATGTCGAGAACGTCAGCAAGGTGTACGGGACCCGTGCGCTGCTTGACGGCATCTCGCTCGGCGTGTCCGAAGGGGACCGGATCGGTGTCGTCGGGCGCAACGGCGACGGCAAGACCACGCTGATCCGCATGCTCGCCAAGCTGGAGGACGCGGACACCGGCCGGGTGACCCACTCCGGCGGGCTGCGCATGGGCGTGCTCACCCAGCACGACTCCCTCGACCCCGCCGCGACCGTACGGCACGAGGTCATCCGGGACCTCGCCGACCACGAGTGGGCGGGCAACGCCAAGATCAGGGATGTGCTGACGGGACTGTTCGGCGGCCTCGACCTGCCCGGTTTCCCGCAGGGGCTCGACACCGTCATCGGGCCGCTCTCCGGCGGTGAGCGCCGCCGTATCGCGCTCGCGAAGCTGCTCATCGAGGACCAGGACCTGATCGTCCTCGACGAGCCGACCAACCACCTCGACGTCGAGGGCATCGCCTGGCTCGCCGCCCATCTGCGGGCCCGCCGCTCGGCCCTCGTCTGCGTGACGCACGACCGCTGGTTCCTCGACCAGGTCTGCACCCGCATGTGGGACGTCCAGCGGGGCGACGTCCACGAGTACGAGGGCGGCTACTCCGACTACGTCTTCGCGCGTGCCGAGCGGGAGCGCATCGCCGCGACCGAGGAGGTCAAGCGGCAGAACCTGGTCCGCAAGGAGCTGGCCTGGCTGCGCCGAGGCGCCCCCGCGCGCACCTCCAAGCCCCGCTTCCGCGTCGAGGCCGCCAACGAGCTCATCAAGGACGTCCCGCCGCCGCGCGACAGCAGCGAGCTGATGAAGTTCGCCTCCTCGCGGCTGGGCAAGACCGTCTTCGACCTCAAGGACGTCTCCGTCCAGGCCGGTCCCAAGGTGCTCCTCAAGCACGTCACCTGGCAGCTCGGCCCCGGCGACCGCATCGGCCTCGTCGGCGTCAACGGCGCCGGGAAGACCTCCCTGCTGCGCGCCATGAGGGAGGCCGCGCTCAGCGAGGGCGAGGTTCAGCCCGTGGCCGGCCGGATCGCCGTCGGCAAGACCGTCAAGCTCGCCTATCTCTCCCAGGAGGTCGGCGAACTCGACCCGAACCTCCGCGTCCTGGAGGCCGTCCAGCGGGTGCGCGAGCGCGTCGACCTCGGCAAGGGGCGCGAGATGACCGCCGGGCAGCTGTGCGAGACGTTCGGCTTCACCAAGGAGAAGCAGTGGACGCCGGTCGGGGACCTGTCGGGCGGTGAGCGCCGCCGCCTCCAGCTGCTGCGGCTGCTGATGGACGAGCCCAACGTCCTCTTCCTCGACGAGCCCACCAACGACCTCGACATCGAGACCCTCAACCAGCTGGAGGACGTCCTCGACGGCTGGCCCGGCTCGATGATCGTCATCTCCCACGACCGGTTCTTCGTCGAGCGCACGACGGACCGGGTGTTCGCGCTGCTGGGCGACGCCAGCCTGCGGATGCTTCCGCGCGGCATCGACGAGTACCTGGAGCGCCGGGCGCGGATGGAGGAGGCCGCGGCGGCCTCCGCCCCCGCGGTCGCGCCGAAGCCGGCCACGACCGAGAAGAGCGCAGCCGACCAGCGCGCCGCGAAGAAGGAACTCCAGAAGATCGAGCGGCAGTTGGACAAGATCTCCGAGCGGGAGTCCAAGCTGCACACCCAGATCGCCGACAACGCCACCGACTTCGGGAAGGTCGCGAAACTCGACGCCGAGCTGCGCGAAGTCGCCGGCGAGCGCGAGGAACTGGAACTGCGCTGGCTGGAACTGGCCGAGGACGCGTAGCCGTGAAGGGTGCGTGAAGGCCCATAACAACGGCATCACGGGCTGGTCCTCCCTTGGGCACAGGGAGGATTCGGCCCGTTTGGCGTGCGCGCCGAATGATAGAAAGGGCTGGCTCAAAATCAGTTACAAGGGGGAACACGCTGATGGCCCAGCCGCCTGATCAGCCGCAACAGCCCGGGTTCGGCCCACCGCAGCCGCCGTCCCAGCCGGGTTACGGCTATCCGCAGCAGCAACCGCAGCAACCGGGCCCGTACAGCGCTCCAGGCCCGTACGGCACTCCGGGCCCGTACGCCCAGCAGGGCCCGTACGGACAGCCGTACGGCCCGCAGCCCGGCGGCTACGGCTACGGCCCCCCACCCCAGTCGCCACCCCCCGGCGGCTCCCGCAACCCCTTCAAGGGGCGGCCCGCGATGGTCGTCGGCGCGGCGGTGGCGGCGCTGCTGGTGATCGGCGGGGCGGCGTTCGCGTTCACGAGCGGCGGCGACGACGGCGACGACAAGAAGCCCGTCGCCGAGCAGAGCGACGGCAAGCCGAACGCGAGCGACAGCCCGGTCGACGCCGGTGACGGCAGCGGCGACGGCGCCCAGGAGAAGCGGGACTTCAACGCGGGCCGCAAGACGGGCGAGGCGAAGGTCCTCTGGTACAAGGAGGCGCCGGACACACCCGGCGACGGCGCCGACGCCCCCGGCATGTGGATCACGTCCAGTACGGCGGTGAAGGCGGCGTACAAGGAACTCGTCGCCTACGGCGTCGGCGACGGCCGCCCCGCCTGGGACACCCTCACCTTCCCCCAGCTGATCTGCGCGGTCACCCCGCAGAAGACGGCCGACGACAAGATCGTCGTGGCGTACATGAGCGGCACCAGCGACCGCGCCAAGTGCAACCTGCTCCAGCAGGTCGATCTCAACACCGGTGCCAAGGGCTGGACGGCGGAAGTCGCGGACGGCCAGCTCTTCGACAGCGTGGGGAGCAGCATCGAGCTCGCGCTCAGCGGCAACACGCTGATGGTGGGCCGCTCACAGTCGGGGACGGCGTACGACGTCCGCACCGGCAAGAAGCTGTACGACCACCAGCGCTACGGCGACGCGTGCTTCCCGTCGGGCTTCGCGGGCGGGACCCGGCTGATCGCGGTGGCGTCCTGCGACGCGACCAAGCCCGGCGAGCACGACGAACTCCAGGAACTGGACCCGGCCACCGGCAAGGTGAAGTGGACCCGGAAGTTCGACAAGGGGTGGACGGTCGAACGGACCTACTCCGTCGACCCGTTGGTGGTCTACAGCACCAACGACGACAAGAACAGCTGGAACATCTCCACCTTCAAGGCGAACGGTTCGCTGCGCTCCCAGGTCGGCTTCGACGAGAACTTCGCGCCCGACTGCGGCTGGGCCCTCCTCGGCGGCGACCTCACCGGCTGCCACGGCACCGCGTCCGACGCGAACACCCTCTATCTGCCGACCGAGGCGACGACCGGCGCGAACGAGATCGTCGCGATCGATCTCTCCACCGGCAAGGAGAAGTGGCGCGCGAAGTCACCCACGGACGAGTCGATGACGCCCGTGCGGATCGACGGCGGGGCGCTCGTGGCGTACGTCGAGCCGTCGTCGTCGGCCGGCGGCCGCGTGGTGTCCATCCCGGTGTCCGGCTCGGCCCACGCGCCGACGACACTCCTCCAACTCCCCGCGAGCACGGTCGACATCGAGGGCGGCTTCTCGTCCCGCGACCTCGCCTGGGCCGACGGCCGTTTCTACCTCTCCTCCACCCGGCTGACGGGCCAGGACGACACGAGGGAGAAACTGATGCTGGCCTACGGCAAGTGAGCCGACTCCCCGTCTTCCCGTCCCCGCCGCCCGCCTTGCCGAGGTGAACTCCCCCATGACCCAGCCCCCTCCCGACGCGAACACCCCACCCGAGCCGACGGAAGCCGACTCCACAACACCAGAGGGCTTCGGCGCCCCAGTGCCGCCCCCGGCGGGGGGTTTCGGCGCGCCGGTTCCTCCGCCCGCGGGGGGTTTCGGCGCCCCTCCTGCCCCGGCGGCGGGCGATCCCGGTGCTGCCGCTCCTCCGCCCGCGGGCGGCTCTGGCGGTGCCGTACCTCCGCCACCGGAGGGCTTCGGGGCGCCTGTGCCGCCCCCGGCGGGGGGTTTCGGCGCGCCGGTTCCTCCGCCCGCGGGCGGCTTCGGTGCACCCGTGCTGCCTGCGAACCCGGTAACTCCCCCCAATCAGGCAGGCGCCCCCCACCCGGCGGCGCCCCTCCCCCCGGCCAGCCCCGCGCAGCCTGGTTATGCCTACCCGCCGCCTCCCGCACCCCAGCCCGGCTACGGCTACCCGGCCGCCGCCCCCCAACCGCCGTACGGCGGCGCCCCGCAGCCCCCCTACGGGCAGGCCCCGCAGGCCCCGCAGCCCCCGTACGGGTACGGGTACCCGGGGCAGCCGACCGTTCCGCTGCAGTCGGCGCCGGCCGGCCGCACCGGTCGTAGGGTGAACGCGCAGTGGGCGATCATCGTCTCGGCCGTCGTGGCGATCGCGCTGATCGTCGGCGGTGGGGTCTGGTACTCGAAGTCCTCGGGCGGCGGCGGCAAGCAGGCCGACCCCACGGCCTCGGGCTCGCCCTCCGCCGACGGCAAGGACAGCGCCTCCAAGGGCACCGAGAAGGTGCCCGCCGACCCCTCCGCCAAGGCCCTCTTCCAGCTGCCGATGCCCACCGTCGCGAAGGACGACAGCGTGGCCATCGACGGCTCCTGGGTGACCGACAAGGCGTATGTGAAGACCGGTGTCGCCGAGATCGTCGGCTACGACCGTGACAAGGGCACCAGGCTGTGGACGGTGAAGCTGCCGGGCCCGGTGTGCGCGGCGAGCCGCAGGACGAACGACGACAACCGCACGGCGATCGTCTTCCAGCCGAAGATGCCCGCGAAGAACTCCACCGCCGGCTGCACCCAGATCTCCGCGATCGACCTGAACGCGGGCCGCAGCCTGTGGACGAAGACCGTCTCCTCCGGTGACACCGCGATCGACTTCGACAACGTCACCGTCAGCGCGAACACGGTCGCCGTGGGCGGCTCGGACGGCGGCGCCGCCTTCGACGTCACCGCCGGCGGGCTGCTGTGGAAGCCGAAGGCCTCCGACACCTGCTACGACGCCGGCTACGGCGGCGGCGCCAAGCTGGTCGCCGTCCGCAAGTGCGGTACGTACGACGCCCGCCAGCTGCACCTCCAGACCATCGACCCGACGTCCGGGAAGGTGCAGTCCGAGTACCTGCTGGGGACGGACATCGAGTACGCGGCCGTCGTGTCGACGGACCCGCTGGTCGTGGCCGCCGACGTCGGCGACGCCGCCGGTGACGGCAGCGGCATCTCGGACTTCTTCTCCATCGACAACGCGACCGGCAAGCTGCGCACCCGCATCTCCGCGCCGGGCGACGACTACGCCGCCGAGTGCGACACCATCTACCAGGTCGAGGCCTGCACGGGCCTGGTCGTCGGCAACGACCGCCTGTACATCGCGACCGAGGAGCACGAGTCCGGCGACGGCAGCGTGAACGAGGTCGTCGCCTTCGACCTGGCCACCGGCAAGCAGACCGGCCAGCGCGCCGACTCGGGGACGTCGTACACGCTCTACCCGCTGCGGATGGACGGCGGCAACCTGATCGTCTACAAGGAGCCGTCGTACGGCGAGGGCGGCCAGGTCGTCAGCATCGACGGCGCCTCCTTCAAGGAGACCAGGCTGCTGGAGAACACGGGCTCCGAGAAGGACAAGGAGATGGAGAGCGACATGTCCCCCGAGTACTCCGAGGTCCTGTACTCCCAGGGCCGGTTGTACATGGCGGAGACGTACGCGGACTCCTCCGACAGCGGCGACGCCAAGCACCTGGCGATCGCCTTCGGCACCGGCGGATGACCTGCGCGCACTTACCGCTCATCAACCTCGAACGTGAGGAATTTCGGCGATCCGGGCACTTCTCGCCGGTAGGGGGAGCGCAACGTCGAACAAGCGTGTAGCTTCCGGGGGCATGAAGGGCAGGGTCAGGGTGCCGGGGGGCACCCTTTGTCTGTAGCGCACGTGGTGGGGACTGGGGGGTGGTTTGCTCTATGGGAGTGCGGCTGATGGTGGTCGACGACCACCGCCTGCTCGCCGAGGCGCTGGCCTCGGCTCTGAAACTGCGCGGGCACCGGGTGCTCGCCGCGGCGGCCCCGGCCGCGGGCGCGGCGGAACTGGTGATCACCCGGGCACCCGAGGTGTGCCTGCTGGGTACGGCGGTCCCGGCCGAGCCGGGCATCTTCGACCCGGTGGTCCGCATCAAGCGGGAGCGCCCGCAGGTCGCGGTCCTGGTCCTGGGCCCGGTACCGAGCCCGCGCGGCATCGCGGCGGCCTTCGCGGCCGGCGCCTCCGGCTACGTACGCCACGACGAGCGTATCGAGGGCGTGGAGCGCGCCATCATGAAGGCGAGGGCCGGCGAGGCGGCGGTGGCCCCCCAGCTCCTCCAGGGCGCCTTCAGCGAACTCCTCAACCCGGCGGCGCAGCCGGACGACGAGGGCCAGCGCCTCCTCCAGATGCTCACCCCGCGCGAGGTGGAGGTCCTGGTCCGCGTCGCCGACGGCGAGGACACCCGCCTCATCGCCTCCGGCATGGGCATCGCCCCCTCCACGGCCCGCACCCACGTCCAGCGCGTCCTGATGAAACTGGGCGTCGGCTCCCGCCTGGAGGCAGCGGCCCTGGCCGCCCGCACAGGGCTGCTGGACCGCGCGGGGCCACTGCCTCACCACCCCTGACGCACAAGCAAGGACTCCACCGTCCCGACGGACCTTCCGCGAGGTCTGTCGGCGTGTGCGGATGCATAAGGGACAAACGTAAAATACGGTGCGTAATTGCAATGTTTCGTTCTGTAACGAGACACGACTCGGACAGAAAAGGAATGCAATGCGCAAGTTTCGCAACGCCGCTCTCGTGGCGGCCATGATCGGAACCCTCGGTCTCACCGGTGCGGGAGTCGCTTCCGCCACCAACGGTGCCGACGAGGGGGGCCGGCTCTGCCTTCAGGGTGCTGAGCAGGGCGACTCGAATCTCAACGTGGGCCTCATCAATCTCAACAACGTCCCCATCCTCAGCAGCCTGACGGAGCAGAGCGTGATCCAGCAGAGCTGCGTCAACGGGGACGCCAGCGGTACCGCCACGGGCGCCGGCCTGGAGGGGTCCTCGTCCGCCGGCGGGGTCCTCAACGGCCTCCTGGGCGGGCTCGGGGGCTGACCCCCCTGACACCCTGACACCCTGACATCGGACGGCTCCGGGATCCGTACCCGCGGATCCCGGAGCTGTTCCGCGTCCCCCCGGCGCTACTCGCCCCCCGGCCCGCGCCCCTCCACCGCCTCCGGCGGCAGCGTCGGCGCCGGATGGGCCGTCGGCCTCAGCCACAGCCACGCGAGGAAGAACAGGCCCAGCGCCAGCATCCCCAGCCCCGTCCACAGGTTGATGTTGATCCCCTGGGCCTTGTCGATCTCCGCGTCGCCGTCCGTGAGGCCGGTGATCGTGAGGATCACGCCGTACAGCACGAACAGGCCGCCGATGATGCGCCGCAGGTCGAAGATGCGGGCCGCGGTCTGGGACTTCTCCTCCAGCTCGGTGACCTCCCGCTGGACGTCCGCCTCGGAGTACCCCGCGCGCCGCAGCCGTTCGGCCGCCTCGGCCCGCTCTTCGGGTTCGAACTGCTCGGACATGTGTTCCCTCCTTTGGTGGGCGGGCTCAGAACGAGAACGGGATGTAGCAGGCGGCGGCCAGGATCACGGCCCCCCACCCCAGCAGCGCCGGCTTCCGGTACCACGCGTCGTCGCCCGCCGCCGGCGCCTCCGACATGCCGGGGGAGGTGGTGCCGTAGACCAACCCCTGGAGCTCGTCCGCCGGCTTCGGAGCCGTGAACAGGGACACGGCCACCATGACCACCGCGCCCGCCACGAACCCGGCGATCGCCGAGACGAAGTTCGCGCCCTGGTCGGTGGGGATGCCGATGATGTCCCTCTTGTAGAAGACGAAGTAGTTGATCATCGCCGCCGTGGTGCCCGCCAGCAGACCCCAGAAGCCCGACTTCTTCGACGCCCGCTTCCAGAACATCCCGACGATGAAGACGACGAACATCGGGACGTTGAAGAAGGAGAACAGCGTCTGGAGGTAGCTCATGATGTTGGAGAAGGAGGAGGCCAGGAAGGCGGTGCCGACGGATGCCGCGACGCCGATCGCCGTGATCAGGCGGCCGAAGCCGACGTAGTACGCGTCCTCCCGCTCCCGCACCACGTACCTCGCCCAGATGTCCGTCGTGAACACCGTGTTGAAGGACGAGATGTTCGCCGCCATGCCCGCCATGAACGCCGCCAGCAGACCCGTCACCGCGATGCCCAGGACGCCGTTCGGCAGGAGTTCCTGCATCAGGTACGGGATCGCGTCGTTGTACTGCAGGTCGGAACCCGACGTCCCGATCTTCGGGACCAGGACCGCCGCCACCAGCCCCGGGATCATCACCAGGAACACGATGAAGACCTTCGGGTACGCCGCGATGAGCGGGGTCCGCTGCGCCGCCGAGAGGTTCTTCGCGGACAGCGCCCGCTGCACCTCCGCGAAGTTCGTCGTCCAGTAGCCGAAGGACAGGACGAAGCCGAGCCCGAGCACGATCGTCAGCCAGTTCGCGCCCAGCGGGTTCGGGCTGCCGATGCCCGTGCCGCCCCACGCCGTCACGAAGTCGTCCCCGTGGGCCGCCGTCAGCTTGTCCGTGAGGCCGCCCCAGCCCCCCACCTTCTTCAGCCCCAGCACGGACAGCGGAATCAGCGCCGCCAGGATCACGAAGAACTGGAGCACCTCGTTGTAGATCGCCGAGGACAGGCCGCCCAGCGTGATGTACGCCAGGACGAAGAAGCCGGCCACGACGATCGCGACCCACTGCGGCCAGCCCAGCAGTGCCTCGACGACGATCGCCAGGGCGTACAGGTTCACGCCCGCGATCAGGATCGCCGCGAAGGCGAAGAGAGCCGAGCTCAGCAGGTGAGCGCCCTTGTCGAAGCGGAGGAGCAGGAACTCCGGGACCGAGCGGACCTTGCTGCCGTAGTAGAACGGCATCATCACCAGGCCGAGGAAGACCATGGCCGGGATCGCGCCGATCCAGTACCAGTGGACCGTGTACGCGCCGTACTGTGCGCTGTTCGCCGCCATGCCCAGGATCTCGGTCGCGGCCAGGTTGGCCGAGATGAAGGCGAGACCGGTGATCCAGGCGGGCAGGGAGCGCCCGGAGAGGAAGAAGTCGAGGCTGGTCTTCACCGAGCGCCGGGCGGCGAAGCCGATCCCGAGGACGACGACGAAGTAGATGCCGAGGATCGTGTAGTCGAGCGCGTTCGTGGGGAGCCGCAGCTCGGCCGCCAGGTACAGAGAACGTGAGGGAGTCTGCATCCGGAGCTCACCTTGTCTGAGGGCGTTCGGTAGTTTATGTTTCTATGTGTTCGGTTCTGTTGAAGTCATACTTGGCAATGGAGTGTCGCGGTGAAGAAGACCTCGACCCGCTTGGCCGACGGTCGTGAGCTCATCTACTACGACCTGCGGGACGACTCGGTGCGCGACGCGATGGACCGGCGTCCACTCGACCGCACCGTCACCACTTCGGAGGTACGCCGGGACCCGCTGCTCGGCGACTCGGTCGCGATCGCCTCGCACCGGCAGGGGCGGACGTACCATCCGCCGGCCGACGAGTGCCCGCTCTGCCCCTCCCAGGGCGACCGGCTCAGCGAGATCCCGGACTCGTCGTACGACGTCGCCGTGTTCGAGAATCGTTTCCCTTCCCTGGCCGGGGACTCCGGGCGCTGCGAGGTGGTCTGCTTCACCTCCGACCACAACGCGTCCTTCGCCTCCCTCACCGAGGAGCAGGTGGGGCTCGTCCTCGACGCCTGGACCGACCGGACCTCCGAGCTGTCGCATCTGCCCTCCGTTGAACAGGTGTTCTGCTTCGAGAACCGCGGTGCCGAGATCGGGGTGACCCTCGGACATCCGCACGGGCAGATCTACGCCTACCCGTTCACCACCCCGCGCACCGCCCTGATGCTGCGTTCACTCGCGACCCACAAGGAGATGACCGGCGGGGAGAACCTCTTCGACGCCGTCCTTGAGCGTGAACTCGCCGAGGAGCGGGTCGTCCTGGAGGGTGAACACTGGGTCGCCTTCGTGCCGTACGCCGCCCACTGGCCGTACGAGGTGCACCTCTACCCGAAGAGGCGGGTCCCCGATCTGCTCGGGCTCGACGCGGACGCGCGCACAGAGTTCCCCAAGGTCTACCTGGAACTCTTGAGGCGCTTCGACCGTATCTTCGGTGAGGGTGAACCGCCGACGCCGTACATCGCCGCCTGGCACCAGGCGCCGTTCGGGCAGCTGGAGGAGTTCGAGGGGGTCAACCGTGACGACTTCGCACTCCACCTGGAGCTTTTCACCATCCGCCGGACGTCCGGCAAGCTGAAGTTCCTCGCGGGCTCCGAGTCCGGCATGAACGTCTTCATCAACGACGTGCCCCCGGAGCGCGCGGCCGAGCGACTGCGAGAGGTAGCGAGTTCATGAGCAGCGGTAGCAGCGGGAAGTACCTGGTCACCGGCGGGGCCGGGTACGTGGGCAGCGTCGTCGCCCAGCATCTGCTGGAGGCCGGCCACGAGGTCGTCGTCCTCGACAACCTCTCCACCGGGTTCCGCGAGGGCGTCCCGGCCGGGGCCGCCTTCATCGAGGGCGACATCCGCGACGCGGCCAAGCACCTCGACTCCTCCTTCGACGCCGTACTCCACTTCGCCGCGTTCTCCCAGGTCGGCGAGTCCGTCGTCAAGCCCGAGAAGTACTGGGACAACAACGTCGGCGGGACCATGGCCCTGATCGGCGCCATGCGCGAGGCCGGTGTGCGCCGGCTCGTCTTCTCCTCCACGGCCGCCACCTACGGCGAGCCGGAGCAGGTCCCGATCGTCGAGACCGCCCCGACCAGGCCCACGAACCCGTACGGCGCCTCGAAGCTGGCGGTCGATCACATGATCACCGGCGAGGCCGCGGCGCACGGGCTGGGTGCCGTGTCCCTGCGGTACTTCAACGTCGCGGGCGCCTACGGGGAGTACGGCGAGCGGCACGCCCCCGAGACGCACCTCATCCCGCTCGTCCTCCAGGTCGCCCAGGGCCGCCGCGAGGCCATCTCCGTCTTCGGCGACGACTACCCGACCCCGGACGGCACCTGCGTACGCGACTACATCCACGTCGCCGACCTGGCCGAGGCCCATCTCCTCGCCGTCGCCGCGGCCAAGCCCGGCGAGCACCTCATCTGCAACCTCGGCAACGGCAACGGCTTCTCGGTCCGCGAGGTCGTCGAGACCGTCCGCGAGGTCACCGGGCACCCGATCCCCGAGGTCGTGGCCCCGCGCCGGGGCGGCGACCCGGCCGTCCTGGTCGCCTCCGCCCAGGCCGCCCGCGAGCGGCTCGGCTGGAACCCCTCCCGCGCGGACCTCTCGGGAATCGTCGCGGACGCCTGGCAGTTCGCCCAGCACATCGCAAGGGAGCAGTAGTGGGTTCGGAGCAGGTGCAGCACGTCCGGGACGCCTTCGAGGCCCTGTACGGCACGGAACCCGACGGCGTCTGGGCGGCGCCCGGCCGCGTCAACCTCATCGGTGAGCACACCGACTACAACGACGGCTTCGTGATGCCCTTCGCGCTGCCGCACACCGCGCTCGCGGCGGTCGCCCGGCGCGCGGACGGACGTCTGCGCCTGCACTCCGGCGACATCGAGGGCGGTGTGGCCGAGCTGGACCTGGCCGCGCTCGCCCCCGAGTCGGACGGCAACTGGACGGCGTACCCGGCGGGCGTCGTGTGGGCCCTGCGCGAGGCCGGCCACCCGATCACCGGCGCGGACGTCCACCTCACCTCCACGGTCCCCACGGGCGCGGGCCTGTCCTCGTCCGCGGCCCTGGAGGTCGTCGTCGCCCTCGCGCTCAACGACCTCTACTCCCTCGGCCTGCAACGCTGGCAGCTGGCCCGCCTCTGCCAGCGCGCCGAGAACGTCTACGTCGGCGCCCCCACCGGCATCATGGACCAGACGGCCTCCGCCTGCTGCGAGGCGGGCCACGCCCTCTTCCTCGACACCCGCGACCTCTCCCAGAAGCAGATCCCCTTCGACCTCGCCGCCGAAGGACTGCGCCTGCTGGTCGTCGACACCCAGGTCAAGCACGCCCACAGCGGCGGCGAGTACGGCAAGCGCCGCGCCGGCTGCGAGAAGGGCGCGGCCCTGCTGGGCGTCGACGCGCTGCGCGACATCCCGTACGACGACCTGGACGCGGCCCTGGCCCGCCTCGGCGACGAGGAGGAGGTCCGCCGCCTGGTCCGCCACGTCGTGACGGAGGACGCGCGCGTGCAGCGGGTCGTATCCCTCCTCGAGTCGGGTGACACCCGCGCCATCGGCCCGGTCCTCACCGAGGGCCACGCCTCCCTGCGCGACGACTTCCGCGTCTCCTGCCCGGAGCTGGACCTGGTCGTCGACACCGCCGTCGCCACCGGCGCCCTCGGCGCCCGCATGACCGGCGGCGGCTTCGGCGGCTCGGCGATCGTCCTCGCGGAGACGGCCGAGGTCGACACCCTCACCAAGGCCTTCGAAGTAGCCTTCGCCACAGCCGGCTACACGGCCCCCCGCATCTTCGAGGCGGTACCTTCCCCGGGCGCCCGCCGGGTGAACTGACCCTTCCTTTGCGCCCGTGCCGTCAGCCCCGTACGTCTGTGCGGGGCTGACGGTCTTTCCGTCACCCCAGCCGTTTCGTCAGCGTGTACTCCGTGACCCCCGGGGGGTAGTCCTCGATCACGCATGCCACCTTGTAGCCGAGGCGGCGGTAGAAGTCCGGGGCCTGGAAGTCCCAGGTCTCCAGGCGGGCCCGGTGGCAGCCGCGGGAGTGCGCCGCGATGTGTTCCGCTTCGGTGAGGAGGCGGGTGCCCAGGCCCCTGCCGCGGTGGCGTTCGTCGACCCAGAGGTGGGCGATGTGCAGCCAGGTCGTCCAGGTGTGGCCGACCAGGCCGCCGGCCAGTTCGCCGCCGGCGTCGGCGGAGTCGAAGGCCCAGACGTGCAGGGGGGTCTCGCGGCCGGCGGGGGTGCCGCGCAGGGCGCGCAGCACCGGGGAGGCCGCCGTGTCGGCGGCGAGGAGCCGGGAACGGAGAAGATCGCGCCGAGTCCTGTCGACTTCTGTCTCAAGGCGAAACATGCGGCACACCATAAACGCGCTGGCCAATCAGTTCTGCGTTTTGCCTTCCGCTGTCGGCCCACGGCCCTACCCTGTTGAAACAGCACCGGTGGGGGCCGGTGCTGATCAGGGGGCGAGACAGTCGGGTACGGCGCCCGCGGTGGGGGTAGCAGTCACAGCACGGCGGCGGCCGTGCGGCAGCGGCATCCCCTGCGGGCGTCGTATCCGCGCAGGTCATCGTTCTCCGGACCTTGGGGTGATCCCCTGCTCCGGCAAGGAGCTCGGGGAAGGGGGTTTCGTGGTTCGCATCCGAGTGCTGGTCGTCGACGACCACCGTATCTTCGCCGAGTCGCTCGCCGCCGCACTGGCGGCCGAGCCCGACGTCGACGTGTCCGCGGCCGGCAGCGGCCCGGCGGCACTGCGCAGTCTGGAGCGCGCGGCCGCCGAGGGGCGCCGCTACGACGTGCTGCTCGTCGACGCCGATCTGGGCGGGGGGCAGCCCGGCATACGGGCCGCCGTACCCGTGCAGGAGGTCGGTGAGGACGGGCTCGTCGACGGGATCTCGCTGGTCGCGGGGGTGCGCGCCACCCAGTCGCACGTCCGGATCGTCGTCCTCGCCGAGAAGGACGACCCGCGCCGCGCGGCCCTCGCGCTGCAGGCCGGGGCTTCCGGGTGGGTGGCGAAGGACTGTTCGCTGTCGCGGCTGCTGACGGTGATCCGCGGGGTGCTGCGCGAAGAGACCCACCTGCCGCCCGCCCTGCTCACCGGTGTGCTGCGCGAGCTGACCGCAGCCCGCAAGCACCGCACCGAGAGCGAGCGGCTCGTCGAGTCCCTGACGCCGAGGGAGCGGGAAGTGCTGCGCTGCATGGTCGCGGGGCTGGGCCGCAAGGCCGTCGCCGAGCGGCTCTTCCTCTCGCCGCACACCGTCCGCACGCATATGCAGAACGTCCTGGGAAAGCTGGGCGTCCACTCGACCCTCGCCGCGGTCGCCCTCGCGCGCCGGGCGGGCGTCGGACCCGTGGACCTAGCCGGGGATGTTGTCGAACGGGGCGGTCAGCTGGCGTAGCAGCGAGGCCAGGTCACCGCGCTGGGCGCCGGAGAGTTCGGCGAGGATCGCCCGCTCCTGGGCGAGCAGCCCGGCGAGGGCCTGGTCGGCGCGGTCCTTGCCGTCGTCCGTGAGCCGGACCAGGACACCGCGGCGGTCGCTCGGGTCCGGCAGCCGTTCCACCAGGCCCTTCTTGGCGAGCCGGTCGATACGGTTCGTCATCGTGCCCGAGGTGACCAGGGTCTGCGTCAGCAACTGCCCCGGCGAGAGCTGATACGGCGCACCCGCGCGCCTGAGCGCCGTCAGGACGTCGAACTCCCAGGGCTCCAGCTGGTGCTCGGAGAACGCCAGCCGACGGGCGCGGTCCAGATGCCGGGCCAGTCTGCTCACCCGGCTGAGTACTTCCAGCGGCTCCACGTCGAGGTCCGGGCGCTCCCGGCGCCACGCTGCGACCAGCCGATCGACCTCGTCCTCCATGGCGATCAGTGTAGTGGTTGTGTCGACGTGAAGTCTCTTGATGTCGATTTAATTAGGATCAAGTCTCTTGACGTCGAGATAAAGAGAAGGGGAAAGTTACGGGCATGACCACCAACCCCTCCTGGGACCCCGCCCAGTACCTCCGTCACGCCGGCCATCGCGCCCGCCCCTTCGCCGACCTCCTCGCCCGCCTCCCCGACCTGCCCGGTGACCCGCCCCGCGTCGCCGACCTCGGCTGCGGACCCGGAAACCTCACCGCCGTCCTCGCCGGCCGGCTGCCCGCCGCCCGCGTCACCGGCTACGACAGCTCGCCGCAGATGCTCGCCGACGCGGAGGCGTACGCCGGCGCACGCCTCGACTTCGCGTACGCCGACCTCACCACCTGGACGCCGGACGAGACCTACGACCTGCTGGTCTCCAACGCCGCGCTGCAATGGGTCCCCGGCCACCTCGACGCCTTCCCCGCCTGGCTCGACGGCCTCGCACCCGGCGGCGCCTTCGCCTTCCAGGTGCCGTACAACATCGACGCCCCCCTGCACGCCCTCATGCGCGAACTCGGCAACACGCCCCGCTGGAAGCCCAGGCTCGGCAGCGTGCTGCGCCACGAGGACTCCGTGCACGCCCCCGGCGTCTACCTCGACCGGCTGGCCCGCCTCGGCTGTACGGCCGACGTCTGGACGACCACGTACCAGCACGTCCTGCGGGGCGAGGACCCCGTCCTCGACTGGGTCAAGGGCACCGGTCTGCGCCCCGCCCTCGACGCCCTCGCCGACGACCCCGAGGCGCGGGACGCCTTCGTCACCGAGTACCGCGACCTCCTCCGCGAGGCCTACCCGAGCGCCGAGTACGGCACGGTCCTGCCGTTCCGCAGGCTGTTCGCGGTGGCGCGGAAGGGAGAGCCCACCGTTTGAACGACGGGGCCACGGTCACTCGGAGCCGAAACGGACCCGCAGGGAGTGATCCACGTGGCGAAGGAACAGAAGGCCAAGGCGAAGAAGGAACAGCTCAAGGGCAAAACCAAAGAGGCCGCCGGCAAGGTGACGCGCAACCTGCCGCTGGAGGCGGAGGGCCGCGCCGAACAGGCCAAGGGCGACGCCCGCCAGGCCAAGGAGAAGGCCAAGGACACCTTCAAGCACTGAGGCGCTGAGGGATTCAGCTCTTCCGGCGCCCTATGAGACGCGGCTTGGCCTCCAGGCCGTCCATGCCGTGCCACGCCAGGTTCACCAGGTGGGCCGCCACCTCCGCCTTCTTGGGGCGCCGGACGTCCAGCCACCACTGGCCGGTCAGCGCGACCATGCCGACCAGGGCCTGGGCGTAGAGCGGGGCGAGCTTCGGGTCGAAGCCGCGGCTCTTGAACTCGCGGCCCAGGATGTCCTCCACCTGGGTCGCGATGTCCGAGATGAGCGAGGCGAAGGAACCGGTCGACTGGGGGATCGGGGAGTCGCGGACCAGGATGCGGAAACCGTCCGTGTACTCCTCGATGTAGTCGAGGAGCGCGAAGGCCGCCTGTTCGCACAGTTCACGGGGATGTCCGGCGGTGAGGGAGCTGGTCACCATGTCCAGCAGGCGCCGCATCTCGCGGTCGACGACGACCGCGTACAGGCCCTCCTTGCCGCCGAAGTGCTCGTACACCACCGGTTTGGACACCCCGGCCTTCGCCGCGATCTCCTCCACCGACGTGCCTTCGAAACCCTTCGCCGCGAACAGGGTGCGACCGATCTCCAGCAGCTGCTGACGCCGCTCCGCCCCCGTCATACGGGTACGACGCGCACGCCGCGGCTTTGCTTCGCCGCCGGGACTGGAGGTGCTGCTGGAGTCGGTCGCCACGCCGTCAATCATGCCGTCTTCGCGGTCGCCTTCCGGCGCCCGGAGCCGTCCTCGTCCGTGTTACGGCGCGAATCGATACGCGAGCGTGACGGCCAGCGGACGTCGTAGGCCCACCCGAGCAGCTCGAACCAGCGGATGAACCGGGCCGAGGAGTCCAGCTGACCGCGCTGCACCCCGTGCCGAGCCGACGTCGGGTCGGCGTGGTGCAGGTTGTGCCAGGACTCGCCGCAGGACAGGATCGCCAGCCACCACACGTTGCCGGAGCGGTCCCGCGACTTGAACGGCCGCTTGCCCACCGCGTGACAGATCGAGTTGATCGACCAGGTGACGTGGTGCAGCAGGGCCACCCGCACCAGCGAGCCCCAGAAGAACGCCGTGAACGCGCCCCACCAGGACATCGTCACCAGACCGCCCACCAGCGGCGGGATCGCCAGGGAGACGACCGTCCAGACGATGAACTGACGGGAGATCGCGCGGATCGCGCCGTCCTTGATCAGATCCGGCGCGTACTTGTCCTGCGGAGTCCGCTCCTCGTCGAACATCCAGCCGATGTGCGCCCACCACAGGCCCTTCATCAGCGCCGGGAGCGTCTCGCCGAACCGCCACGGAGAGTGCGGGTCGCCCTCCGCGTCGGAGAACTTGTGGTGCTTGCGGTGGTCCGCCACCCAGCGGACCAGCGGGCCCTCCACGGCGAGCGACCCCATCACCGCAAGCGCGATCCGCAGGGGACGCTTCGCCTTGAAGGAGCCGTGGGTGAAGTAGCGGTGGTAACCGATCGTGACGCCGTGGCAGCCGAGGAAGTACATGAGGACCAGCAGACCGAGGTCCAGCCAGCTCACACCCCAGCCCCAGGCCAGCGGCACCGCCGCGAGCAGCGCCAGGAACGGGACGACGATGAACAGCAGCAGGGCGATCTGCTCCAGCGAACCTTTGCGTTCGCCACCGAGCGTCGCGGAGGGGAGTGGAGGGCCGTCGTTCGCCTTCGGGGCGTCGTCGATCACATCCGAGCTCGTGGTCATGGGGCGTCCCCTGGGGGGTTCGAGGGTTTTGTGGCAGGTTGCCTGGTCACAGCGAACAGAAGGGGAAGACGACCCGTACAGCTTCGTACGGCTTCGTACAGCTTTGAACGACTTCCCGATGGTTCTCAATGATTCCTACGGTTCCGTAACCTACGGCATCGTAAGTATGGCAGTGCCCCGCCCTGCGGCAAGAGGCCCAAGAGTCTGCGCGTCAGACCCGGCACCTATCCTTGGAACCGGTCGGACAGCGCGGTCCGCTCTCTTTTCTTCCCGGATGTCCGGCCCGTATGCGGCAGCCACCGCGCGGACGGTCACCGGGTTCCCTCCCGGACGAGCTTCAACACTGCAAGGAGCCGCACCTGTGAGCAGTGCCGACGACCAGACGACGACCAGCCCCGAGCTGCGCGCCGACATCCGCCGACTGGGTGACCTCCTCGGGGAGACCCTCGTCCGGCAGGAGGGTCCCGAGCTCCTCGACCTGGTCGAAAAGGTCCGCCGCCTCACCCGTGAGGACGGCGAGGCCGCCGCGGAACTGCTGCGCGGCATCGAACTGGAGACCGCCGCCAAGCTGGTCCGCGCCTTCTCCACCTACTTCCACCTGGCCAACGTCACCGAGCAGGTGCACCGGGGCCGCGAGCTGCGCGCCAGGCGCGCCGCCGAGGGCGGCCTCCTCGCCCGCACCGCCGACCGCCTCAAGGACGCCGACCCCGAGCACGTCCGCGAGACCGTCCGCCACCTGAACGTCCGCCCGGTGTTCACGGCGCACCCCACCGAGGCCGCGCGCCGGTCGGTACTCAACAAGCTCCGGCGCGTCGCCGCGCTTCTGGAGACCCCCGTCATCGAGGCCGACCGCCGGCGCCACGACACCCGCCTCGCCGAGAACATCGACCTGGTGTGGCAGACGGACGAGCTGCGCGTCGTACGCCCGGAACCGGCCGACGAGGCCCGCAACGCCATCTACTACCTCGACGAACTCCACGTCGGCGCGGTGGGCGACGTCCTGGAGGACCTCACCGCCGAACTGGAGCGTGTCGGCGTCCGCCTCCCCGAGGAAACCCGCCCCCTCACCTTCGGCACCTGGATCGGCGGCGACCGCGACGGCAACCCCAACGTCACCCCCCAGGTCACCTGGGACGTCCTGATCCTCCAGCACGAGCACGGCATCAACGACGCCCTGGAGACGATCGACGAGCTGCGCGGCTTCCTGTCGAACTCCATCCGCTACACCGGGGCCACCGAGGAACTCCTGGAGTCGCTGAAGAGCGACCTCGAACGGCTGCCCGAGATCAGCCCCCGCTACAAGCGCCTCAACGCCGAGGAGCCCTACCGGCTCAAGGCCACCTGTATCCGGCAGAAGCTGGAGAACACCAAGCAGCGCCTCGCCAAGGGCACCCCGCACGCTCCCGGCCGCGACTACCTCGGCACGAGTGAGCTGCTGGAGGACCTGACGCTGATCCAGACCTCCCTGCGCGAACACCGCGGCGGGCTCTTCGCCGACGGCCGGATGAACCGCACCCTGCGCACCCTCGCCGCCTTCGGCCTCCAGCTCGCCACCATGGACGTCCGCGAGCACGCCGACGCCCATCACCACGCCCTCGGCCAGCTCTTCGACCGTCTCGGCGAGGAGTCCTGGCGCTACGCCGACATGCCCCGCGAGTACCGTACGAAGCTCCTCGCCAAGGAACTGCGGTCCCGCAGGCCGCTCGCGCCCGTGCCGGCGCCCGTCGACGCGGCCGGTGAGAAGACCCTCGGCGTGTTCGGGACGATCAAGCGGGCGCTCGCCGTCTTCGGACCCGAGGTCATCGAGTCGTACATCATTTCGATGTGTCAGGGAGCCGACGACGTCTTCGCCGCGGCCGTCCTCGCCCGCGAGGCCGGACTGATCGACCTGCACGCCGGCTGGGCCAGGATCGGCATCGTGCCCCTCCTGGAGACCACCGACGAGCTCAAGGCCGCCGACACCATCCTCGAGGAGATGCTCGCCGACCCCTCCTACCGGCGGCTCGTCGCCCTGCGCGGCGATGTCCAGGAGGTCATGCTCGGCTACTCCGACTCCTCCAAGTTCGGCGGCATCACCACCTCGCAGTGGGAGATCCACCGCGCCCAGCGCCGGCTGCGCGACGTCGCCCACCGCTACGGCGTCCGGCTCCGGCTCTTCCACGGCCGCGGCGGCACCGTAGGGCGCGGCGGCGGCCCCTCCCACGACGCGATCCTCGCCCAGCCCTGGGGCACCCTGGAGGGCGAGATCAAGGTCACCGAACAGGGCGAGGTCATCTCCGACAAGTACCTCATCCCCTCCCTGGCCAGGGAGAACCTGGAACTGACCGTCGCCGCCACCCTCCAGGCCTCCGCCCTGCACACCTCCCCCCGCCAGTCCGACGAGGCCCTCGCCAGCTGGGACGCCGCCATGGACGTCGTATCGGACGCGGCGCACGCGGCCTACCGCGAACTCGTCGAGGACCCCGACCTGCCGTCGTACTTCTTCGCCGCCACCCCCGTCGACCAGCTCGCCGATCTGCACCTCGGGTCGCGGCCCTCGCGCCGGCCCGACTCCGGCGCCGGGCTCGACGGACTGCGCGCCATCCCCTGGGTGTTCGGCTGGACCCAGTCCCGGCAGATCGTCCCCGGCTGGTACGGCGTCGGCTCCGGCCTGAAGGCACTGCGGGAGGCCGGTCTCGACGGTGTCCTCGACGAGATGCACCAGCAGTGGCACTTCTTCCGCAACTTCGTCTCCAACGTCGAGATGACCCTCGCCAAGACCGACCTGCGGATCGCCCAGCACTACGTCGACACGCTCGTCCCCGACCACCTCAAGCATGTCTTCGACCGCATCAGGGCCGAGCACGAACTCACCGTCGCCGAAGTCCTGAAGATCACCGGCGAGCGTGAACTGCTGGACGCGACCCCCGTCCTCAAGCAGACCTTCGCCATCCGCGACGCCTACCTCGACCCGATCTCCTACCTCCAGGTCACGCTGCTCAAGCGCCAGCGCGACGCGGCGGCGGCCGGCGCGGAACCCGACCCACTGCTCGCCCGGGCACTCCTGCTCACCGTCAACGGCGTGGCGGCGGGCCTGCGCAACACCGGCTGAACCGACCCTGAGGGTGCCTCTCCGGGGGCACCCTCAGACCGTCATGCTCAGACCGTCGCCCACGCCGCCGTCAGCAGTGCCACCCCGGACCCCGCCAGCACCCACCCCACCCGCGGCCGTCCCAGCCCGCCCGCCACCAGCACCGACGCGAGCAGCAGCGCGCCGCCCAGCGGCACCCACGCGTACAGCACCCCCGCCGGACCCGACCGCACCACCTCGTCGCCGTCCGGCTTCACGACCACCGCGTACGTCCGGCCTTTCTTCACGGCCACCGACTTCTCGATCACCACACGCGCGCGTGGCGTCGATCCCGCCGACAGCGGCGTGTACGGCCCCGTGCAGGTCTCGGCGCCGCACCGCGTCACCTCGATCGTGCCCCGCTCCCGCCCCTTCGTCAGCATCACCTGCTGCGCCGTACCCCACGAACCCCACACCCCGGCGAACAGGATCAGCGCGGCGAGCAGGCCCGTCACCGCGAGTCGCCCGAAACGCAGGGCGGCGCCGGGGGCCTTGGCCGTACGGCCCTTGGAGCCGTTGGAGCCCTTACGGACCTTCCTACGGCGATGGGACGAGGCTGCGGTGGCAGGCATGGCGGGGATCATTGGCCATGTCCCCGCACACGGTCAACCCGAGGGGGCGACACGTCACGAGTTGTACGTACTCTGCGCCCGCTCCAGGCCCTCGGTCACCAGAGACTCCACCGCGTCCGCCGCCCGGTCCACGAAGTAGTCCAGCTCCTTGCGCTCCGCCGACGAGAAGTCCTTCAGCACGAAGTCGGCCACCTGCATACGACCCGGAGGCCGCCCGATCCCGAACCGCATCCGGTGGTACTCGGGACCCATCGCCTTCGTCATCGACTTCAGACCGTTGTGCCCGTTGTCCCCGCCGCCCAGCTTCAGCCGCATGACCCCGTAGTCGATGTCCAGCTCGTCGTGCACGGCGACGATGTTCGCCACCGGCACCTTGTAGAAGTCCCGCAGCGCGTTCACCGGACCGCCGGACAGGTTCATGTACGACATCGGCTTGGCCAGGATCACCCGCCGGCCCGCGGGCCCGGGGGGACCGATCCGCCCCTCGACGACCTGCGCCTGCGCCCGGCCCGCCCGCTTGAACCTCCCCCCGATCCGCTCGGCCAGCAGATCGGCCACCATGAACCCGACGTTGTGCCGGTTCATCGCGTACTCGGGCCCCGGGTTGCCGAGCCCCACGATCAACCAGGGGGCACTCGCATCGGTCGTCACGTCCATGTCTCCTAGGTACACGTCGACGCACGCCAGCCGCTGCCCCCGTACGGGAACAGCGGCTGACCGGACGGTGAGGGGTGAGGATCAGGCCTCGGCGGCCTCTTCGCCCTCGGCGCCCTCCTCCGGGGCCTCCTCCGCCTGCGCGGCCAGCACCTGGAGGACGACGGTGTCGCCCTCGACGGCCAGCTTGGTGCCCTTCGGCAGGGCGATGTCCTTGGCGAGGATCGAGGCACCGGCCTCCAGGCCCTCCACGGACACCGTGACGGACTCGGGGATGTGGGTGGCCTCGGCCTCGACCGGCAGCGCGTTCAGGACGTGCTCCAGCAGGTTGCCGCCGGCCGCCAGCTCGCCCTCGGCGTGCACCGGGATCTCGACCGTGACCGTCTCGCCGCGCTGGACCAGCTGCAGGTCGACGTGCTCCAGGTAGCCCTTGATCGGGTCACGCACGACCGACTTCGGGATGGCCAGCTCGTTGCCCTTGCCGTCGATGTCCAGGGAGATCAGGACGTTCGGCGTACGCAGCGCCAGCAGCAGCTCGTGGCCCGGGAGGGTCAGGTGCAGCGGGGCCGAACCCCGCCCGTACAGCACGACCGGAACGTTGTTGTCCCGACGGATACGACGGGCCGCACCCTTGCCGAACTCGTTGCGGGTCACGGCGGCGAGCTTCACCTCGGACATACAGATCACTCCTCGTAGGTATCGCGAACGGATGGTTACCCGGCCACGAACGGCCTGCTACGAAGAGCGCGTCGATAACGGACCGCCGTACGCATGCGTACGGCCTCCCTCGCCGAGCAACTCGCGAAGTGTACTCGGCGGGGGAGGCCGCGGAAAAGTTGACCTTGAGCGCCCTCCGGGCGCGGGGCGATCAAGGCCGCACAGTGGCCTACTGCTCGTCGAACAGGCTCGTCACCGAACCGTCCTCGAACACCTCGCGCACCGCGTTGGCGATGGTCGGCGCGATGGAGAGGACCGTGATCTTGTCCACCGCCAGCTCACCGGGGGTCGGCAGGGTGTTGGTGAGCACGAACTCACTCACCTTGGAGTTCTTCAGCCGGTCCGCCGCCGGGCCCGAGAGCACACCGTGGGTCGCCGTCACTATGACGTCCTCCGCGCCATGCGCGAACAGCGCGTCCGCGGCGGCGCAGATCGTCCCACCGGTGTCGATCATGTCGTCGACCAGGACACAGACCCGGCCCTCGACCTCGCCCACGACCTCGTGGACCGTCACCTGGTTCGCCACGTCCTTGTCGCGCCGCTTGTGCACGATGGCCAGCGGCGCGCCCAGGCGGTCGCACCAGCGGTCGGCGACGCGTACCCGGCCGGCGTCCGGGGAGACGACCGTCAGCTTCGACCGGTCGACCTTCCGGCCGACGTAGTCCGCGAGGAGCGGGAGGGCGAACAGATGGTCCACGGGACCGTCGAAGAACCCCTGGATCTGGTCGGTGTGCAGATCGACGGTGAGCAGCCGGTCCGCACCCGCCGTCTTCATCATGTCCGCGATCAGCCGGGCCGAGATCGGCTCCCGGCCACGGTGCTTCTTGTCCTGCCGCGCATAGCCGTAGAACGGCACGATCACGGTGATCGAACGCGCCGAAGCCCGCTTCAGGGCGTCGATCATGATCAACTGCTCCATGATCCACTGGTTGATCGGAGCCGTGTGGCTCTGGATCACGAAGCAGTCGGCACCGCGCGCCGACTCCTGGTAGCGGACGTAGATCTCACCGTTGGCGAAATCGAAGGCCTTCGTCGGGACAACCCCGACACCCAGCTGGTGGGCGACCTCCTCGGCAAGCTCGGGGTGGGCGCGGCCGGAGAAGAACATCAGCTTCTTCTCGCCGGTCGTCTTGATCCCGGTCACAGCACAGTCTCCTCAGAGGTCTCTCAAGGGTGCGGGTGTGCACTTATCACGGTACGCCGTGTCAGACGCACCCGTTTCCGGTCAGTCCTGGCCCTCGCCCTGCCGGGCAGCCGCCTCGGCCGCCTTCGCCGCGGCACTTCCCGGACGCTTGCGGGCCACCCAACCGTCGATATTCCGCTGCTGGCCGCGGGCCACGGCCAGTGAACCGGGCGGTACGTCCTTCGTGATCACGGACCCGGCGGCGGTGTACGCGCCGTCCCCGACCGTGACAGGCGCCACAAACATGTTGTCCGAACCCGTCTTGCAGTGCGACCCGACGGTGGTGTGGTGTTTGTCCTGTCCGTCGTAGTTCACGAAGACGCTCGCGGCACCGATGTTCGTGTACTCGCCGATGGTCGCGTCCCCGACGTAGGAGAGGTGCGGCACCTTCGTCCCCTCCCCGATGGAGGCGTTCTTCGTCTCCACATACGTGCCGATCTTGCTCTTCGCGCCCAGCCGCGTGCCCGGCCGGAGGTAGGCGTACGGCCCCACGGTCGCGTCCGCCCCGATGTGCGCGGAGTCGGACACCGTGTTGTCGACGCGCGCCCCGGCCCCCACGGACGTGTCCTTGAGGCGGCTGTTGGGCCCGACCTCGGCGCCTTCCCCGAGGTGGGTGGCGCCGTGCAGCTGGGTCCCGGGGTGGACGGTGACGTCCCGCTCGAAGGTGACGGTCACGTCGACCCAGGTCGTCGCCGGGTCGATCACGGTGACGCCGGACAGCATCGCGGCCGTCAGCAGCCGGTCGTTGAGGATCCGGCGGGCCTCGCTCAGCTGCACACGGTTGTTGATGCCGGCGATCTCGCGGTGGTCGCCGGCGACGGACGCCCCCACCCGGTGCCCGGCCTCGCGCAGAATCCCCAGGACGTCGGTCAGGTACTCCTCGCCCTGACTGTTGTCGGTCCGCACCTTCTTGAGCGCGTCGGCGAGCAGCGCGCCGTCGAACGCGAAGACACCCGAGTTGATCTCCCGGATCGCCCGCTGCCCGTCGGTCGCGTCCTTGTGCTCGACGATCGCGGTGACGGCACCGGAGGCCGCGTCCCGCACGATCCGCCCGTACCCGGTGGCGTCCGGCACCTCGGCGGTCAGCACGGTGACCGCGTTGCCGTCGGCGTGGTGGGTGGCGGCGAGGGCGGCGAGGGTCGCGCCCGTGAGCAGCGGAGTGTCCCCACAGACGACCACGACGGTCCCGTCCACACCTCCGCCGAGCCCCTCCAGGCCCATCCGTACGGCGTGCCCGGTGCCGTTCTGCTCCGCCTGGACGGCGGTGCGGACGTGCGGCTCGATGTCGGCGAGGTGCGCGGTGACCTTCTCTCTCGCGTGCCCGACGACGACGACCAGGTGCTCCGGGTCCAACTCGCGGGCGGCGGCCAGGACATGGCCGACGAGGCTGCGGCCGCAGATCTCGTGGAGAACCTTGGGTGTGGCCGACTTCATACGGGTGCCCTCACCCGCTGCGAGTACGACGACGGCTGCCGGGCGGTTGGCGCTCACGGAATTGCCCTTCGGCTGTGGTGGGGTGGAGACACCCGAAGGATACCGGGGCGTTTCTTGGCAGACATGAGAGCGGGCCCTGACGCTGCTGTCAGGGCCCGAACCGAGCTGGGCTCCCCCGCCAGGACTCGAACCCGGACATATGGCACCAAAAGCCACAGTGCTGCCAATTACACCACAGGGGAATAAACCCGACTAAACCGGACATCGGGTCCGGCTGCCGGATGGCGCTCCCTACTATGCCGCACCACCGGCCCTCGGTGCGACGGTGTAGGTCGGCGCTCCGGAGGAACGGTTCGCGCTGGAATGCCCGCCTCTGGGGTCGAACAGACAGGGTTCAGCAGTTCGAGACCGGTCGGGGAAACTCGCCGGAAAAGGCGGGGTGCGCGCCCGTAGGCTGGAGGCATGACCACGACGGGGGATGAGGCCGCGACGACCCGGGGAGGGCCGTTGTGGTGGCCCAGATGGCGCAGCGCGGCGTTCGACTGGAGTCTGGCCGCGGTGTCCGCCGCGGAGTGCGCGGTGGAGGGGGTCACCTTCGCGGGAGACGCGGGGATTCCGGTGGGGGCCGGGGTCGTGTTCGGGGTGCTCGCCGGTTCCGTACTGGTCGTCCGGCGGCAGTGGCCCATCGCCGTGGTGCTGGTGACGATCGCCATCACGCCGGCCCAGATGGGGTTCCTGATGGCGATCGTGGGGCTCTACACGCTCGCCGCGTCCGAGCTGCCCCGGCGGATCATCGGCTCGCTGGCCGGGATGCAACTGCTCGGGACGCTGATCGTGACGTTCGTGCGGGTGCGGCAGAGCATGGACCAGGGGCATCTGACGATCGGGGACTGGTTCATCCCGTTCGCGGCGATCGTCATGTCGCTGGGGCTCACCGCCCCGCCCGTGCTGCTCGGCCTGTATGTCGGCGCCCGGCGGCGGCTGATGGAGAGCCTGCGGGAGCGCGCGGACAGCCTGGAGCGGGAGTTGCAGCTGCTCGCCGAGCGCGCGGAGGAGCGGGCCGAATGGGCGCGGAACGAGGAGCGGACGCGGATCGCGCGGGAGATGCATGACGTCGTCGCGCACCGGGTGAGTCTGATGGTGGTGCACGCCGCCGCGCTGCAGGCCGTGGCCCGGAAGGATCCCGAGAAGGCCGTACGGAACGCCGTCCTCGTGGGGGACATGGGGCGGCAGGCGTTGACGGAGCTGCGGGAGATGCTCGGCGTGCTGCGCAGCGGTGGCGGTGCGAAGGAACGGGCGTCGGCGTCGGTGCCGTTGGCGGCGGTCGGGGTGGCCGCGGCCGTGGCGGCCTCGCGGGCGGTGGAGGAGCACGGCGAGGGGCCGTGTCTGGAGGAGCTGGAGGAGCTGCTGGGGCAGTCCGCGGCGGCGGGGATGGTGGTGGCGCTGTCGGTGGAGGGCGAGGTGCGCGCCTATGCGCGGAAGGTGGAGCAGACGGCGTACCGGGTGGTGCAGGAGGCGCTGACGAACGTGCACAAGCACGCGGCGGGGGCGAAGACGCATGTGCGGCTCGCGCATCGGGTGGGGGAGATCGCGATGCAGGTGGAGAACGAGCCGCCGCCGGAGGTGGGGGCGTCGTCGGCGAGGCTGCCGTCGGGGGGCAACGGGCTGGTGGGGATGAAGGAGCGGGTGGTGGCGCTGGGCGGGGTGTTCGTCTCGGGGCCGACGGAGGCGGGGGGTTTCCGGGTGTCGGCGGTGATTCCGGCGTCGTAGGCGTCGCAGGCGTGCGTCGTCGGACCGGGGCTCAGCCTGCCGTGAGGCGTACCGGTTCGATGCCGGAGACGAGGGCGCCGAGGGCGGAGTCGATGTCGGGGCCGAGATACCAGTCGCCGGTGTGGTCGAGGGTGTAGACGCGGCCTTCGTCGTCGATGACGAGGAGCGCCTGGGTGTCGGTCTCGGCGCCGAGGGGGGCGACGTCGGTGTCCAGGGCGCGGCCGAGGTCGGCGAGGGTGCGGGCCATGTGGAGGCCGTGCAGGGGGTCGAGGTGGAGGGGGGCGGGCGCGACCTGGCGGCCGGGTCCGCTGGGGGTGACGGTGAGGCCGCCGAATTCGGCCCAGGCCTCGACGGCGGCGGGGAAGACGGCGTGGCGGTGGCCGGCGGGGGTGGTGTGGTCGCGGAGGGCGTCGGCCCAGATCTCGGCCTGCTTGATCTCCCAGCGTCCGGGCTGCCAGCCGGCGGCGCGCAGGGCGGCGTCGACGGGGACGGGGAAGCGGGTGCTGGAGGTGCGGTGGTGGTCGTGGTGCATCGGCTCTCGTTCTTCGTGCGTCATGACCGGTACGTGGTGCCGCCGGGGCTGCTCCTTCGTGCGCCGTGAACCGGTACGTCGTGCCGCTGGGGCTAGTCGTTCGCTTCCGGGTCGACGACGCGGACGCCGAAGTGGGCGCTGAGGGCGGCGCAGGCGCGGCAGGGCTCGGCGAAGCTGCCGTGGAGGGGGTCGCCGTCCTCGCGGATGCGGCGGGCGGTGAGCTTGGCCTGCTTGAGGGCTTTGCGGGCCTCGCCGTTGGTCATGGGTTTTCGTGCGGCGCGCCCTCTGCGGGCGGCGTCGGCGGTGGCGATGTGGCGGGAGATGAGGAGCGCTTCGGCGCAGCGGCCCGTGAAGCGGTCGCGCTGGGCGCTGGTGAGGGTGTCGAGGAAGTCCTGCACGAGGTGGTGCAGGGACGGCGGCTGGTCGCCGCGGGCGGCGGTGCCGGTGAGGGTTTCGCCGCGCACGGAGAGGGCGGCGGCGACGGTGGGGAGTATGCCGTCGCGGCGGTGGCGGAGGGTGGGCGCGTGCGGGGCTTCGGCGTGGGACCAGCCGACGCGCGGGTCGCCGGACCCGATGCGCGGGTCACCGGATCGGGCGCGTGGATCGCCGGCCGTGGCCGTCTGTGACCTGTTGGGTGGCCCCGTTTGTGTTGCGTTCATGATCGTCATCCCCTCCCGAGCATGCCCCCGGACGTCACAGGGTGCCAAATGGCGAGGCGGGTGGGGAAGCTGGGGCGCTGCGACACGCCCGTGTTTGGGCGGTCCGTAAGGGTGGGGTGACGGCTGGTCACGGAAGTGGGGTGCCGGAAATGGAGCGCCGGTGACCCGTGTCGTCGTACCGCATAGGCTGTCGGCACCGTGATGCGCGCGGTGGGCGCGCGTGGGCAACCGTTGGAGACAGTCGATACGGGCGTGGTGGATCGGATCCGGAAGCGGACCGGCCACTGCGGGCCGTACAGAGTGCCGCAGGGGGCAACCGCCATGACGACGAGTCGGCTCGGGCTGGGGGCACCTCCCGGCCCCCAGGCCGGGGGACAGGCCGCGCCGCCGAACGCGGCCTATGCCGGGCAGGTCATTCACTTCCCGGATCCGGTGCGGGCGACCCGGCACCCGAGAGGGGTGCGGGTGGACGAGCGCGGCTACCCGGACTTCTCGCCGTACGCCCGGGCGGCCGCGGAGATCGCGGAGCCGCCGGAGGGTTTCGGGGTCGACGAGCTGCGGCTGACGGACTACGTGTCGGCGAACGCGGCGCTGGCGGCTTCCGGCCATGAGCTGTGGGACACGGTGCCGAGCGTGGCGACTCCGCACGGCTGGACGTGGCATCACGCGGTGGGTTCGCGGCGTCTGGAGCTGGTGCCGGTCGAGGTGAAGGCGCTGCTGCGGCACCACGGCGGTCTGGCGACCGCGCCGGTGGACCAGTCGAAGCGCGGCACGCGGCCGTTGCAGGAGACCCGTCCGGTGCACTTCCGGCTGCCGAAGTCGGGCGTGGCGGTGACGGAGCAGCAGGTGCAGGGGGTCGAGGAGGACCTGGGGTACCGGCTGCCGGGTGCGTACCGGTCGTTCCTGAAGGCGGCGGGCGGCAGCGCGCCGGTGGGCGCGGCACTGGACGCGGAGCTGGGGCTGCTGGTGGACCAGCCGTTCTTCACGGTGCGGGACGAGGCGGCGGTCAACGACCTCGTGTACGTCAACAAGTGCCTGCGGGACCACCTGACGAAGGACTACCTGGGCGTCGCGTTCGTGCAGGGCGGGCTGCTGGCGGTGAAGGTGAAGGGCGAGCGGACCGGTTCGGTGTGGTGGTGCGCCTACGACGACGTACGGGACGTGGATCCGGGGTGGCCGCCGGCCGAGCGGGTGGGCCGGCTGCTGGTGCCGTGCGGTGAGGACTTCGACGTGTTCCTGTCGCGGCTGGCCGGCAATCCGCCGGAGCTGGAGACGGTGGCGAATCTGATGGTGGACGGCGGGTTCGCGCGGGCGGTGTCCGTGGCGTCCGCCGGTGCGGGGGAGTGAGTGGGGCGATGGTGACGTTCGCGCAGGCGCAGGAGCGCGCCGAGGAGTGGGTCAACGGGGACGTTCCGGCGTATCAGCACCGCGAGGTGCGGGTGCGGGAGTTCGAACTCGGGTTCGTGGTGTGGGCGGAGGACCGCGCGGAGGGTCCGCGTTCGGACGGGGGCACGCAGCGGCTGGTGCTCGCCCGGGACAGCGGGGAGGCCACGCTGTGGCCCGCGCTGCCGGTGGGTGAGGTGATCCGCCGTTACGAGGAGGAGTACGGGCGCCCCGACGAGCCGCAGGACGCGGTGCCGGCGCCGGCGGCCCGGGTGGATCTGAATCAGACGTCGTTCCTGCTGTCGCCGCCGGAGTGGCTGCAGGAGGCGGCGGACAAGCTGGGGATCGGCGCGGCTTCGGGTGCCGGTGCTGGTACTGGTGCCGGTACTGGGTCTGGGTTCGGGGCTGGCTCCGGGGCCGGGGCCGGCGCTCGGGCCGGGTTCGGTTCCGGTGCTGTGACCCCTGATCCCGCGCTGCCGCGGACGCAGGGCGGGGTGCCGGGGAGCGGGTTGGCCGAGACGCGGGCCGGGGTGCCCGCGCCGGGCGCGACGCCCTGGGCGGGGACGGACACCAACGCCGACGCCGGTGACGACGGTTCCGTACCGCTGCCGGCGACCGTGTTCGCACCGCCGCTGAGCGGTTCCGACGACGAGGACGTGCCGCCGGGCGGTCTGCCGAACGCCGATACGGCACTGATGGCGGGCGGCAGCCAGCTTCCGCCGACGGCGGTGTCGCCGGCCCTGGACAAGCCGGGCGCGGCAGGCAGGAACGCGTACGGGTATCCGCAGGGCGCGGGTGGTCCGGCGGCGGGTCCGGGGGCGGCACCTCCGGCTGGGCCGCGCGGGTCGTCGTACGGCTATCCGCAGGGTGCGGGTGGGCCCGGTACACCGCCGCCGCCACCGCCGCGTGCTCCCTCGTACGGCTATCCGCAGGGCGGCGCTCAGGGTGGGCCGGGGACGCCGTCTCCGGGGGGGCCGCAGGGTGCTGGGGTGCCGCAGCCGCCGGCCGGTCCCGGTGCGCCGGGGCGGTCGCTCGCGCCGAACGCCGGTGACATCGCCGACGCCGCGACCAGCAAGGCGGCGCCGCCTCCGCGCCGGGGGCGCGGTGGGGGTGCGCCTCCGCCGCCGCCCGGTGCGCCGGGTACGCCGGGCGCGCGGCCGGGCGGCACGCCCCCGCCTCCGCCGTCGGCGCCGGGTGCTCCCGCGGGCGGTTATGTGCCGACGCAGATGGTGTCTTCGCTGGGGCCGGACGGACCGGCGGCGGGACCGGGGGCCCCGGGGGCTCCCGGCGCCCCGAACGCGCCTGCCGGGCCGAACCCGCCCGGCGGTACCCCTCCGGGTGCCGTGCACCAGGCCGCGACGATGTTCGCCGACCCCGGCCGGACCGGCCCGGGCGGTGGGCCGGTCGGCGGACCGGGTGGCACGCCGCCGCCTCCGCCGTCGGCTCCGCGCGCCCCGGGTGCTCCCGGCGCCCCGGGCGTCCCCGGCGCGCCCGGTGGTGCGCACCACGCGCAGACCGTGCTGGCCGGTCCCCCGGTCGGCGCCCCCGGCGCGCCTCCGCCCCCGCACACCCCTGGCATGCCTCCGGGCGCTGCCCAGCCGGGGCACCCGGGTCAGCCTGGTCAATCAGCTCACCTCGGCCAGCCGGGCCAGCCGGGCCGGCCGGGGCCGTCGCCCCAGTCGGGGCCGCCCGGGCAGCCCATGCCGCCGCAGCCGCCGCCGTCGTACGGCTATCCGCAGCAGCCCCCGGGGCAGCCGACCGTCGGCCCCGGCTACCAGGCGGTGCTGCGCTTCCGTGCGCAGGACGGTTCGGAGCAGCAGGTGATCCGGCGTTCGGCGCCGGGGACCCCGCACCCGGAGTGGCAGATCTTCCACGAGCTGCGGGCGATGAACGTGCCCCCGGACCAGGTGCTGGAGCTGCACACCGAGCTGGAGTCGTGCGAGCTGCCGGGTGCGTACTGCGCGCGGATGATCCGGGAGCAGTGGCCGCAGGCGCGGATCGCGAGCATCGCGCCGTACGGCACGGACCATGCGAGCCGGCAGGAGGGCATGCAGCAACTGCTGGTGCACCAGGGCGAGTTGCATCAGGTGGCCGACGGTCCCGCGCGCCCCGCGCCGGTGCGCGCGCCGTTGCTGCCGGTGCAGCCCGCGCCGCCGGTTCCGCCGGAGGCGATCGCGCAGGAGCTGGGGTCGGTGTTCGGGCCGGGGATCTTCCGGTTCGAGCAGGCGGCGGTGTCCCGGCAGGGTGTGCCGCCGGTCGTCGCCCACACCCTGGTGGTGGCGGGTCTGCCGCTGGACATGGGGCCGTTCTTCTGGGCGCAGGCGCAGCCGGGGCGGCCGGTGCCGACGCTGGCGGAGCTGGCGGCTGAGCGGGGTGTGCAGCCGGCGTCTGACGCGGGCTCGTATCTCGTGATGGGCAGTGACTTCGGCAAGGCGATCTGTGTCCAGTACGGGACGGCGAACATCGTGGCCGTGCCGGTGGAGGCGGGGCCGGGCGGGGCGCCGGTGGCGCCGCAGTTCGTGAACACGGGGCTGCCCGAGTTCGCGCGCTGTCTTGCGCTGCTGGGGCGGATGTGGCGGCTCCGGTTCGGCCTGAACCAGGAGCAGGCGGGGCGCTGGACCGTCGACTTCCAGGCGCAGCTCGCCTCGCTGGACCCGGCGGCGCTGGGTTCACCGGAGAGCTGGTGGTCGGTGCTGCTGGAGCAGATGTGGGACGGGCTGCTCTGAGGTCGTAGGGATATCGGAAGGGGCCTGGTTCGGTCGAGTGACCGGACCGGGCCCTTTCGCATGTCTGCTCGACCGTGACCCATTGGCGGAGTGTCGCGTTGTGAACACTTCATCCCGATACATCAAGATATGCGGGAAATCATTATTTCGCGTCCGTCTGGTGGAGAGGGGTTCCAGGATGAGCAGCGCATCGGTGTCGCCGTCGGGGTTCGTGGCCGGGCGCGGGCGCGGGCGTGGGTACCGGCCCGGACAGGTCGAGGCGTACACCGCCGCGCTCTCCGCCGACCGTGACGCGGCCTGGGAGCGTGCCGCGCGGCTCACCGTGCTCGCCCGCGAGATGGAGGCGGAGGTCGAGCGGTTGCGCGGGGTCGTGGCGGCGCTCGCACCGCAGACGTACGAGGCACTCGGGGAGCGCGCACGGCGCGTTTTCCAGCTCGCGCAGGAAGACGCGGCGGAGCTGCGGGAGTGCGCGCGGCGCGAGGCCCACGAACGCATCGCCCAGTCCGAGGCGCGCGCCCAGGGCGTACGCCGGGCCGCGCAGGAACAGGCCGACGCGCTCCGCGCGGAGGCAGCCGAACGCGCCCACCACCGCATGCTGGCCGCGAGCGCCACCGCCGACGAGATCCGGATCGGTGCCCGGCGCGAGGTGAAGGAGTACCGCGGCGAGGCGCTCGCGGCGCTGCGCGAGGTGCGGCAGCGCACCGCAGGCATGCTCGAAGACCAGGAGAGGGAGCACGCCGAGCGGTGGGCGGCGGCGGAGCGCGAGGCGGCCGAGCGGGCCGCAGCCCTCGACACCCACCACGCCCGGGCGGTCGCCGGCGCGGAGGAGGCCCTGGCCAAGGCGCAGCACGCTTTCGCCGAGGCACAGGAGTTGTCCCGCCGCCGCCAGGAGGACGCACGCGCGCGTGCCGCCGAGATCCTCGCCGAGGCCCGAGCCCGGGAGGACCGCGCCGCCCGCGAGACGGAACGGATCCTGCACGAACACGGCGAACGCTGGGACGACGTACACGCCCAGCTGGACCACGTGCGCAACAGCCTCAGCACCCTGACGGGCCGCGCATCGGCGGAGTGAGCGGGCGCGCGCGCCCCGGGACGACCGTCCGCGTCACTCCTTGAGGACCGGGAAGCGGCGGGGGGCCACGAGCAGGAGGAGCAGGAAGGCGAGCGCGGCGGCGCAGGCCGCGCCCAGGTAGACGGCGTGCACGGCGCTCGCGACAGCGTGCCGGACCGGCTCGGGCGCCGTGCCGGCGTCGAGCGCGCGGGTGACGGAGTCCAGGTCGCCCGCGCCACCGAGGCGGGCGGCCAGTACCCCGTTGGCGACCGCGCCGAACACCGACGCGCCGATGGTCTGGCCGGTCTGACGGCAGAAGAGGACCGACGCGGTCGTCGTGCCGCGCTCCGACCAGCCGACCGTCGACTGCACACCGACGAGCAGCGGCAGTTGGAAGAGGCCCAGCGCGGCACCGAGCGCCAGCATCAGCAGGGTCGGCTGCCATGCCTCGCCTGGATACGGCAGGAACGGGAAGGCCAGCAGGATCAGCGCCGCCGCGCCGATGCCCAGCAGCGCGGTGTCGCGGAAGCCGATGCGGCGGTAGACGTGCTGGCTCAGGGCGGCGGACAGCGGCCAGCTCAGGGTCCAGACCGACAGGACGAAGCCGGCCGTCACCGGGGCCAGGCCCAGGACCGACTGGGCGTACGTCGGCAGGAACACCGTGGGCGCCACCATCAGCAGGCCCAGCGCGCCCAGCGCGAGGTTGACCGCGGCGATCGTACGGCGCCGCCACACCCACCCCGGGATGATCGGTTCGGCCGCCCGGCGTTCGATGACGACGACCAGCCCGGCCAGGGCCAGCCCCGCGGCGAACAGGGCGAGCGACGGCGCCGACAGCCACGGCCAGGCCACCCCGCCCTGCACCAGCGCGGTCAGCAGCACCCCGCCGCAGGCGAACACCGCGAGCGCGCCCGCCCAGTCGATGCGCGGACGGCTCGTCAGTTCTCGGGGAGTCTCGTGCAGATGGCGGACGATCAGCCACAACGCCGCCGCGCCGATGGGCAGATTGACGAGGAAGATCCAGCGCCAGTCCGCGTAGGCCGCGAGCACCCCGCCCACGCCCGGCCCGGCGACCGCCGACACCGCCCACACCGTGGACAGCTTCGACTGGATCTTCGGGCGTTCCTCCAGCGGGTACAGGTCCGCGGCGAGCGTCTGCACGGTGCCCTGCAACGCGCCGCCGCCCAGCCCCTGCACGATCCGGAACGCGATCAGCGCGCCCATGTTCCACGCCAGCGCGCACAGCAGTGAGCCGAGCAGGAACAGGGCCGCGCCCGCGACCAGCACCGGTTTGCGGCCGAAGGTGTCGGAGAGCTTGCCGTAGACGGGCAGGGTGACCGTCACGGCGAGCAGATAGCCGGAGAACAGCCAGGAGAAGACGGTGAACCCGCCGAGGTCGCCGACGATCTGCGGTACGGCCGTGGAGACGATGGTGGAGTCGAGCGCGGCCAGTCCCATGGAGAGCATGAGCGCGGCGACGACGGCGCCCCGCTTCGGCGTGCCGGTGCGCCGCGCGGACTCGCGGACCGCAGGTCTGATGTCGCCCACGCGGATTCCTTCCCCTTGCACCTATCTGCCGGGCACAGCTTCCCACTTGACCTTCACGCAGCGGGAGGGTGGAGCCTGAGTGGGCCGGAAGGTGGAGGAAACCCCGAGATCCGCTCCACCCAACGGTGGACAGCCCCTAGGGGGTACCTCCGTACTACGGCTCGGGGCCGGTTCGTACCGGCGGAGGACGAGACGGGGCGGGTCCGGTTCTTAACCTGGCTTTATGCCGCTGCGGGGTGGCATCCCCACCGGGCGGAGGTGGGGTTAACCCCCCGCCAAGACGGGTCCCGGCACCAGCGCGCCGGACCCTCTCCCACCGACAGACTCTTCGACGTAGCGCATCTCGCTCATCACCCACTTCCGACATAGGAGATCTACCGTGACTTCGGCTGTGACCATTCCCAGGCACGGGGGTACTGGAGGGCGTACGGCCGTCGCCGCGCGGGCGCGGCAGGTCGTCAAGGCGTACGGCTCCGGCGAGACCCGGGTCGTCGCGCTCGACCACGTCGACGTGGACATCGCCCGCGGTCAGTTCACCGCGATCATGGGCCCCTCGGGGTCCGGCAAGTCCACGCTGATGCACTGCCTCGCCGGTCTCGACACCGTCTCGTCCGGGCAGATCTATCTCGACGAGACCGAGATCACCGGGCTCAAGGACAAGAAGCTCACCCAGCTGCGCCGGGACCGGATCGGGTTCATCTTCCAGGCGTTCAACCTGCTGCCGACGCTGAACGCGATCGAGAACATCACGCTCCCCATGGACATCGCCGGGCGCAAGCCGGACAAGCCGTGGCTGGACCGGGTCGTGGAGACCGTCGGGCTCGCCGACCGGCTCAAGCACCGCCCCAACCAGCTCTCCGGCGGCCAGCAGCAGCGCGTCGCCGTGGCCCGCGCCCTGGCCGCCCGGCCCGAGATCATCTTCGGTGACGAGCCGACCGGAAACCTCGACTCGCGGGCCGGTGCCGAGGTGCTCGGCTTCCTGCGGCGCTCCGTGGACGAGCTGGGCCAGACCATCGTCATGGTCACCCACGACCCGGTGGCGGCCTCCTACGCGGACCGGGTGCTGTACCTCGCCGACGGCCGGATCGTCGACGAGATGTTCAAGCCGACCGCGGACACCGTCCTGGACCGGATGAAGGACTTCGACGCGCGGGGGCGTACGTCATGACCGTCATGAAGACCTCGATGCGCAACTTCTTCGCGCACAAGGGACGCATGGCCCTGTCGGCCGTCGCGGTCCTGCTCTCGGTCGGCTTCGTCTGCGGCACGCTGGTGTTCACCGACACCATGAACACCACCTTCGACAAGCTGTTCGCCGCCACCTCCTCCGATGTCACGGTGAGCGCGAAGGGCGCCTCCGACACCGGTGAGACGACCTCCGACAACGGCAAGCCGCCGGTCATGCCGGCCTCCGTGCTCGACAAGGTGCGCGAGGCGCAGGGCGTGAAGTCGGCTGAGGGGACCGTCTTCTCGACCTCCGTGACCGTCGTGGACGCCGACAAGGACAGCCTCTCCCCGTCCAGCGGCGCGCCCACCATCGTCGGCAGCTGGAACGCCAACGACGCCCGCACCATGAAGATCACCTCAGGTACGGCGCCCCAGGGCTCCGGGCAGGTCATGATCGACGCGGACACCGCCGACAAGCACCATCTGAAGCTCGGCGACGAGATAGGCGTGATCAGCGCGGTCGGCACGCACACCGCGAAGATCTCCGGCATCGCGGCCTTCCAGGTCACCAACCCCGGCGCCGCGATCTTCTACCTGGACACGAAGACCGCCCAGCAGTCCCTGGTCGGCGAGTCGAACGTCTACACGAACGTCAATGTCACGGCCGCGACCGGAGTGACCGACGCGCAGCTGAAGACGAACGTCGCGGCCGAACTCGGCGGCGACTACAAGGTGCAGACCGCCAAGGAGACCGCCGACGCCAACCGCGCGGACGTGGGCGACTTCCTGAACGTGATGAAGTACGCGATGCTCGGCTTCGCCGGGATCGCCTTCCTCGTCGGCATCTTCCTGATCATCAACACCTTCTCGATGCTGGTCGCCCAGCGCACCCGTGAGATCGGCCTGATGCGGGCCATCGGCTCCAGCCGCCGGCAGGTCAACCGCTCGGTCCTGGTCGAGGCGCTGCTCCTGGGCGTCGTCGGCTCGGTCCTCGGTGTCGGCGCGGGCGTCGGCCTCGCGGTCGGCCTGATGAAGCTCATGAGCATGACCGGCATGAACCTCTCCACCGACGATCTGACGGTCGCCTGGACGACCCCGGTGATCGGTCTGGCGCTGGGCGTGATCGTCACCGTCCTCGCCGCCTATCTGCCCGCCCGCCGGGCCGGCAAGGTCTCCCCGATGGCCGCCCTGCGCGATGCCGGCGCCCCCGCCGACGCGAAGGCGGGTGCCATACGGGCCGTCCTCGGTCTGCTCCTCACCGGCGCGGGCGGCTACTGCCTCTACCTCACCTCCGCCGCCGACAAGGCGAGCGAGGGCTCACTGTGGCTGGGCCTGGGCGTGGTGCTGAGCCTGATCGGGTTCGTCGTGATCGGCCCGCTGCTGGCGGGCGCCGTGGTCCGGGTCCTGGGCGCGGTGATCCTGCGGGCCTTCGGGCCGGTGGGACGGATGGCGGAGCGCAACGCGCTGCGCAACCCCAGGCGTACCGGGGCCACGGGCGCCGCCCTGATGATCGGCCTCGCGCTGGTCGCCTGTCTGTCGGTCGTCGGCTCGTCCATGGTCGCCTCGGCGACCGACCAGCTCGACAAGACGGTCGGCACGGACTTCATCATCCAGAGCGACAGCGGCCAGCTGATGACCCCGCAGGCCGTGCAGGCGATCAAGAAGACGCCGGGCCTGGAGCGGGTCACCGAGTACAAGTGGACCAAGGCCGACTTCACCACCCCCGACGGCAAGACGCTCGACGGTACGGCGATCACCGCGGCCGACCCGAGCTACGCGACGGACCTGCGCACCGAGACGGTCGCCGGCCAGCTCACCGACGCCTACAAGCCGGGCTCGATGTCGGTCCACGAGACGTTCGCCAAGGACCACGGCATCCACCTGGGCTCCAAGATCGCCGTGGCCTTCGACAACGGCTCCACGGCCCGCCTCACGGTCCGCGCGATCACCAGCAGCGACGTCGTCATCGACCAGGGCGCGATGTACACCTCCATCGCCACGCTGAAGAAGTACGTCCCGGCCGACAAGCTCCCGCTCGACTCGCTGGTCTTCGCCACCGCGAAGGACGGGCAGCAGGACGCCGCCTACAAGTCCCTGAAGACCTCCCTGCACGACTACCCGCAGTACACCGTCCGCGACCAGACCGACTACAAGCAGGCCCTGAAGGACCAGATCGGGCAGCTCCTCAACCTGATCTACGGTCTGCTGGCCCTGGCGATCGTCGTGGCGGTCCTGGGCGTGGTGAACACCCTGGCCCTCTCGGTGGTGGAACGCACCCGTGAGATCGGCCTGATGCGGGCCATCGGCCTCTCCCGCCGCCAGCTGCGCCGCATGATCCGTATGGAGTCGGTGGTCATCGCCCTCTTCGGCGCCCTGCTCGGCCTCGGCCTGGGCATGGGCTGGGGGGCCACCGCCCAGCAGCTCCTCGCCCTGGAGGGCCTGAACGTCCTCGAGATCCCGTGGCCGACCATCATCGGCGTCTTCATCGGCTCGGCCTTCGTGGGCCTGCTGGCGGCCCTCGTCCCGGCGTTCCGGGCGGGCCGGATGAACGTACTGAACGCGATCGCCACGGAGTAGACACGGGGGCAGGGGAAACGGGGGCACGGGGGATCGGCCCGGCACCGAGAGGCCACGGGGGGCTTCTCGGCGCCGGGCCGTTCGCTGCCCGGCGTCAGTTCCCTTCGAGCCGGCTCCAGAACTCCTGTGTGCCGTCGCGTGTTCCGTCGTTGGCGAGGATGGTGGCGGGGCTGGGCTTCAGCCGGAGCCGGACCTTGCGCTCCCCGCTCGCCGAGAACGTCTCGTTCGCGGCGAGGCCCGAGGCCACGAGCTCGTTGACGAACCTCTTCCAGATGTCCGGGCCGTACTCCTGAGTCCACTTCAACCGGGCGTCCTCGGGCTGGTGGTCGCTGCGGAGAATGACGGACTTCTCCACCCGCCGCGCCATCGTCGTCAGATAGTGGCGCGCGGCGAGCACCTCGGTGGGCGGAAGGTCGTCATGCCTGTTCTCGGCGTCGACGACCTCCGCCCCGTAGCGTTGCAGCGCTGCGAGGATGTGCTCCTTGCGGTACAGGAGTTCGTTGGGGAGCAGCAGTTCCACCAGGTCCAGGTGGCGTACGCCGCGCAGTCCGCCCAGGTCGGAGGGCGAACCGCTCACCTTGATCTTCTTGACCGAGGTGTTCCTGAGGACCAGGGACCAGCCTGGCGCCGTGGGCAGGACGAGCCCGTCGAGTTCGCATCCGATGATGCGCGTGTCGACTCCCTGCACCTGTGAGAGGTCGAGCCCGTCGGCGAACACGGCGTTGAGTATGTCCCTGCCCGGCATACGGCCCGTCTCCTTGATGACGGCCGCCCACAGGGCACCCAGGTTGGTGGCCGCGACAGTGGACTCGATCTGCTGTTTCTCCGCGTTCTGCAGCCGAGGCGCGTAGTCGGCGACGGCTTGGACCACACGTTCCTCGCCGGCCGTGGCGACGACTCCCGTGACGGTGGCCGACCGCCAGGGGGACTCCTTCAGCATCGCCTGGAACAGATGAGGGTGTTCTTCCAGGAGGTAGCGGCTCGCGGCACCCGCCAGGAACTGGTCGAAGAACAGCTCGTGCTGGAAACGGAACCGTGAGACGGACGCGTCGTCGGAAGCCGCGGCGAGTCCACAGAGCACGGGCAGCCGCTGCTTGAGATGACGCCGGCTGGACAGCTCCTCGCCCATGGCGTACTCGGCCGCGTCCTGGAGCTCGGTGACGTCCGCCTCGCGCTCCTCGTTGCTCGCCATCGATTCCGCGACGCACTCGAACATGCGCCGCAGTTCGCCGCTGTTCATGAGGGCGGTGTCACCCTGGCCCGTCAGTTTGCCCTCCTCGCGCGCCACGTACTTGTCGAGGAGCCGCTCGGCGAGCGTGTTGTTCTTGATCTCGCCGTCGTCCGGGTTGAGCGTCATCTCCGCGAACGCGTGGGCGAAGAACGGCAGCCCCAGCAACTGGCGGTCGTGCTCGGACAACCGGTCCAGGCTCTCGCGCGGCACCCCGTACTCGTCCAGGAACGCCTCGATGTCCTGCGGGGACCACCGCTGCACGGCCGCGACACGGTGCCGTACGAAGGGCATCCCCTGCTCGTTGGCGCGCTCGACACTGGAGCGGTACTGGCCCATGTAGTAGGAGGAGCGTGCGGACACCACGACCACGCCACGGCCGCCGAGCTCGTCGAGCCAGGGACGTAAAGACCCGATCGCGTCGCTGTAGCCCACCCCGCCGAGCAGCTCGTCGAAGCCGTCGATGAGCAGCGTCATCAGCCCGTTGCGGCACAGGGCCTTCACACCTCTGTCGGTGAGGTTGCGGGTCGAGGCGACGGCGCTGTCCACCACGGTGCGCAGGCTGTCGAGCACCTGGCCGGTGGAACGGACGTACAGGAACAGCGCGTGGTTCGACTCCTCGCCCGCCAGCAGCGCCTGCTCGACCTCCCGGGCGCGGGTCTTCGCCGCGTCGAGCATCGCCCGCGTCTTGCCGATGCCCGCCTCGCCGTTGATGAAGACCACCTGCGTCTGGCCCCGGTTGGCCTGGAGGTCCTGGTCGACGCCGTCGATGAGGTCGGCGAAGGTGCGGGCGGGTTCCAGCTGGCTGCCGTCGATGTCGGAGACGACGACCTTGGCCATCCGCGTGGTGCCGCGCTCCCGGGTCACCCAGCCCAGGGTGTCGCGTTCCTCGGCCGCCAGTTTGCTCTCCAGCTGCTCCAGCTTCTGCCGCAGACGGGTCGCGACCACCTGCCAGTTGGCCAGCGACCTCAGATAGTCCGAGTACGGGACCCAGCCCGCCTCCGCACGCCACTGACGGGCGTTGTCGGGGCCCAGCCGGAAGTAGTCCCGGCGCGGCTGGGTTCCCGTGCCCTCACCGGTCGCCTTGTCCCAGTAGTACTCGAAGCCCTGCTCGTGGTCGGCGTAGACGGGCTCGGAGTCGTCGTCGGCGAACCCGCGAAGATCCTGCTCGACGTCCTTGACGAAGTGCTGCAGCGTGCCGTTCTCCGCCTTCTGCGCCTTCAGGAGGGGGTGCAGCGCCGCCTGGACCGCCTCGTCGGAGGGAGAACTGCTCACCGACCCACCGCCGAAGCAGAGGAAGCTGGGCCGGTGGCGGGCGAACTTGGAGAAGAGGTGCCAGACACCGCTCGGCTTCATGTAGAGGAACGGCCACAGCGACACCGCATCCCCGCCCCAGACGAACGACGGCCGCTGCTCCCCCGATTCGCCCTCCTGCCACGACAGCTCGGCCTCGTCGAGGGACTCCGTGACCGCGTCGGCGACGGACTGGACCAGTTCGTCGAGTGTCGCCAGCTCGGTTTCCCCGGCGGGCAGCGGTCCGCCGTGGCTGATGTGGTCGCGCAGCCGCTTGAGGTCGCGCAGTTCCCTGGGCGCCCCCGGAAACCCCTGGTCGTAGAGGTCCAGGACCTTGCTGACGGCCCGGCCCACGCGGTCGGCCGGGACCGTCGGGCACTCCTCCAGCTGCTGACGGGCGCGGCGCAGGTAACCGGTCCACTCGCCGAGACCGGGGGAACGCCCGACCTGCGCGGGGGTCCGTCCCGCGGCCCGCACGGTCGCCGCCGCCAGAAGCGCCAGAAACCGCAGCTCGAAGTCGAGCACGGAGAAACCCTCGTGGATGCTGCGCGGCCGGCCCGTCGACAGGGGGGAGTAGCTGGTCTCCATCCGGTGGAACACCTCGGCGGGAGTCGCGGCCATCGATCCTCCTACGTGCTGCACTGTTCATCCCGACTGGGGTCGCATCGGCAGTGTGACGCACCCTATCGATCACGGACAGACCCCCGCAGGGCCTGTGGACAAACCCTGTGGACGAAGTGACGGATGCGCTCTGTCCACAGCCCCGGGCGCAGGGCGCGGCCAAGTCGTACCCTGGACACCCCCGGTCGCCTCTCGCGTCGGGCCCTTCGTGTTGCCCACCCTCCGACGAAAGCCGCCCCGAATGAGCCTGCACGGTCTGCTCGACGCCGTCGTCAAGGACACCGCCCTCGCGGAAGCGATCCCCGCGGCCGCAGACGGCAACCGCATGCACATCGACCTGGTCGGCCCCCCGGCGGCCCGTCCCTTCGCGATCGCCGCCCTCGCGCGCGAGACCGCCCGCACCGTCCTCGCGGTGACGGCGACCGGCCGCGAGGCCGAGGACCTGGCCGCCGCCCTGCGCTCGCTGCTCCCGCCGGACGTCGTCGTCGAGTACCCCTCCTGGGAGACGCTCCCGCACGAGCGCCTCAGCCCCCGCAGCGACACCGTCGGCCGCCGCCTCGCGGTGCTGCGCCGACTGTCCCACCCCCGCCCCGACGACCCGGAGACGGGCCCGGTCTCGGTCGTCGTGGCACCGGTGCGGTCGGTCCTCCAGCCGCAGGTCAAGGGCCTGGGCGACCTGGAACCGGTGGCCCTGCGCAGCGGACAGCAGGCCGACCTCAACGACACGGTGCAGGCCCTCGCCGCGGCGGCGTACGCGCGTGTGGAGCTCGTCGAGAAGCGCGGCGAGTTCGCCGTACGAGGCGGCATCCTGGACGTGTTCCCGCCTACCGAGGAACACCCCCTGCGCGTCGAGTTCTGGGGCGACGACGTCGAGGAGATCCGCTACTTCAAGGTCGCCGACCAGCGCTCCCTGGAGGTCGCCGAACACGGCCTGTGGGCCCCGCCCTGCCGTGAACTCCTGCTGACGGAAGACGTACGCACGCGTGCGCGTGCCCTCGCCGAGCAGCACCCGGAACTCGGCGAACTGCTCGGCAAGATCGCCGAGGGGATCGCCGTCGAGGGCATGGAGTCCCTGGCGCCCGTCCTGGTCGACGACATGGAGCTGCTGATCGACGTCCTGCCGAAGGGCTCGATGGCCGTCGTCTGCGATCCGGAGCGGGTACGCACGCGTGCCGCGGATCTCGTGGCGACCTCGCAGGAGTTCCTGCACGCGTCCTGGGCGGCCACGGCCGGTGGCGGCGAGGCGCCGATCGACGTCGGCGCGGCCTCCCTGTGGTCGATCGCGGACGTCCGCGACCGTGCGCGCGAGCTGGACATGATGTGGTGGTCGGTGTCGCCGTTCGCCGCCGACCTGGAGCTGGAGGCGGACACCCTCCAGTTCGGGATGCACGCCCCCGAGACCTACCGCGGCGACACCGCGAAGGCCCTCGCCGACACCAAGGGCTGGCTGGCCGAGGGCTGGCGGGTCGTGTTCGTCACCGAGGCCCACGGCCCGGCGTCCCGCACGGTGGAGGTCCTCGGCGGCGAGGGCGTCGCGGCCCGCCTCCACGTCGACCTCGCGGAGATCTCCCCCGCCGTCGTGCACGTCGCGTGCGGCTCCATCGACTACGGCTTCGTCGACCCGGCGCTGCGTCTCGCCGTCCTCACCGAGACCGACCTGTCGGGCCAGAAGGCGGCCGGCAAGGACGGCGCGCGCATGCCCGCGCGCCGCAGGAAGACCATCGACCCGCTCACCCTGGAGGCGGGCGACTACATCGTCCACGAACAGCACGGTGTGGGCCGCTACATCGAGATGGTGCAGCGCACCGTGCAGGGCGCCACGCGCGAGTACCTGGTCGTGGAGTACGCCCCCGCCAAGCGCGGCCAGCCCGGCGACCGTCTCTACATCCCCACCGACCAGCTGGAGCAGATCACCAAGTACGTCGGCGGCGAGGCACCCACGCTGCACCGCCTCGGCGGCGCCGACTGGACGAAGACGAAGGCACGCGCGAAGAAGGCCGTAAAGGAGATCGCGGCCGACCTGATCAAGCTGTACAGCGCGCGGATGGCGGCCCCCGGGCACGCCTTCGGCGTGGACACACCCTGGCAGCGCGAACTGGAGGACGCCTTCCCGTACGCGGAGACGCCCGACCAGCTCACCACCATCGCCGAAGTGAAGGACGACATGGAGAAGACGGTCCCGATGGACCGTCTGATCTGCGGCGACGTCGGCTACGGCAAGACGGAGATCGCGGTCCGCGCCGCCTTCAAGGCGGTCCAGGACGGCAAGCAGGTCGCCGTCCTGGTCCCGACGACGCTGCTGGTGCAGCAGCACTTCGGCACATTCGGCGAGCGGTACTCGCAGTTCCCGGTGAAGGTGCGGGCCCTGTCCAGATTCCAGAGCGACACGGAGGCGAAGGCCGTCCTGGAGGGCCTGCGCGAGGGCTCCGTGGACGTCGTCATCGGCACCCACCGCCTGTTCTCCTCGGAGACGAAGTTCAAGGACCTCGGCCTGGTCATCGTCGACGAGGAGCAGCGCTTCGGCGTCGAGCACAAGGAGCAGCTGAAGAAGCTCCGCGCGAACGTCGACGTGCTGACCATGTCCGCGACCCCCATCCCGCGCACCCTGGAGATGGCGGTGACGGGCATCCGCGAGATGTCCACCATCACCACGCCCCCGGAGGAGCGCCACCCGGTGCTCACCTTCGTCGGGCCGTACGAGGAGAAGCAGATCGGCGCCGCCGTCCGGCGCGAACTGCTGCGCGAGGGCCAGGTCTTCTACATCCACAACCGGGTCGAGTCGATCGACCGCGCGGCGGCCCGGCTGCGCGAGATCGTCCCGGAGGCGCGGATCGCGACAGCCCACGGCCAGATGTCGGAGTCGGCGCTGGAGCAGGTCGTCGTGGACTTCTGGGAGAAGAAGTTCGACGTGCTCGTCTCGACGACGATCGTCGAGTCCGGCATCGACATCTCCAACGCGAACACGCTGATCGTGGAGCGTGGCGACACCTTCGGCCTGTCCCAGCTGCACCAGCTGCGCGGGCGGGTCGGGCGTGGCCGGGAGCGCGGCTACGCCTACTTCCTGTATCCGCCAGAGAAGCCCCTGACGGAGACCGCCCACGAGCGGCTAGCCACCATCGCCCAGCACACGGAGATGGGCGCGGGCATGTACGTGGCGATGAAGGACCTGGAGATCCGCGGCGCCGGAAACCTCCTCGGCGGTGAACAGTCCGGTCATATCGCGGGCGTCGGCTTCGACCTGTACGTCCGGATGGTCGGCGAGGCGGTCGCGGACTACCGGCGGCAGCTGGAGACGGGTGAGATCGAGGAGGAACTGCCGCTCGAGGTCAAGATCGAGCTGCCGGTCGACGCGCACGTCCCGCACGACTACGCCCCCGGCGAGCGGCTGCGCCTCCAGGCCTACCGTTCCATCGCCTCCGCCAACTCGGAGGCGGACATCAAGGCCGTCCGCGAGGAACTCGTCGACCGCTACGGCAAGTTGCCCGAGCCGGTCGAGAACCTGCTGCTGGTGGCGGGGCTGCGGATGCTGGCCCGGGCGTGCGGTGTCGGCGAGATCGTCCTGCAGGGCACCAACATCCGGTTCGCGCCGGTGGAGTTGCGCGAGTCGCAGGAGCTGCGGCTGAAGCGGCTCTACCCCGGGACGATCATCAAGCCGGCCGTCCACCAGATTCTCGTCCCCCGCCCGAAGACCGCGAAGGTCGGCGGCAAGCCGCTGGTCGGGCGGGAGCTGCTGGGGTGGGTGGGGGAGCTCCTGGCCACGGTGCTGGGGTCTTAGGGCGCGGAGGGTCAGGGCGCCGGATTCGGCGGAGCGAACAACGTCAGGGGCAGGTTGCGGAATACCTCCTCGGGCTCCTGGTCGCCCTGGAGGTCGTCGAGCAGGCCGTCCAGGTTGTGGCCGAGCAGCAGCGTCGCGAAGCCGTGGGCCAGGGACCAGGCGGCGATACGGGCCTGCCGGGTGTCCGTGTGGTCCCCGGCGTCCGTCGTGGCACCGGTCTTCGTGGTGGCCCCGGTCGTCGCGGTGGCCCCGGTCGTCGCGTTGGCCGTGGCGGCGACGGCGTCGGTCAGGGCGGCCCCGGAGAGGGCGCGGGCGGTGGTCAGTTCCAGGTCGTCGGGGCGCAGCAGCTCCGGGGTGAACATCACCTGGAAGTGCGCCGGGTGTTCGCGGGCGAAGCGCACGTAGCGTGCGCCCGTGTCCCGCAGGTCCGTCCCCCCGGCGAGCGCCTCGGCCAGCAGACCGTGCCCCTCCGCCGCGATCGCCGTGAGCAGGCCGGTGCGGTCCCGGAAGTGGTGGGCGGGGGCCGCGTGCGAGACGCCGGCGCGGCGGGCGAGGTCGCGCAGGCTGAGCGCGGCGGGGCCGTCGGTGGTGATGACGTCGAGCGCGGCGGTGAGGATGGCGCGGCGCAGGTCGCCGTGGTGGTACGGGCTCATGTCAGCAGAGTACGTCGAATCTAGTCGTTGACAAGTTCGTCGCGGTCGGGCAATCTTGTCAGTGTCAAGTTGCGGGCGGGGCCATACCCGGCCGCACGGCGAGGTCGTACGCGACCGAATGCTGCTGAACGTGACGACGGGGAGACGCGCATGTCCGAGATCCAGACGAACCCGCAGGTGGAACCGGCCCAGGCCCGCCGCCTCTGGCACCTGCTGGAACCCCTGCACGCGGTGCTGTACTACGCGCGGGAGGTCTCCGACGAGGCCGGCGCGCTCGGCCTCTCGGCCGAGGACCGATGGCCGAGCTACTTCCCGCTCCGCGCGGCGCCCTTGGGCCCGGTCGGCAGCGGGGCGGTGACCTCGGCCTTCTACAGTTTCTCGCCGGACATGGTCGCCAGGCACGTCGACGAGGCGAGGCGGACCGCCACCCCCGAAGCAGTCCTGGAGGCGAGGCTGCGGGGTATCGACCGGGTCTACCGCAAGCTGTTCGGCGACCGCGTAGACAGCCCCGACCTGGCGGAGGCCGCCGCCCTGGCCCGGCGGGCCGCCGAGGCCGCCGACACCGCGGGCCGCCCGCTCGCCGCGGCCAACGCGGCGCTGGAGTGGCCGGCCGAACCCCACCTCCAGCTCTGGCAGGCGGCGACGATCCTGCGGGAGCACCGGGGCGACGGTCATCTCGCCGCCCTGCTCGTCGCCGGCCTCGATCCGACCGAGGCGCTGGTCTCCTTCGCTGCGATAGGGGCCGCGTCCGTCGAGCGCTTCGAGAGCCGCGGCTGGAGCCGTGAGGAGTGGGCGGCGGCACGGGATCGCCTCGTGAGCAGGGGTCTGGTGGAACCGGACGGCATGGCGACGGAGGCGGGCCGTGACCTGCGGCGCCGCGTGGAGCAGGACACCGACCGCCTCGCCCTCGGCCCGTGGCAGGCACTCGGCGCCGAGTCGACCGAGCGCCTGGCCGCCCTCGTCGGCGACTACTGGGTCGCGGTGATCGGCTCCGGCCTGCTGCCCTCGGAGTCGACGCTGGGCATCGGCAAGGTCTGAGGGGCCGAGGACCGGGGACCGGGGACCGAGGGCCGGGGACCGAGGGCCGGGGACCGAGGGCCGGGGACCGAGGGCCGGGCGCGGTCGCCGCGTCGTTGCCCGGCCGTGCGGGAAGCCGTCCGCGGGAGGTGAGGTTTCGCGGACGGCTTCTCTCTCATGGTGGTGTGCGGGACCCGTTCCCGGGCCCGGTGCACCTCCCCGGCTCTTCGTCGACTACGGCTGCGGCTACGGCTGCCCGGGCCGGTCGGGCCGGTCGCGGTCCATGCCGAGCGCGCCCTCAGCCCTCTGCTGCGCGTCGTCGACCTGGCTCTCGTACTTGCCGCCCGTCTTCTCGTTGGCCTTCTTCTCCGCGGTGTCGGACGCCTGCTTGGCCTTGTCCTGTGCCGTTCGGTTGTGCCTGAACCTGTCGAGGATGCCCATCCAGAGCTCCTTCCGGAGGTGACTCACCATTGACGATATTCCCGAGATGCCGGATATGACCACTTGGGGCCCCTGTGGTCTCGACCTCCCGGATGCCGCCGCGCGCCCCCTCGCTACCGTGTGTGCCAACGCTCGCCTGGGGAAACCGCCCTGTGCGGGGTCGGCAGCGGCAGGCAAGGGGAGGGGCGCACGTGACGCGTCGGAGGGGTGGGGCGGCGACGGCCGCCATACTGATGTGCGCGCTGGCCGTCACGGCGGTGACGGGATGCAAGGACGAGCTTCCGGACACCGGTAGCGGTTCCGGTTCCGGTGGGCAGGGGCCGACGGCGGGCGGGGGAGCGGCGCTCACGGCGGCGCGGGCCCTCACCGCGAAGGGGCGCGCACCCAAGACGGGCTACGAACGGGAACGGTTCGGCACGGCCTGGGCGGACACGGACTCCAATGGCTGTGACACCCGTGTCATCTCTATTCTGCGCGGCATGATCGCAGGAATCTCGCAGCTCACGCCCGGGGCGGTGCGCTATGCGTACTGAGAGGCACATGAGGCACAGTGGTGGAAGTCGGCGTGCTCTCCTGGCGTCCGCCGCACTGCTGGCCACCGGATTCATGCTGGTCGGCTGCGACGGGCTCACTCCCCCAGTGGACGGCGGACCCTCCGGTTCCGCTGTCCCGACTGCCGACAACGGTCGGGCCGTGAGTCCGCTGGACAATCCGGATGGAACGAAGCCTGGGCTGGCGGCGATCACGTCCACTGCGGATAGGACGAAGGCGCGGTCGTTGATCGAGAAAGTGGCGACGAAGGGGCGCGGTCCCAAGACGGGATATGAGCGGGACAAGTTCGGTTATGCCTGGATGGACACGGCTCCGGGTGGCATTCCTTTTGCTCACAACGGATGTGACTCGCGAAACGATCTCTTGAAACGCGATGGTGGGAAAGTCCGCTTCCGGGCGGGCTCGGACTGTGTTGTCACCTCCATGACGCTGCAGGACCCATACACCGGGAAGACGATCGCGTGGACCAAGTCCCGTGCGACGAAGGTCCAGATAGACCACGTCATGCCGCTGTCGTACGACTGGCAGATGGGTGCCTCGCGCTGGACGAAGGACAAGCGGGAAGACATAGCCAACGATCCGCTCAACTTGATCCCGGTGGACGGACCGACCAACGGCGCGAAGAGTGATTCGGGTCCGGCGACGTGGCTGCCGCCGAACAAGAGCATTCGCTGCTCGTACAGTGTGCGGTTCGCGCAGGTCTCACTGAAGTACAAGCTGCCGGTGACTGCGGCGGACAAACAGATGATGTTGAAGCAGTGCGGCGGGTAGCAGCGGTCGGTGCTGCCGTCGGAAACTCCGCCGCTCCGTCTTCAAGTTCTACGGCAGCGGTGTGCCCTCGCATGGCCTGTCGGTCAGGACGCCGACAGGGAACACGCAGTGCTGCGAGGTGGCGGGCCAGGGCGAGCACGGTGAGTACTGCCACGAGCGCGCACACCCCCCACCATCCGGCGTTGTAGTAGGCGTGGATCCCGAGCCAGGAGCCCGTGGTTCCGCCCAGGTAGGCGCAGGTCATGTAGGCCGTGTTGAGCCTGCTTCGAGCGTTGGGGTGCAGGGCGTAGACCCGGGCCTGGTTGGCGACCATCCCGGACTGCATGGCGACATCGAGCAGTAGAGTGCCGATGACCAGAGTAGTCAGCCCGGATACGCCACCCCAGGCGCCCGCGGTCAGGACCGCTGCTGAGACGAGGACCGCGAGCATGCAGACCAGGTTCACCGGGTCCGGGCCGTGGCGGTCTACCAGGCGCCCGGCGAGCGGGGTGCAGAGCAGGGTTGCGCCGCCCACCAGGGCGAGCAGTCCTACGGCTTGGGCGCCCAAGCCGTACACCGAACTGGTGAGGAGAAGCGCCAGGCACGTCCACACGGCTGAGAATCCGGCGAAGACCATCGCTTGGTAGAAGCAGGAGCGGCGCAGTTCCGGCTCGGTGCGCAACAACCGCAGGGGCGCGGCAAGCAGCGCCGGGTACGGCTGGTGTGAGGGCGGGGTGGTGGACGGCACCATGCGGGCCAGGGTGGCCGCGAGCAGCAGGACCAGGCTCGCGGCCACCAGATAAGGGGCTCGCCATCCCAGCCATTCGCCAAGCGCCCCGCTGAAGGTGCGGGCCAGCAGCATGCCGCCTATCGACCCGCTCAGTAGGGTGCCGATCACTGCTCCGCGGCGGTCGGAGGCCACCAGTCCGGCCGCAAGCGGGCCGATGACCTGCGCGGCTACGGTGGTGAACCCGATGAGAGCACTGGCCGCGACGAGGAGCGGCAGGGTGGGAGCGCAGCCTGCGACGAGCAGGCCCAAGCCGGTAAGGGCGAGCAGGGTGACGAGGAATGAGCGGTGTGGGAGCCGGTCACCGAGTGGTACGAGCAGGAACATTCCGGCCGTGTAACCGGTCTGGGTGGCGGTTACGGTAAGGGAGGCCGAATCGGGAGACGTATTCAGCCCTTCGGCGACCAATGGGACGATCGCCTGCGGGAAGTAGATGTTGCCCACGGCCACCGCGCAGATCACGGCCAGGAGCAGGGTCATCCGACGGCTCATCGTCAGTCCACCGGTCCGCCGGCGACGTATATGACCTGGCCGGAGACGAACCCTGCCTCCCGGCTCACCAGAAAGGACGCGGTGTGTGCGGTGTCCTCCGGCTCGCCCACCCGCCCGACGGGGATGGACTGCGCCGCGCTACGCCGGTACTCCTCGAAGTCGAGGCCGAGACGTCGGGCGGACGCCCTGGTCATGTCGCTCACGACGAAGCCCGGGGCGATGGCGTTGGCCGTGATGCCGTGCCGTCCGAGTTGAAGGGCGAGCGATTTGGTGAAACCGATCAGACCGGCCTTCGCGCTGCCGTAGTCGACGCGAGCGGCGTCACCGACCGCCGAGATACTCGACATGTTGACGATCCGTCCCCAGCCGGCCGCCATCATGTGCGGGCAGACGGCGCGAGTGACGAGGAACGGGCCGCGCAGATTGATCCCGATGACTGTGTCCCACTGCTCCGTGGTCATCTCGACGAGCTCGGCGCGGGGGCCGACGCCAGCGTTGTTGACCAGTACGGTCGGCGGCCCCAACTCGGAGGCGATGCGGTCGACGGCCTCGGTGACCGCGGCCTCGTCGGCGACGTCAGCGGCAACTGCCAGCGCTGACCCTCCCACGCTTGTGATGGCTTCCACGGTTTCAGCGCAGTCCGCCTCGTCCAGGTCGATCACGCCGACCGCCAGGCCGTCGCCGGCCAGACGCATGGCCACCGCAGCGCCGATGCCGCGTGCCGCACCGGTGACAATCGCCGTGCGGTGCTTACGAGTTGTAGGAGTCATGGGTGGAAGTCCATGGCATCGGCGGTCCGTGGCCAATCGATGTAGCGTGGGGCTTAATGATCATTTTTGTGCTCGGCGTCGAGGACCTCGCGGACACGCGCTTCGCGCTCTCGCCCTTGCACGAGACCACGCTCAGCCTGCGGCTGCTGCAGGATCCGGGCCTGTCCGCGCTGCACCTGCCCTGGCGCAGGTCCGTACTGGGCAGACTCGGCACGCTGGACACCGATCTGCTGATGTCCCTGGTTGCCCGGCGACGCACCATCCCCGACTTCCTGACCCCGAATCCCACGAGCTTCGCACCGGCCTTCGAGGAAGAACTCGCCGTCGTCCGCCAGGCTTCCCCTGCTCAGGTTCGCCATGATCTGCTACTTGCGCACGCACCGGACCCGCTCCCCGCGGCCTTGCATGACGCCGTGGCCGACGACTCGCGCGTCGCCAAACTTCACGACGCGATCTGTGAGGTCGTGCAGCGGTACTGGGAGGTGGCTATCGAGCCGACGTGGCCGCAGATGCGGCTGGTGCTGGAAGCCGACATGACCTACCGCGCCCGTCAACTCGCTCTGGGAGGCGCCCGACTGCTGTTCGCCGACATGCATCCGAACCTGCGATGGCAGGGCGGCGAACTGCACATCGACAAGATGATCAGCAGGCATTGCGTCATGGCATCCGGTCGAGGGTTGCTGCTCCTGCCGTCCGTGTTCGCACACAAGCCCGCGCCTCCTGTCAGCCCGGACGAGCCGCCAAGCCTCGTCTATCCCTGCCGGGGAGTAGCCACGCTGGGGGACACGGCTCCACCACCAGACAGAACCGCCCTGGCGACCCTGCTCGGCGCACCTCGGGCAAGACTGCTCAGCCTCCTCGAAGAGCCGCTGCCCACAGTGGAGCTCGCCCGCCGCCTCAGGGTCACTCCGAGTGCCGTCTCCCAGCACCTGCGGGTGCTGCACGCCACAGGCCTGGTCACCAGGGCGCGCGACGGACGACATGTCCTGTACCGCCGCAGCGCCTTCGGCGACCAACTCACGGCCGGTGCGAGCCCCAGCAGCGTGTGACCTTTGGAAGGAAAGCTACTCGGAAGGAACGGCCCTCATCGGCGCGACGGAGGCTGGCTCTGGCGGCGGTGAGGTCGTCCGCCGACTCCTGCAGTTTGCGCTGCAGCACGATGAGTCCGTCCCGGGCGTCTGACAGCTGACTATTCAGTTCCGCGTTCCGTCGCTCCAACTGCTCTACTCGCTCTACCAGTTGACGGCGGTCCACGTCGTCCAGTTCGGCGCCGAGGGAGAGCCGGACTCGTTCGCGGAGCCGGTCACGCTCCTTCTTCAGATCCTTGATCTCCTCCCGCGCGAGGGCCAGCTCGGTGTGAGGACCGGCGGGGGACACCTGTTGCGTGCTCGACGGTGGAGAGGCTTTGCCCTTGTGCTCGTGTTGTTCGTGCACGGCGGCCTGGACTGCCTCCCGCACCTTGAGCTGGTTGTAGACGAACCAGGTGGACACGGCCGCCTCGCGGGCTACGCGAGCGAAGGTGATCCGCTGACCGGAAGCAAGGAGGTCGTGAATGACCTTTGATGAGCGGTCGATCTTGGCCGCGCTGTCCTGGGCGCGGGCGGCGCGAAGGCGCTGGACACGTGCTTCCCGGCCCGCAGCATCGTGGGAGGTGGGAGGGGTCACGGAGCGCTCCGTGCAGTCAGCGACTGTACGGGGATGAAGGCGGCAGCCGAGCGGGCCTTGCGCGGCTCGTAGGCCAGGGGGTCCTCGAAGCCGCGCGGGCTGCCGTGCCGGTCGACGGCGAGCCTCGCCACCGTCCTGACCGCCTCCTGTTTTCTGGTCAGCGAGACCTTGTAGTAGCCCATGGTGACGTCCAGCGACCGGTGGTCCATGAGCTCCCGTAGGACGTCCGGCCGGGTTCCGGCGTCCGCGTGGCGCTGGGCGTAGGCATGGCGGAAGCCGTAGGGGACGATCTTGGTTCGGTCGTAGACCAGTGGTTCGCCGTTGTCGTCCAGGCGCTCGTCCCAGATGCTGGGGGTCAGCTCGTCGACCCAGATGCGGAAGATACGGCTGCAGAACTGTGGCGAGGTGAGGTGGCCACGGCGGGGGCGGTTGCGTTGACCGGGAGAGGGGAACAGCCACTGCGCACTACTCCGACGACGAGCCCGACCAGGACTTCGACCGTCTCGACGGGGACGCGCACGACGCCCTCGCGCTCTGGCGGGCTGAGTGCGAGCGGTCCCGGCACATCGCGGCCGGGGCGTCGCTCGAGGGCACCGGCATCCGTAAGAGCACCGGTGAGCCGATCTCCCTGCGGACGATCAGGGTGAACATGATCGCGGAGTACGCCCGGCACAACGGCCACGCCGACCTCCTGCGTGAACGCCTCGACGGCTCCACCGGTATGTGAAGTCCCGTGCGGGTCCCGGCGGGCGACTCGTGCGGTCCCGGTGGGTGTGCTGTGCGGGTCCCGGTGGGCGCCCACGCGGTCCTGACGGGCGCCGCTGTGAATCCATGACATCACCGTGAATTCCGGGTCTGGCCGGGCTGATGGGTTCGCAAAGGAGTTCACGGGAAGCAAAGGGGCGACCCACAGCAAACCGGTCAGGTTCGGTAAGAGGCGGTCAAGGGAGGTGCAAGATCCCGCCGCGAACCTGTCCGCGACATGTGCACAACAGGCAAGATCGGCGAGCTTCTGTGTCGCTTTCCGATCGTTGGTGGGGGTCCACGTCGTGTTGCGCTTCCGGCTGCCGAGCCGTTCGAGATGGTCCGTGCCGCAGTCCTCGAGACTGCCTCGTCGCCCGTACCGTTCCAGACGTTCGATCGGCGCGTTCCGTTCCCGCCGGGCCCTGCGCGGTATCGCCGCCCTCCTGCTCACCACCCTCGCCCTGATGCTGACGACCGACCAGGCGGTGGCCGAGGGGCTGGAGTTCGGCAGCGTCGACCTCCCCAGCCTGAGCCTGAGCTCCCTCGCCTCCTGGTTCACCGATCCGCACTGGGGCAAGCTCCCGCACCAGCAGTCCGGTACGGCGGCCGGGCACCGCCACCAGGTCTCCGCCGCCGAGACCGCCGCCCACCGGGGCGCGGGCCACGCCCCCGGCAAGGCCAAGGGCGAACTCCCCGCCTACCAGGCGCACAAGCCGGCCACCCCGAAGGGCCGCAGCGCCGGAGCCGCCGGCTTCGACAGCAAGACGAGCAAGCGCAGCGCCGCCAAGTCCACGCGCACGGAGACCGTCTACGACAACGCCGACGGGTCCGTCACCCGCCGCATCTCGCCCAACCCCGTCAACTACCAGGTCGGCAAGGGCAGATGGGCGCCCATCGACGTGGACGTACGGGCCGGTCCGGACGGACGCTGGCAGGAGAGCGCCAACTCCGTCGACGTCGACTTCGCCGCGAAGGCCACCGACCCCGCCCTCGCCTCCCTCGCGACCGACGCGTCGCACAGCGTCTCCTACGCCCTGCAGGGCGCCGCCCCCGTCAGGGGCACCGCCGACGGCTCGACGGTGACGTACGACGAGGTTCTCCCCGGCACCGACCTGAAGGTCCAGCCCACCGCCACCGGCGTCAGGGAATCCGTCGTCGTCGACGACGCCGACGCGACGAACACCTGGACCTTCCCGCTCACCCTCAAGGGCCTCACCCCGACCCAAGCGGCAGACGGCTGGATCGACCTCACCGACGCCGCCGGCAAGACCGTCGAGCGCATCCCCCCGTCGTACGCCTACGACTCCAAGGTGAACCCGCGCTCCGGCGACCCGGCCACCACCCACGCCGTCACCACCGAGCTGGTCGAGAACGGTGACGGCTACGCGCTCCGCATCACCCTCGACAGCGCGTGGCTGCACTCCGAGAACCGCGTCTTCCCCGTCACCGTCGACCCCACCGTCGAGGACGGCTGGACCACCACCTACGCCGAGTCCGGCGCGGCCGGTGACCACTCCTACGAGCAGACCGTCAAGGTCGGCTCCTACGACTCCGGCACGCACTCCGCGATCAGCTACGTCAACCACTGGGACACCGCCTGGGACGGCAGCGGCGCCACCGTGACCGCCGCGACCCTGCACCTGTTCGACACCTGGGCCTCCACCTGCACGGCGGAACGTTTCGACGTCGCGCTCGTGACCAGCGCCTGGACCCCGGAGGGCGTCACCAGCTACCCCGGCCCGTCCAAGGGGTCGTCGATCGGCAACGCCACCCCCAGCGTGCCCAACGCCTGCGCGAACACCGGCGCCGACCGGACCGTCGGCGACTGGGTGAGCGTCTCCCTGTCCACCTCCGCGATCCAGGGCTGGTTCAACGGCAGCACCGCAGACCACGGCCTCGCCGTGTACGCGTCGAACTCGGACACCCTGCACTGGAAGCAGTTCGGATCGTTCAACGATCCTGCCAAGGGCCCCTGGATCGAGGTCACCTACACCGGCAACACAGCGCCGCAGCTGTACGAGCAGTTCCCGGCGGACAACGCGGTCGTCGGCACGACCACCCCCGAACTCACCGCCTGGGCCGGTGGCGCCAACTCGACCTCCGGCAGCGCCAACAAGTACCTCTTCCAGGTCTTCGACGCGGCCGGCACCAAGGTCGCCGACTCGGGCCTGGTCTCCACGGGTGACTGGACGGTCCCGGCCGGCAAGCTCGCCTGGGGCAAGAGCTACAGCTGGACCGTCCAGGCGTACGACGCCACCACCGCCCTCTACTCACCGGCCGACCCGTACCAGATATCCATCCAGGTCCCGCAGACCGTCATCACCTCGGGGCTCTCCCAGAACAGCAGCGACCACGGCTTCGACGCGTCGATCGGGAACTACACCACCTCCGACACCGACGCCTCGATCTCCGTCGCCGGCCCCTCCCTCGACATCGACCGCGACTACAACTCCCGTGACCCGCGCTGGACGGGCGCGTTCGGCGCGGGCTGGTCGAGCATCCTCGACGCGAAGGCGGCCGAGCAGTACACGGCGTCCGGCGCGGTCGCCAGCGTGCAGGTCACCTACCCGGACGGCTCCCAGGCCGGCTACGGCAAGAACAGCGACGGCACCTTCACCCCGGGCAACGGACGGTTCGCCACCTTCAAGTCGGTCACCGGCGGCTACACGCTCACCGACAAGGACGACACCCTCTACACCTTCACCCAGTCCCTGGGCTCCGGCGCCTACGGCCTGACCTCCGTCACGGACGCCAACGGCCGCGCGCTCAACCTCACCTGGACCGGCACCCCCGCCCACATCACCAAGATGGCCTCGGCCGTCTCCAGCCGCTCCCTGAGCCTCTCCTGGTCCACGCCGACCGGCGCGCTCGCCGCGCACGTGGCGACCGTCGTCACCGACCCGGTCGATCCCGCCGCCTCGGGCTCCACCCAGACCTGGACCTACGGCTACACCGGCGACCAGCTGACGACCGTCTGCACCCCGCTGTCGACGACCAAGTGCACGACGTACGGCTACACCACCGGCTCCGGCTACCAGAACGCGGCGCTCGACCTCGACCCGCACACCTTCTGGCCGCTCTCGGAGACCTCCGGCACCAGTGCCAAGGACGCGGTCCTCGCCAACGAGGGCACGACGAACGCGACGTACGAGAACGTCACCGTCGGCCAGAGCGGCGGCCCGCTGACCGGCTCCTCCGCCAAGGTCGCCACCTTCAACGGGACGACCTCCGACGTCTCCCTGCCGAAGAACCTCGGCAACGACACCGACTCCGGCGCGATCTCGCTGTGGTTCAAGACGTCCGCCGGGCCGGGCGTGCTGTACTCCTACGCCTCCCAGCCGATCGGCTCGGGGCAGGCGGCCGGTTTCTACACGCCGTCCGTCTACGTCGGCACCGACGGCAAGCTGAACGCCGAGTTCTGGTACAGCGGCGGCATCAACCCGATCGTGTCCACGGCGTCGGTCGCCGACGGCAAGTGGCACCACGTCGTGCTGTCCGCCGCGGGAAACAGCCAGACCCTCTTCCTGGACAACGCCAAGGTCGGCTCCCGCACCGGCACCATCTCCATCAAGAGCGCGACCGCCTTCGGCAAGAACCAGTCCTTCAACTACCTCGGCACCGGCTTCCTCGGCGGCGACTGGCCCGACCACCCGTCGTACTCCGACGACGCCGGCCACGCCACCTATTTCAACGGTTCCATCGCCGATGTGGGCTGGTACAGCCGCCCTCTGGTCGCCGCCGACGTGAGCGCGCTCTACACGTACGGCACGCACAGCGAGAGCCTGCTGACCTCGGTCAAGCGGCCGTCCGGCAAGACGTACGCGGCGATGACGTACGACCCCAACTCCACCGTCCTCACCCAGATGACGGACGAGAACGGCGGTACGTGGGCGCTCGGCACCCCCACCGTCACCGGATCGAGTGACACCTACCGGGGTGCCGTCCTCGGCGGGGCGCCGAGTCAGTACTTCCGGCTCGGGGAGGCGGCGGGCGCGACGACGGCCGTCGACCAGGTGCGCGGCGGCAACGGCACGTACACCGCCGTCACGCTCGGCGCGAGCGGACCCTTCAGCGACCAGAAGGCCGCCACCTTCGACGGCTCCACGTCGTACGTCGAGATCCCGGACACCGGTCTGCACGCCGGCAACGACCGCAGTGTCGAACTGTGGTTCAAGACCGCCAACCAGGGCGTCCTGATCGGCGACCAGTCGGTGGCGATGGCAGGCGCGACCGCGGCGAGCGGCAACTGGACTCCGGTGCTGTACATCGGCACCGACAACAAGCTGCACGGTCACTTCTACTCGGGCAGCGGCTCCGGCTCCACGGCATTCGGCTCCACCGGAACCGTCACCGACAACACCTGGCACCAGGCGGTGCTCAGCGTCACCGGCACCACCCAGACCCTCTACCTGGACGGCGTCAAGCAGGCCGACTACACCGGCGCGCCCAACGACCAGGCCAACAGCCATCTCTATCTCGGCGCCGGTTTCGCCAAGAGCTGGGTGAACTCGCCCGGCGACGTCAGCTACTTCAAGGGCTCCATCGCCGAGGCCGCCGTCTACAAGACGGGCCTGACGGCGGCGGACGTCGAGAACCACATGGAAGCCGCCAGGAACTCCGCCGGCCTCCTGCCCGTTGAGACGGTGAAGGTCACCTCCCCGACCTCCTCGATCCTCACCTACACCTACGACGTCACCAACGGGAACCGGGCCCTCACCGAGATCGACGGCCTCGGCAACAGGACCAGCTTCGGCTACGACTCGGCCGGCTTCGAGCACACGGTCACCGACCCCAACGGGGCGGTCACCATCACCGGCCACGACGTGCGCGGCAACGTGGTCTCCTCCACGTCCTGCCAGGACCAGGCCGCGAACAAGTGCAACACCGAGTACTACACGTACTACCCCGACGACACCACGGCCCAGCTCACCACCGCCGACCCCCGCAACGACCAGCTCCTGACCGAGCGGGACGGCCGCTCGGCATCGGCGACGGACAACACCTACCTCACCTCCTACACGTACGACTCGGCGGGCAACCAGACGGCCATCACCGGCCCGGCGGTCCCCGGCTTCCCGAGCGGGCGCGGCACGACCACCGTCTACAGCGACGGGACCAGCACCTACCCCTCGGCCGACGGGGGTGTCATCCCCAAGGGACTCCCGGTGAAGACCGTGAGCCCGGGCGGGGCCGTCAACCAGGTCTCGTACTTCAAGAACGGTGACGTGGCCTCGACGACGGACGCCGTCGGTCTCGTCACCTCGTACACCTACGACGGTCTCGGCCAGGTCCTCACCGAGAAGGTCGTCTCCGACGCCTACCCCGCCGGGCTGACCGGCTCCTACACGTACGACGCGGCCGGTCAGGTCCTCGAGGAGCACGACCCGCAGCTCACCGACCGGGTCACCGGCGCCACCCACACCGCCGTCACCACCTCGGTCTACGACGACGACGGCGACGTCGTCTCGCAGACCGTCTCCGACGGAAGCGGCGGCGACCACTCCCGCAGCCAGAACTGGACCTACGACGCCTACGACCGCGTCCTGACCGAGGCCGACGCCAACGCGGCCGAGGGCGCGGCGGGCGGCAACACGACGACGTACACCTACGACACCTCGGGCAACAAGACCAAGGAGGTGACGACCGCCGGCACCGAGACCCGGTACACCTACGACGACAACGGCAACCTGCTCACGCAGGGCCTGATGTACACGGGCGACCCGGTGAACCCGCAGTCGGCTTCGCTCCTCACCGAGTCCTCCCGCGCCTACGACCCGGCCGGGCGGCTCGCGTCCATCACCGACGCGATGGGCAACACGACCGCGTACACCTACACCGACGACGGTCTGACCGCGACGGTGAAGCGGACCAGCGCCGACGGCAACAGCACCTACACGCTGGAGTCGGACGTCTACGACGCGGCCGGCAACCTCACCCAGCAGACCACCGACAACGGCGAGACGGTCTCCAAGTACACGGTCGACGCGGCCTCCCGGACCACCTCCACCGAGCTGGACCCGACCGGCGTGGACCGGGTGACCACGGTGTCGTACACCCCGGACGACCAGGTCGCCTCCGAGACCGACCACGACGCGAGCGGTTACGACCGGACGACGACCAACACGTACGACGACATGGGCAACCTGCTCAGCGAGACGCTGTACGGGGACGCCTCGGGGCACCCGGCGGGCTGGTGGAAGCTCAACCAGACCTCCGGCCGCTCGGTCACGGACTCCTCCGGCACCGGCAACACGGCCACCGCCGGCCCGGGGGTCACCTGGGCGGACGACGCGGCCAAGTTCGCGGGCACCAGCTCCGCCACCGGTGACCTGATCGCCACCAACAGCCCGGTCCTGGACACCACCGCCTCCTACACGGTCTCCGCGTGGGTGAACCTCGCCGACACCTCCGCCTTCCGCACCTTCGTCGCACAGGGCGGCACCAACCGGGCCTCCTTCTACCTCCAGTACAACAAGACGGCCAACGCCTTCCGCTTCCACGCGGCCAGCTCCGACGTGACCTCCCCGTCCTCGTTCGCCGACGCCCAGGCGAGTGCGACGGCCCCGCTCAACACCTGGACCCACCTGGTCGGCGTGTTCGACGCGAGCAACGGCGCGATGAAGCTGTACGTCAACGGCGCACAGGACGGCTCCGCCACCAACACCTCCCCGTGGACCGGCACCGGCCCGCTGACCGTCGGCGGCACCAGAACGGCCGGCGGCACGACGTCCGACGTCGTCAACGGCGAGGTCGGGGACGTACAGGTCTACCAGCGCGCGCTGTCGGCGACCGAGATCACCTCCCTCTACGGCAAGGGCCGCACCGGCGGCACGGTCGGTTCGTCCGACGCCCAGACCACCAAGTACACCTATGACCAGCGCGGCCTCCCGATCTCCATGACGGACGCCGAGCAGCACACCACGAACTACGCCTACGACGAGGCCGGCAACCTCGCGGTCACCACCGCGCCCGCCGTCCAGTCCGAGCCCGACGGCACGACGGCCGCCACCGTCCGCCCGGTCACCACCAGCGGCTTCAACACCTTCGGCGAGGCGGTCGAGGAGCAGGACCCGCTCGGCCTGGTGACGAAGACCGTCTACGACGCCGAGGGCAACAAGGTCTCCGAGACGCTGCCCTCCTACACCCCGGCGGGCGCCTCCACCCCGAACGCGGGCACGACGGTCTGGACGTACGACAGCGAGGGCGACCAGACCTCGGTCACCTCACCCGGCGGCAGGACGACGTCCTACCTCTACGACCAGATGGGCGACGTCGCCCAGATCACCGACCCGGACGGCACCAAGACCCACGCCGTCTACGACACCAACGGCGACCAGCTCTCCGCGACGGACGGCACGGGCGCGCAGGCGCAGGCGACGTACGACTTCCTGGGCCGCCAGCTCACTTCGACGACCCTGGAGCGCTACCCCTCCACCAAGACCCTGACGACGGCCACCTCCTACGCGGTGACCACCGGCAACCCCTACGGGGCGCACGCCGCCTCGGTCACCTCGCCGGGCGGGGTGACGACGTCGTACGGCTACAACCGCGCGGGTGACGTCACCTCGGTGACCGACGGCGCGGGCAACGCGACCAGGTACACCTACGACTTCGAGGGCAACCCGCAGAAGACGATCCTCGCCGACAACACCTGGACGCAGACCGACTACAACGCCGACGGCGACCCGACGACCACGCGCGCGTACGACGCGAACAACGCCCAGCTCTGGTCGACCTCGCAGAGTTACGACGGCGTCGGCAACCTGACCGCCGCCACCGACGCGCGCGGCCACACCAGCCACTTCACCTACGACGCGGCGGGCACGATCACCCAGGAGATACAGCCCGTCGACGCCTCGTCCTCCATCACCACGAGCTTCGGCTACGACGCGGCCGGCAACCGCACCCGCTTCACCGACGGCCGCGGCAACTCCTGGCGGTACGGCTACACCCCCTGGGGCCAGCAGGAGAAGATCACCGAGCCGACGACCGCCCAGTACAGCTCGGCCGCCGACTCGACGACGACCTTCGCCTACGACGCGGACGGCCAGTTGACGTCGGCGACGCTCCCGGGCGGCACGACGACGTCGATGACGTACGACAACGTCGGCCAGCTGAAGTCCATGTCCGGCACGGGCGCCGACGCGGCGACGGCGAAGCGCAGCTTCTCCTACGACGCGGACGGCCGTGTCCTGTCGGCCGACACGGACGAGGCGGGCATCGCGGGCGCCGACGACCACCAGGACGCCACGCACGACGCGTTCACCTACGACGACCGCGGCGACCTGCTGACGGCATCGGGTTCGGCGGGCGCGTCGAGCTTCGCCTACAACGACGACTCCTCGGTGACGTCCCGCACGGACGCGGCCGGCACGACGACATACGGCTACGACACCGCGGGCCGGCTGTCCTCCCTGAACGACCCGGCGACGGGCAACCAACTGACTTACACGTACGACCAGTTGAATGACCTGAAGACGGTCAGGTACGGCTCGACCGGCCAGACCCGGACGTTCACCTACAACACCCGGCACGAGCTGACGAACGACGTGATGGTCCAGGGCGCCTCGACCGTCGCGAGCTTCGCGTACGGCTACGACGACGACGGCAACCTGACCTCGAAGACGACGACGGGTGTCTCGGGCGCCGCCGCGAACACCTACGCGTACGACTGGGCCAACCGCCTGACCTCCTGGAACAACGGTTCGTCCACGACCTCGTACGCCTACGACGCCTCCGGCAACCGCATCCGCAACGGCGCGGACGTCTACACGTACGACGAACGCGACGAGCTGACGTCGGACGGCACGCACACCTACTCCTACTCGGCGCGCGGCACGATGACGCAGGAGTCGTCGACGGCGGGCGGGACGGTCGCGTACCGGACGGACGCGTTCGGCGGGCAGATCGTCGCGGGCGAGCAGTCGTACACGCTGGACGCGACCGGCCGGAACATCGCCGACCGGGACACGACGGTGGGTTCGACGCGCACCTTCGCCTACTCGGGCGCGAACAACACGATCGCGTCGGACGGCGACGAAACCTACACCTACGACCCGGGCGGCGGCCTGGTGGGCGTCAAGCCCTCCGGCGGCGGCGCGGTCCTGGCCCTGACCGACCAGCACAACGACGTGGTGGGTTCCTTCACCTCGGGTGCGACGGTGTTGGCGGGCTCGGCGTCGTACGACCCGCTCGGCAAGGTGGTCTCCCCGACGAACACGGTCGTCGGCCACCTGGGCTTCCAGTCGGGCTGGACGGAACCGGGCACGGGTGACGTCGGCACGGCGTCCCGCTGGTACGACCCGGACACGGGCGTGTTCCTGAACAAGGACAGCCTGTCCCTGAACCCGGTCCCGAACTCGGTGTCCGCGAACCCCTTCGCGTACGTGGACGACAACCCGATGGCGGGCACGGACGAGTCGGGCAACTGCTCCTGGTACGACGTGGTGTGCGGCGCGAAGAAGGTCGTGCACAAGGCCAAGCACGTCGTGAAGAAGGTGGCGAAGAAGGTCTACCACGCGGCCAAGCACGTCGCGAAGAAGATCGTCCACGCGGTGAAGCACGTGGCCCACAAGGTGGTCCACCACGTGAAGGACGTGTACCACGCGACGGTGCGGGTGGTGCGGCGCGTCTACCACTACACGGCGAGAAAGGTGAAACGCGCGGTCCATCGAGTGGTCCACGCGGTCCATACCGCGTACCACAAGGCGTCCAAGGTCGTGCACCGCGTGGTGCACACGGTGAAGAAGGCCGCGAAGAAGGTCGTCCACACCGTGAAGAAGGCGGCGCACGCGGTCGCCCACGCGTCGCGGACGGCGTACCACGCCACGGTGTCGGCGGCGAAGACCGTCGGGACCTACGCGAAGAACCACGCGGCGGCGATCACGTCCTTCGTGGTCTCGACGGCGGTCTTCGCGGGCTGCGAGGCGATGACATGGGGCGTCGGCACGATCGGCTGCGCCGCGATCGCGGGCGCGGCCGGTTCCCTGGTGGAACAGGGCTTCGCGTGCGCCGAGAACGGCGGTGACGACTGCTCCGCCGGCGCCTTCGGGGGCGCCGCGCTGACGGGTGCGATCGCCGGCGCGGTGGGCGGCGCCCTGGGCAAGATCGGCGGCAGCCTCCTGGCGAAGGCGGCCCCGAAGGCGATGAAGGTCGTCGGCGGCCTCTTCGGCAAGGGGGTCACGGACGCCGAGGAATCGGCGGCGACGGACGCCACGGAGGCGGCGGCTTCCCGGGCTGATTCGGAGGGGGCGGGGTCCCGGGCGCAGTCGCATTCGGACGAGGCGCCGGCCAGTTGCCCGATCCCGCACAGCTTCGCGGGCTCGACCCGGGTGCTGATGGCGGACGGCACCACGAAGGCCATCGACCGGGTGCGGGTGGGCGACAGGATCGCCAACTCGGTGCCGGGTGCGGCGGGTACCGAGGCGCACGAAGTCACCGATGTGATCGTGACGCACACGGACCACGACTTCGTGGACGTGACGGTGAAGGGGGCGGCCGGCCGGTCCACCAAGAGTGCGGTGAAGTCCCTGGCCAAGAAGGCGGCGCACAAGGCGGTGTTCGGCCTGGCGGCGTCGGCGGCGGTGCTGGGCGCGCTGTCGGCCGGCCACGGTGCGGGCTCTGCTGCTCAGCCGGTGGCGGCGGTCGGCACGGTCGCACAGGACTCGCACCTGACGACCACCTTCCACCACCCCTTCTACGACGAGACCCAGTCGGCATTCGTCGAGGCCAAGGACCTGCGCCCCGATGACGTCCTCCAGACGCCGACGGGCACGGCCCAGGTCACGGGTGTCCGCCTGTATCACGCGGATACGACGACGTACGACCTCACGATCGGCACCCTCCACACGTACTATGTGGAAGCCGGGGACACCCCCGTCCTCGTTCACAACTGCGATGTGGACGAGGGCGCAGACCTCTTCGACACGTTTGGAGTGGAGCCGGGCAAGAACCTGAACCTCAGCGAGCCCTCCGCGTCCAACGGGAGGAGCTACATCACCTACGTAGCCAAAGACGCCGAAGGAAATGTTCGATACGTGGGGCGTGCGCAAGGAAAGGGAAATCCCTTGCAGGTCATGAAGGGGCGCATATCTCGCGGTCACGATATATTCAAGGAAAATCCGGACTTCAGTCCGCATGTAGTTGATGTCCAGCAGAGCGCTGAGGCCAACAAGGGGGCTGAAGAGTTCTTCACTCAGGGATTCTCTCAACGTGGCGCAGACCTGCTGAACAGTCCCGACTCTCCGGCGCTGGGATTTTCCAAGACGCCGCGCGGGCAGAAATCGGTCCAGATGATGGATTCCTTCTTCGATGAGCTCCTATCGCGGTGAGGTAGCTGTGGACTTTGTAGAAATCTGGCTGGACGGCCCCATTCCGGTGGATCGGGATGACGTCGAAGACGCCCTCAATGAGGAATTGGCGGGAATGGGAGAAGTGGTCGGGGCGGGGACCGGGGAGTCCGGTTCCAATCTCGATGTGGAGGTCGAGGATGATATGGCCAAAGAGGATGTTCTCCGCAGGATTTTCGCCGTGCTGAGTGAGCTCGGTGTCGGTGACTCGGCCAGGGTCAGACCGGGCGACGGGGACGTGTGGATTCGCCTCAGCGAGTGGTCTTGACGTCTAGACTCGGGACACCGAACCAACCCAATGCCCTCCTGGACATGTAGTCGGAGCTGGTGCGCACGGGTCCGCGCGCACCAGCTCCGTTCACGGCCAACTCCTCGAATTTCCGGTGGGACGGGAAATTCTCTTCGTGCGACGATTTGCACTCCGAATGGGTCCCATATCGGCTTGAACCGGACGAGGAGTGTGACCAGACTGAGGCCTAGGGCGGCGAGGGAATTCGAGGCCATCAGCCCCAGAATTCACCTTATACGCTGTTCTGGTCGCCGAAGGGGTGAGTTGTCTGTGGCTGGGTACCATGGTGTGACTCTTCTGCAGGGCGCTTCTGGGGTTGTCTTGAGGCCTTCTGTGCGGCCATGGCAGAGCGAATGCTCGGCATATACGCGGAAATGGTCGATGCGGAAGAGTTGGGTTGGACGGAAGACTCTCTGGCGGAAATCTGGAAGGTTGTCGCAGCGGAATCCGACTCGGACGCGTGCGCGGAGGCTCTGGAGGTCATCGAAGAGGAGGCTGCTTCCGAGGAGGACTGCGACCTCGGTATTCCCTTCTACACTGAACGAATCATCGCACTGTCAGGAGAGCGGGCCGTTGTTTATCGCCTCGGAGAGCAGCTCCCGCCTCCGGGCCCACTCCTGTCCCGAGAGTCTGTGGCCGATGCGGAATTCTTCGAAGTGCTTCGGAGGGCGGGGCTGAGTGTTGACGCCCCCGTTGTCCCGCGGGCCGTTGTGTCAGAACTGCGCAGAGCATCCCGTGATGTGGGCGAAGAGTACGGTCTGGCCGCGCTGGACGTCATCTCGGTGGATGGTTGATCGTGGTGTGCTCCGCATTGGTCATTCTCGGCGGATTGGTCTGATGGTGCTGAGGCAGCCGGGGAAGGGCAGTCTGGCGCTGCGCTCAGGGGCGGTGAACATGCGTCCCGAAGTTGCCTGAAGCGCGCAGCGCCCGGTGCCCCGCCCGGCCGGCCGGGGTTCAGCGGCCGTACGGGTAGCCCTGTTGGGGGTGCTGGTACGGCGGCTGGCCGTATGGCATGCCCATGGCCAGAGGTGGGCGGGGGGTCTTGCGGTCGAAGACCGCGAACAGCAGGAGCCAGGTCGCTATCAGCAGGGTCGACAGGGCCGCGACGCCGAGGAACGGGTCGCCGTCGCTGTTGTTGGTCTTCACCGCCCACGGCAGGGTCACGCACGCGTACAGCGTGAACGCGGCGAACGCACCCCAGTCGGAGGGGCGTCCGCGGCGCGCGGCCACGTAGAGGAAGGGCACCCACACGAGGAAGCCCAGCGAGAACCATGCCAGGGCGGCCCACGCGAACCGCTGGAACCAGCCGCCCTCCAGCCGCTTTCCCGCGCCCGCCGTCGTCGCGGCCGTCGTCATCGCCATCGTGCCCCCCAAGTCACCAGGGGGCCAGCGTAGGTCACGGTTGCACGATACCGGGATCGAACAGGGACCCTCTTTCTTTACTGTGACATGAGGGATTCTTGTGGCCGCGAGGGGCTTGTGTTTTCCGTTCACAGGGTTGCCGCACGTTACGGTGCGATCCGCTCCGTACGTGCACACGCGTACGCGCACACATACTTGGTCGATCGAACGGTGGGGTGGGGATGGCCGAGCACCGGCAGTCCAGACGGCGCAGATACATCACGTGGGGCGTGGCCGGCGCGGCCGTCGCCGCCGGTGCCGGGATCGCCGCCCAGCAGTCCATGGCAGCCACCACCTGGCCCGCCCAGAAGACCTACACGGGCCGCGCCTTCGACGCCTGCACCGCCCCCTCCCTCGCCGCGATGAAGGCATGGAAGGGCGGCCTCTACGGCGGCGCCGCCGTCTACGTCGGCGGCAAGAACCGCGGCTGCAACCAGCCCAACCTGACCGCGTCCTGGGTCAAGTCGGTCAACTCCCTCGGCTGGAGGCTCATCCCGATCTACGTCGGCGCCCAGCCGCCCTGCCAGACCGGCTCCAGCCCCGAGAAGATCACCGCGTCCACGGCCACCTCCCTCGGCGCCACGGACGCGAACGACGCCGTCGCCAAGGCCTCCGCGCTCGGCATGAAGGCCGGCAGCCCGATCTACCTCGACATGGAGGCGTACGACATCACGAACAAGTCGTGCAACGACGCCGTGCTGGCGTACGTACGCTCCTTCAGCAAGACCCTGCGCGCCAAGATCTACCGCTCCGGCTACTACGGCTTCAGCAGCTCCAGCGCCAAGGCGATCGCCACGGCGAGCAACAAGACGGACCTGCCGGGCAACCTGTGGTACGCGCTCTGGGACAAGCAGAACACCACGACCACCGACTGGCCCTGGGGTGCCACGCAGTACACCGGGCACAGCCGCGGCCACCAGTACATGGTCAACAGCAAGGAGACCCGCGGCGGTTACACCATCACCGTCGACCGCGACGCGTGGGACGCCCCGGTCGCCATCATCGGCTGACCGGAGCACAGGGGGCCGGCCCGGGCGCATGGTGACCGGGCCGGCCCTCTGTCACGTCTCAGCGTGTCGGCGCCAGCCCCGAGACGAACCGCGGCCCGTCCGCGCGGTGCTGCACCGGGAAGGTGACCTTGAGTTCCTGCTCCTGGCCGGCCACCGCGAGGCGGGTGACGTACTGCAACCCCAGGAAGGCCTTCTTCGAGCCCCCCGCGGAGACATACGGGCGGGGGAGGTTCAGCACGAGCTTGCCGGGTCTGCCACCGCGGTTGCCGTCGAAGAAGAGCAGACGCTGGTCGGTCATCGCTATGTACAGCGGACGGGGGGTGACGGCGGCCATGACCGTGCCCGCGCTGAGCACACCGACCACGGCCGCGGTGACCGCCTGCCTGCGGACGGAGACCGAGCCGACTCCCGCCAGGGAGGTGAACTGCACCTGCTCGCCCTGAAGCAGCAAGGGGGCCGCGGTTTCCAGCAGTTGACGGGTGCGGCGGGCGTTGAGGGCCATGAGGGCTCCAAGGGACGAGGAACAAGCCGGGCGGAAGGTGCGGAAACTACGGACACCCGGTGAACGGAAGGTGGCCGGAAGGTAGGGCGCGGGTCAAGCGGACTACCCGTTTTGACCAGCCCTGACCTGCGCGTTCCCCGCCGTCCGCGCCGTCACAGGCCTCACCTAGGATCCGCCGCATGTCGCACCCTTCCTCCCTTCCGCCCCCCGACTTCGAACTCGCCTCCGCCTTCCCCGAAGCCGCCTGGCTGCGGCAGGCCGCCGCCGCGCCGGACTGGGCGGCGATCCGGCAGTACGCCGACACGCTGCCGCACGGGACGGACCGCAGTTTCGCCGTCCGCGTGCTCTCCGAGGTGCCCGGATCCGAGGGGTGGCTGCGCGAGGTCGTCGCCGCCGCTCCCGACGACGTGCTCGCGCTCACCGTCCTCGGCGCCCGCGAGGTGCACATCGGCTGGGACATCCGGACCTCGGCGCGCGCCCAGCAGGTCAGCCGCGAGCAGTTCGCCGGACTGCACGCGCACCTGCGGCAGGCCGAGCAACTGCTGATCCGGGCAACCGCACTGGACCCCTCGCACGACGCGGCCTGGGTGGAACGCCTCACCACCGCCATGGGACTCCAACTCGGGCAGAACGAGGCGCGGCGCCGCTACGACCGGCTGGCCAGGCACCACCCGCACCACTTCAGCGGGCAGCGCCGGCTGCTGCAACAGCTGTGCCCCAAGTGGAGCGGGAGCTGGGAGGCGGCCCACGACTTCGCCCGCGCATGCCTGCTCGGCGCGCCCGAAGGCGCCCTGAACGGCTGCCTGGTGGCCGAGGTGCACATGGAGCGCTGGCTCGACCTGCGCGGGCAGGAACGGGAGGAGTACCTGCGGCAGGGCCATGTGCGCGCCGAACTCGTCGAAGCCGCCGAGCGGTCCGCGCTCCACCCGGGATTCCACCGCGGCTACGGCTGGGTCAGCGCCCAGGGCTACTTCGCCGCGCTCTTCTCCCTCATGGGGGACACGGCACGCGCCGCCGTCTGCTTCCGCCGGCTCGGCAACCTCGCCTCCGAATACCCCTGGCGCTACCTCGGCGACCCCTCCGACGCCTACACCCGACACCGCGACACCGCCCTCGCCAGAGGATGACCGCCGATGCACCCACCGAACAGAGGCCGAAGATGAACCCCCAGGCCGCCCTCCACCTCACCGAGGTCGACGGCATACCCACCCTCTTCGCGCACGCCACCGGCCCGATGCGCGCAGGCCTCGTCTTCCGCGTAGGCGTCGCCGACGAGACGCTCGCCCGGGCCGGCGTGACGCATCTCGTCGAGCATCTCGCCCTGCACCGTCAGGGCCTGGCCGACTACCACTTCAACGGCGCGACCAAGGCAGCCTTCACCCACTTCCACGTGGAGGGCGCCGAACACGAGGTCGTCGCCTATCTCCAGGGTGTCTGCGCCTCCCTCGCCGACCTGCCCATGGACCGCCTCGCGACCGAGAAGGAGATCCTGCGCACCGAGGAGTCCCGCCGTGACGCCCCCTCACTTCCGCTGTGGCGCTACGGGGCCCAGGGGTACGGGCTGGTCAGCTATCCGGAGTGGGGCGTGGGGACCCTGGGCCCGGACGACGTACGGCACTGGGCGCGGACCTGCTTCACCCGGGGCAACGCCGTGCTGTGGATCGCCGGCGAACGCCCGCCGGCCGGGCTGTCCCTCGCGCTGCCCGCCGGTGACCGCCGTCCGATGCCCGCCGTCACCTCCGCGCTTCCCACGGCGCCCGCCTACTTCCCGGACGGCCGGGGCGGCGTCCTGCTGGACGCCGTCGTCACCGACACCACCGCGGCCCGGCTCTACGCGGGCGTCCTGGAGCGCGAACTCTCCCGCGCCCTGCGCCAGGAGGGCGGCTACTCCTACACGGCGGCCACCGAACACACCTCGCGCCGCGACGGCTTCGCCCTGGTGACCGCCTTCGCGGACGCCCTGCCCGCCAAACAGGACGCGGTGCTGGGCGGCTTCGTCGACGTCCTCGCCGGGCTCCGGGCGGGCCGGATCGGGCAGGCCGACCTGGAGGCGGTGCGTACCCGGGCCGACGGGGCGCTGACCGGGCCCGACGCCGCCGTACGACGGCTGCCCGGGGCGGCGGAGGACCTGCTCGCCGGGCGCCCGCCACGCTCCCTGGACGAGCTCCGGTCCGAGCTGTGGGCGGTCACGCCAGGGCATGTGCACGCCGTGGCCGTGGAGGCCGCCGGCACGGCCCTGATGCAGGTGCCCGCAGGCCACACCGCGGACTGGGCCGGGTACACGGCCGCCCCGACGAGTTCGTCGTACGCGGTCACCGGACGGCGGTTCGACTCGGTGCGCGGTGACGGTTCGGCGCTGGTGATCGGCGACGAGGGCGTCAGCCTGACGGCGCGGGCGAAGGACGGGACGGAGAGCGCGGCCACCGTGCTCCACCGCACCTGCGCGGCGATGCTGAGCTGGCCCGACGGCGGCCGTCGGCTCATCGGCCACGACGGCATGGTCGTCGACGTCGAGCCCGGCCTGTACGGCATCGACGCGCATCTGATGGCGGCCGTCGACGTCGCCGTACCGCCGGCCGCGGTGATCCGTCTGCCGCCACGGCAGCAACAGCCGAAGCCGAAGCCGGAGCCCAGGGCGGAGGCGGCTGCGGCACCGCCCGCCCGGCGTACCGGGGGGCAGACGGCGGCGCTGGTCGTCCTCGGCATCCTCGGCGGCCTCTGTGCCTTCCTGGCCCTCGCGTTCACCGTCTTCGGCGCCGACGATCCGGAGACCAGCACGGGGGAGTGGGCCGCCATCGCGGGCTTCCTGTGGGGGGTCACCGCACTGCTCGCCTGGCCGGCCGTGCGCATCCTGCGGAGCACCCGGCGGACCTGAGACCGGAATTGCCGGGTCTTGGGTGAATCTTGTGGCGATCGTGAAACGCGGTTTTCCCGATCATGGTGGCGATCCCGGTTACCGTGCGAGCCGCTTCCGGCGTCGGGGGAGGGAACCGGGAATGAAGGTGGTCGCCATACCGGCGCTGCGGATGACCGCGGTGCGGGCGGGATTCGCGGTGCTGCCCGTGATCAGCCTGGGACTGCTGTGCAACGTACCGTCCCTGGTGCTCGCCCTGCGGCGGCGCAACCGCGCCGACTGGTGGGCCTTCGCCGGGTTCAGCGCGGTCCTGGCGGCCTGGATCACCGAGCTGGGGCTGACCCCGGTGGACACCCACGGGGCACTGTTCGTGTCCGACCTGCTGCTGATCCTGCTGTCCATGGCGGGAGCCTCGCTGCACGCATGGATGGCCTGGCCCCGGCGGGCCGGGCAGCTCTGACGCCGACGCACGGCAAGGCTCGAAAGCAGGCAGGTCATGGCCAGACAGGTGAGACAGGTGGCGCAGGCGCGCCCCGCCCGGCGGGAGCGAGCCGGGCGGCTCGCCGTCGTGGGACGCGCCGCCGTCACGTGGCTGCGCGCCCTGCGCGGGCGCACCATCGCGGTGACGGCGGGTGGGCTCGCCCTCGTCGCCGCGGTGATCGTCACCGTCGTACTCCTTTCCCAGGGAGACGACCGGCCTCCCGTCCCCGAGACCCGGGCCCGCCACTACACCGAGGTCGACGCCTGTCTGCTCACCGGTGAGAAGGGCATCACCGCCGGGACCGCCGCCGAGGTCTGGCAGGGCATGCAGGACGCCTCCCTGAAGACGCACGCGCGCGTGAGCTACGCCCCGGTGACCGGCGAGCAGAGCACCGGCAACGCGCGTCCCTTCCTCAACGGCCTGATCCAGCGCTCCTGCGACGTCGTCCTCGCGGTGGGCAAGCCGGAGGTCGCGGCGGCGCAGGAGTCGGCGGGGCACAACAAGAAGGTCGACTTCGTGCTGGTGGGCGGCACGCGCGCGAGCGTGAACGTGAGCACGGTCGCCGCGGGCGACGGTCTGCGCGCCGATGTCGCCCACGCGGTCGAGACCAGGGTGAATGCCCGAGGCTGACCGCTCGCACCGATGAGCGGGCGCCGCCGCGCGGGCGCGGCGGTGCCCGAAGTCCTGGTGAATCGTTGGTCGAATGGGTTGGCCCCAGCCGTCCCACTGCCTACCATCGATCACCGCAAGACTTTGTGCACCGTCGCACAATCTCCGACCGGGAGGTTCCCTTGCACCGCCGTCGTCGCCGCACCGCGCTCCTGCTGTCCGCCGCGATCGTGGCGGCCCCCCTCCTCACCGCCTGCGGAAGCGACGCGCGTCCCGGCGCCGCAGCCGTCGTCGGCGGGCAGCGGATCACCGTCGCGCAACTGGAGAGCCGGGTGAAGGAGGTCCGCGACGCGCAGCGCGCGGCGGTCCCCGACGACGCCCAGTACGCGCAGGCCATCGCCCAGACCGGCACCCTCGCCCGCGACACCCTGCACGGCATGGTCCTGGACCGGGTGCTGCACCGCGCCGCCCAGGACGCGGGCGTCACCGTCAGCCGCAAGGAGGTCCAGCAGGTGCGGGCCGGCCTCGAGCAGCAGGCGGGCGGCGCGAAGGGCTTGGAGATGGCGTATCTCCAGCAGTACGGCATCCCGCCGGAGCGCCTCGACGACAACCTCCGGCTTCAGGCCGAGGCCGACAAACTCGCGGGGAAGCTCGGCACCACCACCAACGACCCGGCCTTCTGGAGCGCGCTGTCGACCGCGTCCAAGGAACTCGACGTGGACCTCAACCCGCGTTACGGCACCTGGGACGCGCAGAAGGTCAGCCGGGTCGACGCGAAGACTCCGTGGGTACGGGAGATCACGGCACCGAGCACCCAGCAGACGACCTGAGAACCAGCGACTGAGAACCAGCGACTGAGATCCAGCGACTGAGATCCAGCTGACGACCTGAAAATATGACTGATCGCCCCGCCTGTGGACAACGGAGCGGGGCGGTCGGCGCGGGTGGGCTACGTTCGAGGTGTGAACGATGTGATCGCACCCACGACCGCACCCACGGCCTCCGCGACCGGCCGGGTCGTCCTGCTCACCACCAGCCACCGAGTCGCCCCCGGCCTGCTCTCCTGGCCCGCCTGGCAGGCCCTGCGGGCAGCCGACCGTGTCCTGTGCGCGGACGGCGCGCATCCCCAGCTGCCGTATCTGCGGGACGCCGGGATAGAGGTCGAGGAGACGTCCCCGACCGCCGAGGACCTGGTCACCGCCTGCGCGGACGGCCGTACGGTCGTGGTCGTCGCCACGGGAGAGGGCGAACCGGTCCTCACCGACGGGCTGGCCCGGCTGGCCGGCTCCGGCCGGGTCGCGATGCCCGAGCTGGAGCTGCTCCCCGCCTCCTACGACCTCCCGGGCGCCCGCCTCCTCGACCTGGTCCAGGTCATGGACCGCATCCGCGTCGAATGCCCCTGGTCCTCCCGGCAGACCCACAAGGGCCTCGCGAAGTACGGCATCGAGGAGTCGTACGAACTCGTCGAGGCGATCGAGGACGGCGACCGCGACGAGCTCCGCGAGGAACTGGGTGACGTTCTCCTCCAGGTCGTCTTCCACGCCCGCATCGCCGAGGAGGACCCGGAGTCCCCCTTCTCCATCGACGACGTCGCGGCCACGATCGTCACCAAGCTCATCCACCGCCACCCCCATGTCTTCGGCGACGCCACGGCCACCACCCCCGAGGAGGTCAAGGAGCACTGGATGCGCACGAAGGCGGTCGAGAAGCAGCGGGAGTCCGTGACCGACGGCATTCCCCTCCACCAGCCGGCCCTCGCCCTCGCCGCGAAGCTGGTGTCCAGAGTCCGCTCGGCGGGCCTGGAGGTACCGCTCCCCACGACGGAGGGCATCGGCTACGAACTCCTCTCCCTGGCCGCGCGGGCCGAGGCGGAGGGCACCGACCCGGAGGCGGCACTCCGCGCGGCATCCCGCACCTACCGCGACACGATCCGAACGGCCGAGGTGGTGACGGGTTAGCTACCGTCGACGGGTGACCGACCAGCACGCCCTCTTCCCCCGTACCGGCCCCGAGCTCTTCACCTGGGAGTTCGCCACCGATCCCTACCCGGCCTACGCCTGGCTCCGTGAGCACTCGCCGGTGCACCGGACGCGGCTGCCCAGCGGGGTGGAGGCATGGCTGGTCACCCGTTATGCCGACGCCAAGCAGGCACTCGCCGACCAGCGGCTCTCCAAGAACCCCGCGCATCACGACGAGCCCGCGCACGCGAAGGGCAAGACCGGGATCCCCGGTGAGCGCAACGCCGAGCTGATGACGCATCTGCTGAACATCGATCCGCCGGACCACACCCGCCTACGACGGCTCGTCAGCAAGGCGTTCACACCGCGCAGGGTCGCCGAGTTCGCGCCCCGGGTGCAGGAGCTCGCCGACCAGCTCATCGACCGGTTCGCCCAGCAGGGCAGCGCCGACCTCATCCACGACTTCGCCTTCCCCCTCCCCATCTACGCCATCTGTGACCTCCTCGGCGTCCCCCGCGAGGACCAGGACGACTTCCGGGACTGGGCCGGCATGATGATCCGGCACGGGGGAGGGCCCCGGGGCGGGGTCGCGCGGTCGGTGAAGAAGATGCGCGGCTATCTGCTGGACCTCATCCACCGCAAGCGGGCGGAACTCCCCGCCGACCCCGGAGCCGCCCCCGGCGAGGACCTCATCTCCGGGCTCATCCGCGCCTCCGACCACGGCGAGCACCTCACCGAGAACGAGGCCGCGGCCATGGCCTTCATCCTTCTGTTCGCCGGCTTCGAGACACCGATGCAGGCAGGAGCAGAATTCAGGTTTTCGTGCTAAACCGCATCTGACCTGCGGATATGGCACTAGACGGCCCTCGGCGCCCCTCGGCGCGGGGGCCGTCGCCATGATCAACTAGCCGACGCCTCCGGTGCGAACTCCACCGGAAGGGTGCGTAGGCCCCGCATGATCAGCCCGCCCCTCCAGCGTAGATCGGCCGGGTCCACCGCAAGCTGTAGGTCCGGCAGACGGCGGAACAGCGTCTCCAGGGCAGTGCGCCCCTCCAGCCGCGCGAGGGGTGCGCCGAGGCAGTAGTGGATGCCGTGGCCATACCCCAAGTGCTGGTTGTCCCGGCGGGAGAGGTCGAGGGTGTCCGGCTCCGCGAAACGCTCGGGATCACGGTCCGCCGCCGCGAGCACCACCAGGACCGGGTCACCCTTTCCAATCGACTCTCCCCCGATTTCGAGCGCCTCGGTGGCGTACCGCCAGGTGGCCAACTCCACCGGGCCGTCGAAGCGCAACAGCTCCTCCACTGCACTGTCGAGAAGGGCGTCATCGCGTCGGTCGACTGCGTCCTGGAATACGGCCCGCTGAGCGGAGTTCCGGAAGAACGCATGGGCGCTGTTGCCGATCAAGTTAATGGTCGTTTCGAAACCCGCAAAGAGAATCACGAAGGCCATGGCCGCGGCCTCGTTCTCGGTGAGGTGCTCGCCGTGGTCGGAAGCACGGATCAAGTCCGAGATCAGGTCGTTGCTGAGGTTCGCGCGCTTTTTGTGAATCAGCTCGGCGAGGTAGGCCCGGATCTTCTTGACCGACCGCGCCACCCCGCCCCGCGGGCCGCCACCGTGCCGGATCATCATCCCCGCCCAGTCCCGAAAATCGTCCTGGTCCTCGGCTGGCACCCCCAGCAGATCGCAGATCGCGAAAATCGGCAGCGGGAAGGCGAACTCGTGGATGAGGTCGGCCTCGCCGCGCCCTGCGAAGCCGTCGATAAGGCCGTCCGCCAGCTCTTGGACCCGAGGCGCGAACAACGCGACGCGTCGTGGAGTAAACGCCTTCGAGACCAGCCGCCGCAACCGGGTGTGGTCCGGCGGGTCGATATTGAGCAGATGCGTCATGAGGTTGGCGCTGCGCTCACCCGGGATACCGGTCCTACTCTTTCCTTGAGCATCCTCGGCGTGATGATCGGGGTTCTTCGAAAGGCGTCCGTCCGCGAGAGCCTGACGGGCATCGGCGTAACGAGTCACGAGCCACGCTTCGACCCCACTGGGCAACTTCGTCCAGTGCACGGGCGCGTGCTCACGCAGCCAGGCGTAGGCCGGGTACGGGTCGGTGGCGAACTCCCAGGTGAAGAGTTCGGGTGCGGTGTCCGGGGTGTTCACCACCCTGACGGTACCCGGCGAATAAGAAAGGAACTGGAGGGCGGATGAGCGAGGAACCGGTGAGCGCGGTCAGGCAGACGCTTGCGAAAGCGCTGGAGCGCGGTGAGGTCGAGGCCGTGGTGGTGCATCGGGAAGGGCGAGTGCCGGCCGAGGTGATCGAGGCGGAAGTGGAGCTGGGATTGCCGGTGCACCTGGCCGGTGAAGAATCCGCACCGCAGTGAGGCACACCGTTCGGCTGCGGCCCGAGGGCCGGTATCAGTGCACCGGCTGTCGGGCCGCTTTTGTGTCCAAGGAGAGCGCCGGCCGGGCGAAGTTCAAGTGCCCGCGGGTACCGCTGCCGCACGGCTTCAAGCGGGAGCACATCGTGTACCCGACGTGGGGCAAGGATCGCTCGTGCGCGGGGTGGGGTTGTCCCGATCCTGATCCGGCGCATGACTTTCACGGGCCGGGCTTGTACTGCGACGACACGTTGTGCCCGTGCCTTCCGCACGAGTGCGACTGCTGCGTGTGTACGGGCGCGGTGTTGGCCCCCGGCCTGAACGTCCTCCAGGACAACCACGAGCCAGACGGCAAGGTGCTGTTGAGCAGCCGGGACCGTTGGTGGTGAATCGCATCCGGCACGGCTGAGTTCGCAGCCGTTTCGCAGGGCCCCGCTCCGGAGTGGAGCAGGGGCCCTTTTTCATGCCCGAAAACATGAGGGGAGGTCGGCATGGCCGACATGGAGAGGAAGCCGCACGGGCGGATGGGGTACGCCACGTGTCTGCCGGACCCGCGGTGGGACGACAACGACTTCGTGCAGAACATGGGCCATGCCCTGGCTGGCCTGGTGCCCATGAAGCTGTCTGAGCTGAGTGGCAAAGGCGAGGCGGAGTTGCAGGCCCTTGCGCAGGAGGCCGCGAAGACGATCACGGAGAAGGGTGATGTCTTCCAGTACCAGGCAGACCAGCGAAAGCGGGGCTGGAAGCCCAGTGGGGTGCTGAGTGCTCTGGCCACCGCGTACGCGGTTCTGGCCTTGAACCAGCCCGGCGAGGGGGTCACGTTCTTCGCGTTCCACGCGTGCTTCTGGGAGCACGAGGGCTGTCCGAAGAACCTGGACCGGTAGTCGCTGGCATCAATCGGTATCTCCCCCGCCTCTCTGCGCGGGGGCTTCGTCATGTCTGGAGGAGCGTCATGCCGGTATTGCGTTTCCTGTTTCAGAGCGATGTGTCGACGGTCCTAACGGCCGTGATCACGGCGGGCGTGTGCCTGGGGATCACGATGTGGGCTTCGAGGGACAAGGCACCGAAGAAAGGTCGAGGGCAGTGAAAATTCCCCCGCCGTCCGACCCGGGTGGTAGACAGGCGGCTATGGCAGAGGAGATGAGCGGCCGGCACGCGGCCGTTGTCGCAGCGGTCCGAGAGATGGAGTCGGCGGCGAAGGGCAGAGCGCTCCTGGCCGTAGGCGCGACGAGTCGACGTCTGGCGGCTGCGCTGGAGGTGACCGAGACCACGGCTCTGCGCTACCTGCGGGAGACCATCGCGGCGGGATGGCTCGTCGAGCTGGAGCATGCTGGTCGCAAGCTGCTGGTGCCGTGGCCGGAGGGCACGGAGAACCCGCCGGACGTGTGGGTGAACGGTGAGCCCAAGAAGGGGACCTTCCGGATCACGGAGCACCGTGAGGTCGGGCCTGCCATGGCCAGGGTGCGGTTCGTGTTCACGCCGGAGCGCTTGAAGCTGCTCGTGACCCAGGTCTTGATGGAAGCGGTGGAGCGGGCGGCGGTGAAGCAACGTGCTGATGCTGCACAAGCGGCCCAGTACGCGGCCGAAGATGAGGCTGAGCGGAAGCTGTTCGCACAGCACTATCCACTGCTGGCCGGAATGCTGACGTGGTACCACGAGCAGTTGTACGTGCCGAGGCGCTCAGCGCGTGGCGTCCGCTTCCACGCGAGTGAGCGTCCGGAGACGGGTGTTCGGGCGCGGGTGACCATCGAGGTCGGTGACGAGCGGTTCGACGTCCTGGAGAAGATCCTGCGGGATTCGCTGGACGACGAGTCCAGGGCGCGGGTGGAAGCGGTGCTGAAGCAGCAGACGACGTGATCTGGTTGAGGGGCCCGGTGAGGGAGCTACTCCCTTGGTACGGGCTCCTCGACGATCTCGGCGTCCATGATGCCCATCTGGCTGAAGGCTTGTTCGGCTGACACTGTCCCGGCAGGTGACAAGGCGGGGGGCCCGTCCGACTTGGGGCCGAAGAGTCGCGAGATCAGCCCGACCTCTGCGTTGTCCTTGGACTGCATCTTCATCGAGAAGGTGAATCCCGACTCCTCGATGTCGCTCTTGAGTTTGACGAATTTGGCGAGGCGATCCATCTCTTGGGAGAGATTCGGATCGGCGTACCCGCCCTCTACCTCCTCTGACATGCGCATAGAGAAGACGCGCATGGCCTGCATGCTGATCATGGAGTCGAGCAGCGCGATGTACTGCTCCTTCGTGCGGACGCGTACAGGCATCTCGTACGCACAGGATTCCCCGGGCTGGTACTCGGGGCATTTTTGGGCCAGGAAGCATCCATCGCAGACGCGGACGCCGGGATCGACGGCGTTGATGCGGTGCTCGGTGCGGGTCCTGCGCTCCCCGGTGTCGGGGTCGGTGTAGCGGTGGGTGAACTCCTCGGTGGCGATGCCGGGGAGGAGCTTCTTCACTCGTGTGGCGGGCGGTTCAGTTACCCCCTCGTGCTCCTCTTCTGAAGAGGTCGCCGTAACTGTGGTGGCACTGCTTTCCGCGTTTCCGGAACCGGGGGTTAGGACGGTGGCAGTTACTCCCTTGCCGTGGCGCTGCGAAATGTGGGCGATCTGGTGCTGCCACGACCACAGGCTGAGGCGGAGGTTCTCCGTGGCGTCGTCGGCGTCAATGAGGTCGACGTCGAGGCCGGCGCCCGTGATCAGGGTGCGGTGACGCTTACGGGCCTGTCCCTTGTAGCGGGCCGGGTACCGCTTCATCTCGTTGCCGGTCCACACGAAGGTCTCGCCATGCTGCGCCGCCGACAACCAGGTGGTGGACGAGACGCTGTACCAGTCGGCGGCAAGCATGAGCGGCGGGCTGGAGAAGCCCATGCCGTGGAGCTTGATCTGGCGGCTGAGGGAGCGCAGCGTGGGGATGATGTCCCGGTCCCCGCATGTCCCTTGACCGACGGCGATGTAGGGGAACTGGTCGGCCATGCGCTTGAGGACGTCCAGCCCCCACTCCTCGTGCCAGACGACGATCGACTTCTCCGGGTCGAGGTGCTGCCGGCGGGCTTCGATCCAGTCGCGGCCCATGGGGAGTGCGTCGAACTCGACGTACACCTGGACGCGATCCACGTTCTGCTCTACGAACTCGTCGTAGTGGGTGGCGATGTCCTGGATTTCCTCGGGGGTGACTTCGACGCCAGCTCTGTTCAACGTGTGGCAGCCACTGTCCAGGAAGACGGACTGCTCGGGGGTGTAGTGCTCCGCGATAGACCAGGGCTTGGAGAACTTCACCCGTCGGCGCAGGCCCATGTAGCTCATGCCGACGTGGGGGACGCCCTCGGCGGCCAGGAGGCCGCGGTGGGAGGGGATTTCTGCGCCGGCGAAGTAGAAGATCATGAGGGTGTCTCCGGTTCCGCTGCGTCGTAGAACTGCTGGCGGCGAAAGCTGCGGTTGTCCTCGGCGCAGATGCCGGCGAAGTTGCGGGTGATGAAGGTGATGGCGTCTTCGCCCTCGGGGTAGTACTCGCGGGCCTGGCGGAGGATCGCGGCGAACGCCCGGTAGTGCTTGCGGGACATGCTCACGGGGCGGCGGTTTCGCGAATGTCGATCAAAGTGACGACGGTGGCGCCGTTGTGGCCGTGGATTGCTACGACGTCGTCGATGGAGTCGTAGATGGCGGTCGACTTGGTACCGGTGTTCCAGCGCATGGCCACGGTGCCGTCGGGAAAGATGACGCCGCTGGCGACTGTGCCCTCGCCGCTGATGCCGGTGATGTCTTCGTGGCGGTCGAGGTGGAAGCGCACGAGTTCCGTGTCGCTGCGGACGAAGCGGGTCGCGTGCTTGGTACTCATGAGTGCTCCGGGCTGTGGGGGGTGAGGCGGATCTCGTGCTGGCGCTCGACGGCGTCGGAGAGGTCGTCCCAGGGGCGGATGGACTGTGGGCCGGGCTGGCGGGGGCCTTGGAAGGCGGAGGTGACCAGGGCGGTGTTCCAGCCCGCGGCCAGTTCGGCGGCGGCGCAAGCGGGGTCGGATTCGATGACGAGGGCGCCGATCCGCCAGGCGCGGACCCGCTGGAGAGCTTCGAGGCGGCCGGCAGGTCCGGGCTCGGGGGCGTGGAGGTAGGACTGGTGGCCGGTGATGTGCCGCTTGGTGAGCCACAGGGCGATGTCCTGCTCGGTCCAGGTGTGTGAGAGCAGGTGAAGTCGGCAGTTCTTGTTCAGGGCCTGGTAGAGGCCCCAGCCGGTGTCGTAGTGGCCCTCGCTGTCGGGGACGCGCAAGACGCCCTCGACGACCATCACCGCGGCGAGCACGAGGGCCTCAGAGCTTGAGCTGGTCGGCGAGGGACTTGTTGGCGGCGGCCTGCTGCATCTGCGCCGTCATGGCCATGAGCTGGTGCGCGGTGATCGCGGCCTGCTTGCTGGCCTCGATGTCGGAGACGACTTCGGAGGCGCCGAACTTCATCTCGATGACGCTGGCGGTGTGTTCGACGGTGACGGGCTTGAAGAAGTCCGTGATGGCTTCCCACTCGCCGTTCTTGTGCTGCACGACCAGGAAGGCGGTGCGGGCCTGGAGGGTGCCGTCGGGGCCGTTCGGGGTGGGGGTTTCCATGGGCACGGTGGCTCCTAGTCGATTTCGTGTGCGTAGATTTCTTCTTTTTCCTGCCGGCGGGCTTGGCGGCGTTCTTTGTCGCGGGCGCGGATGCATGTGATGCACTCGCGGCGGCCGGAATGCCAGCGGGTATTTTCTTCGCTGTATTCATGGCCCTTGGGGCAGTGGGTTTTCCGTGCGTTGCGAGCCGAGAAGGATTCACCGCGCGCTACGTTCTCGGTAGCGGGTACGGGCTCCAGGTGGTCCGGGTTGCAGCAGGCGCGAATGCGGCATCGGTGGTCGACATGCCAGCCGGGCGGCACCGTTTTCTGGTTGGCCAGTTCCCAGGCGATGATGTGGGTGCCTTTGACCTGACCGTTGGGCAGTCTGAATTTCCCGTAGCCGTAGTCGTCCTTGGCGCCGAGCCATATGTGGCAGTCGTCGAATTCGGTGCCCTTGTCGACCTTGTCGAAGTATCGGCGCTCCCAACCACCGGCGCGGGGCCGTCGCGGCGGGGTCATTCGTACAGCCCCAGCCTGTGCCGTACCTTCTGCTCGTTCACGCTCCGGATCGGGCAGTAGTCGCAGAGGTAGCGCTGGCCGGCAGGGTTGGACTTGTCCCACTTGGGCAAGCCCTCGGCCTTGCGGTCGCCGGCAGTGGGCGGCGTGAGGAGCTTCTTGTCGGAGTGGAAATCGGAGCAGGTCTCCGGCCGGCCCCGGCCGCGCCAGCACTTCATGGCGTCGTCCTTGAGGGTGTCCACCGCCTGGTAGACCCAGGGCTCCATTCCGGTGGCTCCCTCTTCTTGCCAGACACGCTTGAGGATTTCCTCGCGGGCGGAGCTGTCGGAATGCCAGCGGTCCTCGTCCACGCCCTGGACCGGGTAGAGCCGGCCGAAATGCCTTTCACCATTGGGGTACTGGTGCTTGGCTACGGCGTATTCGAGGACCGTGTCTCCGCGCGGGTCACCCTCGTAGTGCGGGAGCACTTCGGTGGAGTGGCAATCCTTGCAAAGGAGGAGGCGGATCTGCGTCATGCGTTGACGCTAATACCACCCATTTTTCTGCCAGAAATTCCAGGCTCCGCACGGGCTTCCGTAGCGGGCCTTCATATAGGAAAGCCCCCACCGCATTTGCGTGAGGGGGCTGGTGCGCCAGTCGGAGCCGGCCGATGCCATCTTGGACCCGGGCAGTGCCTGGAAGAGGCCGTAGGCACCTGAACTCGGATTGACGGCCCGGTGGTTCCAGCCGCTTTCGTGCTCGACCACTGCGCTCAGACAGGAGTACTGGGCGGAGGAGAGCCGTGAACGGGCGAGGGACTGGGCGCCCGACACGGTGGCCGTGTGCGCGGGAAGCCCGCGGCTCCGGGAGCGGTTGGCGCGCGGCGGGGCGGCGGGGCGCTTGGCCTCTGCGGCGGTCTTCGCTGCTGCGCGGCGTTCGGCGGCGACCTTGGCCTCTTGTGCTCGCTGCTCTGCGGCGGCCTTGGCCTCTTGTGCTCGGCGCTTGGCGGCGGCCTCTGCGGCGGCTTCGCGGTGCGCGGCGGCTTGGGCGGCGGCCTGGAGCTGGAGGGCCTCGATGACCTTGAGGTGGTCGTCGGGCAGGGCGTCGAGGTTCGTCATCGACGGCATGAGCACGGGCTGCGGGGTGGGGCCGTCGGGCTTGGCGTCGGCCGGCGCGACCACCAATGCGGTCGTCAGGAGTGTGGCGAGCGCGACGGCTGAGGCGATGCGGAATGTGCGCCAGGGGATGTCGGGGAGTTTCGGGCGGGACACGGGGTGGCCTTTCCACGGGGACAGAACCCCGGCCATCCCGCAGGCGTTCCGGCGTCCGTCACCCTAAAGGGCCGAAAAATGATCCTGGTAGCCGCTAAACGGGCGGCGGTCCGTAGATCGGGTTGTGGGGCTTGGCGGGCGGGGTGGGGTAGGCCGGCGGGCGGGCCAGGCCGAGGAACCACCCGAACCGCGGGCTGGCCTTGGTCTCCAGCAGGCGGAAGAGGCCGTAGTAGACGACGGCGAACGCGGCGGTGAGTCCGCCGGCGAGGGCCTGTTCGTCAATGTCGACGTAGATGCCGGCCAGGAGCGTGCCGAGCCAGCCGACGATGACGGGGACGGCGGTTCGCCACCACGAGCAGAGCAGGTCGTAGAGAGTCATACCTAGGCCGCTTTCTTTTCCAGAGCGGCGATGCGTACGCCTTGCGCCGCGACGAGCTTTTCAAGGGCTGCCACCCGGGATTCGAGGGTCGGCGTAGGGGTGGTCGGAGGCGTGGAGGGGCTCCAGTTCGACGCATGCGCGAGGCGCTCGGCGACGCGCGTGCGGATGGCGGGCATCGTGAAGCCCACGGGGTCCGACTTCTGGTTGGACCACTCCAGGTGACCGATGACGGATTTGGAGCCCCAGCCGTGGGCGCGGCAGACGGCGGCCGTGGCGCGGACGATGGTCTCGACCTGCTTGGTCGGCCACGGGTCCTTACCGTCGCCCAGGTTTTCGCACTCGAAGCCGTACAGACGGCTGTTGCCGTCGACCGCGCCGGGGTCTCCCTGGCCGAAGTGGGTGGCGGGCGGCTTGGTGGCGTAGGACTCGGCGATCACTGCGTTGAGCACGTCGGGGTCGCCGCCCCCGGCATGGTTGGCGCGGCCCATGCCCACCAGATAGACCACACCGTCCTTGCCGATGACGCCGTGGCAGAGCGGGCCGGGCAGCCCGGTGTAGCCGTCACGGCAGATGGCGACGGTGTTCTGGGTTCCCTTGGTGACAGTGTGGTGGACCACGATGCCGTTGACGGGACCCCAGGCACCCACACTGTTGCGGTTGTGGGTGCGCCAGGAACCGACCTCGACGACGGTGACGCCCTCGGCCCGCAAGGCGTTGAGGAAGGCGGTGGCGGTGAGGGGGCTGGCCATCAGCTCACCACCTTCGGCCAGGCCCACTGGCCCGGGTCCTCGCCTTCGGAGCGGGAGGTGGCCCAGTAGGTGTCGTTGCCGTCCATGAGGACTTGCAGGTTGACCAGGTCGCCGGACCAGACGCGGACGACGACCGCGGGGAAGATCTGCCCTTCGGCGACATCGTTGCCGACGTGCGCGATGGTGCCGTTTTCCTCGGCGTAGGCGCCGGACTTGTAGGCGTCCTTGCGACGCTTGTTGATCCGCTCTGCGTCGTACTGGGTGACGCGGTAGTGGACGGTCCGGCCGATGGTGGGTGAGGCCACTGTGCTCAACTTCCTTACGAGGCGGGGGTGGTGCCCGTGACAGCCGGGCTCGACTTGGCGCCCTCGCCGACCGTGTTCACGGCGGCCACGGTGATGGAGTAGTCCGTGGACGGCGTGTAGCCGGTGAGGGTGGTGGAGGTGGAGCCGGCCGGGACGGTGGCCTTGAGGGTCGTGCCGTCGTAGACCTTGTAGTTGGTCACGGCAGGCTGGGCGCCGGCGGGCGCGGTCCAGGAGACGTCCATGCCGGTCGTGGTCACGTTGTTCACCGCGACGGCCGTGGGGGCGCCGGGGACGGCGTTCGTCTTGCCGGTGATCGCGGTCGACTTCGCGGACTCGCCGACGGAGTTGGTGGCGGTGACCGAGATCGAGTAGTTCTGGCCGGCCGTGTAGCCGGTGACCGTGCCGGAGGTGTTGGGGACAGCGACGTCGCCCTTGTTCGTGGTGCCCTGGTAGAGCGTGTACTTCGTGACCGGCGGGTCCATCGTGATCGCGTTCCACTGGACGGGGACGCTGGTGGTGGTCGGTGAGCCGTTGAGCGCCAGACCGGTGGGCGCTGCCGGGGCGGCCGGGGTGGGGACGGTGCCGGTGAGCGCGTTGGACGGCGTGCCGGTGCCGAGGCTGTTGCCCGCGACCACGGTGAACGAGTACGCCTGGGCGGCCTTGTAGGACAGCGTGACGTGCGGGGCCGCGCCGAGCGGGGCCTGAACGGTGGCGACCTTGCGGGTGCCGTCGTAGACCGCGTAGTAGGTCGGGGCGCCGTTGGCAGAGCCGATGGACGGCGGGACGAGGGTGAGCTTGACCTGGCCGCCGACGATCGGGGACTCGGTGAGCGTCGGAGTGCCTGCCTTGCCCGGGGAAGCGGTGGCCGGGGGGATCTGGCTGCGCAGAACCGGGGAGAACGGGCCCGTGGCGGTCCCGTTGGAGTCGGTACGCACGGCGCGAACCTTGAGGGCCAGGCGCTGGTCGGGGGTGGTGTAGTTCGGGGTGGTGAAGGTGACGGTCTGCGTGGCGCCGGAGGGCTGGTTGACCTCGCCGAGCTTGACGTCGCCCTCGTTCAGGCCGGGCCGCGCGAGGTCCATGGGGACGTCGGTCTCCCGGGAGCTGTTGTCGAAGACCTCGTACTTGGTGACGTTGAGCTGCTTCTGCCAGCGCAGGGTGATGGCCCCGCCACCGCTGGAGGTGATGACCGGGAGCGGGCCGCCGAACTGGACATCGTTGACGGGGCCGGGCGGCAGGGTGGTGTGCTGCTGGTCGTAGCCGACCGCCGGGGTGGTGACGGTCAGTTCGTCCGAGGCCGGACCGTAGACGTGGTCGTGGTTGTACGCCTCGACCGTGACGGTGTACTCGGTCTCCGGCTCGATGCGTGTCCACTGCGGGTGTACGGGGTCGGTGCGGTCCCAGTACCCGGTGACCAGCGCGTCGGTGTCTCCGCCGGGCACGATGACGTCGCCCTCGCCGACGACCGTGACGCGGTGGCCGGCGATGTAGATGTGGTCCAGGCCCCGGGAGCCGAGGTTGTAACCGCCCTGGTCGGGCAGCGGCGGCAGGGGCGGCATCTTGGAGTGCGCCGCGATCTCACCGATGTTGGAGCGCCAGTAGAGCTGGATCTCACGCGGCTGGACCCGGCCCGCTCCGGTGTCCTCCCCGTCGGAAGTCTTGTACCAGGTGGGCTTCGGGGGTACGACGCTGTCGCCGTAGTCGGCCGGCCGCGCGGCGACCCGCTGCTCGGCGGTGAGCGGAGGGTTGACGAGAGCGACCGGACTGCCGGGCTCGCTCGTCAGAGCACTGTTCGTCGCCAGGTTCCACTTTTCGTTAGCCATTTACGTCATCGCTTTCCGGGTGAGCCTTCGGAGGCGTGGGTGTGTCAGGGTCGCGGGGAACGGGCGGGGGGTCTTCCGGAACGAACTTCGCGATGAGTCGGATGAGCGCGAGTCCCATGGCGCTGATGAAAATCGAGACGACCTGGGCCGCGACGTCGTTAAAGTTCATGGCCGCTCCCGCAGGTGGCGCAGCCAGGCGGAGAAGGCGACAACGCAAACCCCGAAGATGGCCAGGGCATTGGCGATCTGCATGCCCAGGGTCGCTGGGGAATTCATCAGCGAAACGGCACTGAAGGCGAGCAGGTAGGCAGAGATAACGCCCATCAGGCGGAGGCTGGAGGACTTCAGCGAGTACACCAGCGAGACGAATCCGAGTACCACGCCGATCGAAACGTAGACGAATGCGATCCAGTAAGTGGCGGTGAATTCCTGCGCCTTGACCACGGAGAACGGCGTCGTTGTGCCCTGGGCCTGCCGCAGAGCCGTCGCGGCAACGTACAGGCTCAGTCCCGCCCCGAGGATCTTCTTCGTGATCATCGGCGGGTAGATGAATCCGTGCTGCCTCACGTCACATCCCGAGGTAGAGGTGGGGTGCCGGAGTGGGCACGTAGTTGGGGGTGCTGACCGCACGGCCGTCGGGCGTCGCCTTCGTCTGGGCCTCGTGGATGCCGTACCAGACGTCGTCCAGGTCACGGCGGGCGTCGTACGTGGTCGCCTCGACCTCTCCGCCCCGATCGCGAACGACCTTCTTGTAAGTGCCGTCGGTGAGCCCCTCGTTGACCTCTCCGGTGAGGGAGCGCTGGTTTGCGTAGCTCACTTCGTCCCACCTGCCTTCTTCTTCGGTGCCGCCTTCTTCGCGGCGGTCTTCTTCGCTGCCTTCGCCTTTTCCTTGTTGCGGCGCAGCCAGTTGAGGATTCGAGGCAGACGCATTACTTCTCACCGAGCTTCCGGACAGCAGGGGCGGCACGTTTCTTCGACGAGCCCGCCGAGACGCCGGCGCCCATGGTCCTGCCGACAGAAACTCCGGCAGAGAACTCCGAATTGGTGGACGGCGCCTTCGGGGCGTACGCGCCCTTGGTGCGCTGGTCCTGGAGATTCGCCTTGCCGTGGGTGACACCGGTGATGTTGTCGCCCCGGCCGGTTCGGCGGCGATCGGTGGAACGGGTGGCCTTGGGCATGTCACATCACTCCCAGAGCGGGGTACGAGGTCGCGGAATACCCGGACTGACGCTGGCTGTAATCGACGCGGCTGCCGGGGTACACGTCGTCGAGCCGCGCGATGTCGTCGATTCCGGGAACGTGCTGCCGGTACCCGAAGCGAGGCGGCGTGCGGCCGATATTCGGAATGGGCGGCTTGATCCGACGCACTGCATCCGGCGGCATATCGGTCCACTCGCGCAGGTAATTCGTGACCTGCTGCTCCTGGAGCGACGACCACGGTCGACGCGCGTAAATGGAGTCTTGGGAGAGCATCGTCATCACCTCCAGGCCGGCTTGAATCGCATGAGCTGCGCGCGACGTGCCTCGTTGACGGCCGTGAAGGGCGGGGTGACTTCCTGGGTGTAGACGCGCTGTGCCGTGGCGAATCGAGCCTGAGTGGCGACGAGCGTTTCCGACTTGCCGTCGTTCACGAGCGGGGAGCCGATGAAGCTGCCGCGCTGCGTCCACTTCTCTCCGCGTGCCTGCGCTTGGAGTGCGGCCGTGGGGTTGACGTCGTCGGTCCAGTAGTAGTCGGCCGGGTCGATCCGCTCCCCCTTGTGCACGCCCCTTTGGTAGGAGCGCTGAGTGGCGCGGTTGCCGATCTGATTGAGGAGCCGGTCCTGCCGCCGCGTGTTACTGCCGATCGTGCCGAGATAGCCGTCGGGGTATTCGGCGCTCGGAACGTGGCCCGTCTCCATCAGCCGCCGGGCGTCGAGAATGTCGCGGGCGCCGGTCATCAGATAGCCGCCGGACCCGCCGGTGTACGTCATTCCGCCGCCCGTACCGGCCTGGTAGGGCGGGTTGTAGCTCAGGTTGGAGTTCGCGCCTGCGCGACCGGGGTAGCTCATGACTTGCTCCAGCCCTGGGTCGGCTTGTAGAGGGGGTTGCCGGAGCGAGCCGGGTCGGTGGCGACCTTGTTGACGGACTGGAAGGCGCGGGCGCCGAGGCCGACGGCCAGCCCGCCGTAGCGCGCCGTGCGTCCGACCCAGGCCGGCGCCTGGGGCCGGGCCGCGGTGCTGGGCGGAGCAGCAGGCGCGGGCGGGTGGTTGGGCTGAGGCGGGGTGGGCGCCGGGCTGGCGGGTGCGGGACGGGCCGCGGCGGGGACCGGTCCGACAGGCGCTCCGAAGCGCTGACCGACGGCCTGGTACGCAGCGCGGTTGATGACCACCGGGGGCCGCACCGGCGACGACGCAGAAGGTGCGGACGCGGGAGCGGGACTGGGCCACCGGGTCGGAGTGGGGCCTGCGGCGGAAGGCGATTGGGGTGAACTGGGGGTCGGGCCAAGAGGCAACTGCGGCTGGGTCCAGCCCGGTCCGGACGAGGCCGCGGCCGGTGTGGCAGGCGGCGCGGGCGGCTGAGCGGGCGGGGTGACGCGCTGGCTCGCCATGGCCGGGTTGCTCATGCCGGGAAGTGCGTGCTGCGCAGTGCGGAATTGCCGGCCGTTGAAGTTGGCAGTGCCCATGGTTCACCTCCAGGTTGAGTTGGCCCCGTGCGCGAACTCGGAGAGGGCCGGGCCGCGGTCGAGCCCTGCGTTGACCGCGAACGAGGAGTCGGCCTGCTGGTCCATGTCCGGGCGGCTGGGGGCCACGGCGAGGGAGCCGTTGGTCGCCGAGCCGGTCAGCGGCAGTGAGGCGGTGCGAGGGCTGCTGGGGGAGGTAACGCCAGTGCTCATGAGCGCGCCCACCCCAGGTCGTCGGACTGAGCCGCGGGCGCGGGAGCTGCGGCCGGGGCGCCTCCGTGAGACATGGCGCGTGCCGCTGACGAGCCGAACTGCATCGCCGACAGCACCCGCCCGCCGTTGCCGGCCGCGCTGGTACCGGCGCTGATGGCGCCCGAGTTGGCGGCGGAGGTCACGGCGGAGCGGGCAGCGGTACCGGTGACGGCGCCGACGGCCTCGGTCGCGGCGGCCCTGCCGAGCAGGCCGGCGATGAGCGGCAGCATGGGTCAGCCCGCCTTGTAGCCGGTCGAACCTCCGCTACGGAAGTTCTCCTGCTCACCGAATGCAGAGCGCACCTGGCGGCTGCTGGTGGTGGCGCAGCAGGGGCAGCCGGGGCCGTGGTACGAGCGGGCGACGGTGACGATGCCGGCCGGACCGTAGGTCTCGGAGGCTGAGGTGGTGCGCTGGCTGCGGTTGGACTTGTTCTTCACCGTGGGGTCGGCGCCCTTGGAAAGGCCGGAGCGAGACCGGGAGGTGCCGTTGGTGGGGCGGGCCCAGGTGACGCGGTGCGATTCGCTGCCCATCGTCGGGAACTCGCCGGTGTTCAGGCTGCTGACGACGTTCGTCTTGCCTCGGTTGGGCGGGGTCCAGTGCTGGCTCATGTTCTCCTCCGCGCGGCGGTCGGGGCCCTGGAGATGCTGAACATGAGTGCTGTACGAATTGGCGGTGAGCGGGCCTGCTCTGGAGCTTAGGTCTCCGTAGTTTTCGGCGAATATTTCACGAGCCCATGACACGGATCGCGATGCCGAGAAGTTCTCCCTCGGGAGACTTGCTGCGAAAGAACGTGATCTCTTCGGTGAGGTTGGTTCCGAAGGACGAGACGAAGCTCTGGGCGATGGGAATCGACTTCACCGCCTGATTGATGGCTCCGGCGCCGACTGCCTTGAGGACAACCTGGTAATCCGCCTTGATGGCGTGCGCGATGGCGGAGCCGAGTTCGGGTGGAGGAGTCGTCGACTTGACGCGGAACTCCTTTTCGGAGACCGCATCGGGCTGAGTCTGCACGATGATTGCTCCCTGCATTTTGGTCTGATGCAGGGAGCGTAAGCGGCGGGAATTACGTTCGGTTATGCAGCCTTTTTCGAGCGGCTGGGCTTCGGGTTGAGGAGGGAGTCGATGACTTCCTGCTGGAACTTCAGCTCCAAGGGCTGCTCGGACTCCAGGCCGGCCGCGATGCGGGCCAGGGCGTAGGCGTCGGCCGCATCGTGGCTGGAGGACTCGTGCTTCCAGCGCATGTACACGGCGAGCATCATCTTGTCCTTGTCGGCCCGGCCGCTGCCGGTGACGAACTTCTTCACCGTGGTCGGGGCGACAGGGCGCAGCAGATGCGGGGGAAAGGTCTGCACGAGGGCCAGGCGCATGACGCCGCCCAGCTCGCCCAGCTCCTCGCGGCGGAACTTCGAGCCGTAGGAGTAGCCCTCGAAGCACACCTGGCCGACTGTGCCCTCCTGGCGCAGGTACATGAAGTGCTCGCGCAGGATGTTGTGGACGTAGCCCAGGCGCTGCGGGCCGGTGCCGGCCTTGGCCGGAGAGAAGTCGTAGACGTGCTCGGTGGCGATGTTGGTGGAGGGGCAGAAGGAGACGACCGCGCAGCCGGAGTAGGACTGGTCGATGCCGACGTAGATGCGGGGCATCAGACCCCCCACCGGTGGGCGCGGGTCTCGGTGTCACGGCTGTTCTGCCGACGGCTGAGGTCTCGGGAACAGAAGCTGCCGCGGGCTTCGGCATTCCTGTGGACCATGTCGAGGGCCTCACACAGGCTGAGGGCCGCGACATGCTTCTCTTCGTCGGCCTGGACCCGGGAGTCAGCCGCGGCAGCGGCCTTCCTGCCCGCGACCGTCTTCTCCATGGACGCGTTCAGGGAAGCGGTGGCCAAGGAGTGGTTGAGGTTCTGCTTGGCGGCCTTCTCGTTCGCGCGGGCCTCGGCCAGGCGCGCGGCTGCGTACGCGGTCCAGGAGACGTACCGGCCGTAGAGGACCATCAGCTCCTGGTCGGTCAGCTCGGTGATGTCGAGCGGCAGAGCGGGGAGGTAGCCGTCCGGACGCTCTTCCTTTTCGAAGCCCATTGATTCGAGTTCGTCCCAGAGACGTTCAGCAGCGGTGGTCACTTCTGCTCCTTGAATTCCAGGCACGAGGCGCAGCCGATACGGCCGTTGATGTTGCAGTGAGGTGCGACGTCAGCGGCGACGCAGTCGACGATTGCGGCGGCGGCTTCGATGAGCGGCTCGGAGTAGCTCTCGTCATATGTGACGGTGAATGACTTCGTCTCCTGGGTGTTCTTGAAGTCGTAGAAAAAAATGGTGCGGTCGACTTCGAGATCCTCGAAATGCACGCCGAGGTACATGTAGAGCTGGGTCTGGCGTACGGCGGAGGGCAGCGGCCGGCGGAAGTCGCGCCAAAGTCGGGTGAGGTCGGGCAGCTTGCCGTACTCGTCGGTCTCGACGGTGTAGCGCTCAAGGAATTCAGGGCGCTCGTAGCGCAATGATCCGAGCCCGAGGGTCTTGATTTCGATGAGCGCGTTGTCGTGCGGGGAGTAGCCGTCCGCCTTGCCCCCGATGCGCAGAGGGTGAGCGTTGAGGGGGACTTCGGCGTACTCGACGCACCGGCGGGATGCGGAGCAGAGCTGGCAGCAGGTTGGCGTCTCGTCGTCCCAGAACACCTGGTCGCAGGCCCGGCAGTGCCAGTCGCCTGCCAGGCGGCCCATCTCGGTGAGCCACCGCTGCCACTTCGTGTGGGTCTCGTGCCCCTCCTGGAAGATGTTCTCGCGGGTGAAGCTCGTCTTCCTGCGGTCGGCTGGCTCGGCTTCCAGGCGGAGGCGGTGGAACGCGGCGAGGTGGCACCAGTCCGGCTTGACCATCTCGCTCGGGTGGAGGACGTCCTGGCGCCGGCCGGAGGGCTTGAGGGCCTTTTCCAGGACGTGTTTTTGGACGTCCCCGTAGAGGGGCTCCATGCTCTTGGCCGCGTTGAGGTATTCGGTGAGCGCGTGTCCGCCCTTTACGACGCGGCTGGCCACTGGGTCTCCTCGTTGCTCGGTGATTCTGTTTCTCCGGGGGCGTGCCAGATCCAGCGCTCGGGCATTCCGGGGTACCGCATGCGCATATCCAGGCGGTCCTTGGCGTTCATGCCGCCCCAGATGCCGAAGTTCTCCTTGTTGAACATGGCGACGCGGAGGCATTCCGTGCGGCGGGGGCAGACCCTGCCGTCGTAGGTGCCGTTACAGATGTCGAGCGCGAGGGCTTCGTCCTCGAAGAACACGTCGCGATTGCGCGTCGGGGTGAGGGATGTGTCGCGGCACTTTGCCTCTCCCCGGTGATGTGATTCGCTCCAGTTGGGTGCGTTGACGACGGCGCGAATTCCCATCACGTGCCCTCCTCGCGTTCGATGAGGCGCAGGAACGTTTCTCTGGAGAGGACGACCCAGGTGCGACCCCGCATTTCGATGGCGAAGGCCATGTCGCGAAGGTCGAGGAGGGCGTTCTTCTCGGCGTTGATCAGGTCGCGGTGGGTGAGGGAGAAGCTGGCCGCGGCCGTGGTCTTGCATTCGATGGACCACTGCTGATTGCGGACGTCGTTCTTGACCGCCCAGCCGTTTCCACTTCCGGCGACGGTGGTCCCGCCGATGTCCTTGGCGAGCTTCTTCTCCTGCGTGCGGGAGGATTTGATTCGGCGGTCCATCAGTCCTCGCTCCGGATCGCGGCCATCACGTCGGCGCTGAGCTGCTGCTGGAGGTCGAGGTCTTCCCGCATGGCGGCGGCCATTTTCTTGTCGCCGTGCCACTGGTATTCGGCGTACTTGTACCAACTGCCGTCGAGGCGGATGAGGCCGTGGTAGATGCCCTGGGTGATGAGCTGCGATGCGAGGTCGTATTCGCCCGCGTAGATTCCCGTCGAGCTGTTGGCGAAGTAGAAGCGGAGTGTGGCTACTTGCTGCGGGGCGGCTGCCTTTGACTTGAGGGTCTTGGCTTTGATGACCTGGCCGACGCGTATCGATCCGCCGGCGGGGCGCTTCTCGTCGATCCATTCCGTGCGGGAGACTTCCAAGCGCGTGTAGTACGCGTAGTTCTTGGCTTTTCCGCCGGGAGAGGTTTTCGGGGTGCTGCCCGCCGGTGCCCAGGCGCCGATCTGGTCCCTGAACTGGTTGACGATCAGGGCCAGCAGCGGTCGTTCCTGCTCGACGAGGCTGCGGCGGGTCGCCTGCCCGACCTTCCGGAAGAATTTGCCGGTCACCCGGGCCCCGGACGCCATGGTCGCCTCGTCCATGTCCTTGGCGTCCTCGTCGAGTGCGACCAGGGCCGGGTAGGAGTCGAGCACGACAGCGTCCACGGCCCGCGACTCAGCCGCCTTGATCATTTCGGCGTACGCGTCTTCCATCGCGTTCGTCTCGAAGACGATGACGCGGTCCACATCGACTCCGAGAGTCGTGGCCCATTCGTGGTCGTAGCCTTCTGCGGCGACCCAGAACGTCGTGAACTCGGGATTCTGCTGTTGATTCGCGGCGATGGTTTTGTGGACGATCGTTGTCTTCCCGGAGCTTTCGCTGCCCAGGATTTCGTTCCACTGGTTACCTGGCCACCCTCCCCCGAGCATTACGTCGAGGGAGAGTGACCCGGAAGGGAATCGGGGAACGGCAGGCATCTTGGACGCGAGAACTACCGAGCCGGCGCCGTACTTCTTGTTGATCCGCGCCATGAGAGCGCGGGTCTCATCACTGAGCGGCATTCCCAAACCGTATGAAACGGAAAAAATACCGCACAGGGCCAAATGGGTGGCCTATTTTTAGATGTCCTTACACCCGGCTGGCTCATCGTCGGTGCCGAGGCAGACGTGCGTCCAAGCGGGCTCGGCGCCGTCCGGGCCGATGCTGGCCGCCGGAATGCGGGGCGTTTCCGCCGGGGCGTCGCTTGCGCTTTCCCCGAAGAAAATCATGTACAGGCCGACGGCGATGAGGCTGACGCCAGCGACAAGAAGTGCGGCACGCATAGGATCTCCTTGGACGAGTTGGTGCCTGGGAAGAACTCAGAGCCGGCCGATGATGGTCTGCGGGTTGTAGCCGCTGCCCTTGGCCTGGTGCAGCGAGACCTTCTGGGGAGCCGAGCTGTTGTTGGCGATGGCGACGCCCTGGGTGGAGTTCTGGACGGGCCACCCGCAGTCGAAGCACTGGGCCATGGAGTTGGGCGTCGCCCGCCAGTAGTGCTCGCCCTGGCAGGACGGGCACCGCTCCGACTGCTTGGCGGACTGGGCGCGCTCGGTCTGGTACTCGCGCTGCACCTGCTGGGGATCGTTCCGGGGTGCGGCCGGCGGAGTCTCGTGCCGGACGTACGTGGGGTGGGCCCACCACGGCGTCCCGGCCGGGGTGAGGCCGGCCTGCTGGCGAGGCTGGGGCTGGCCACCCTGGGCCTCGCGGAACTTGTTCAGCCAGAAGTCACTGCTCATGAGTCCTCTCCGATTTTCAGCGTTCCGTTTTCCAGAAGGTGAGAGATAACCGCGGTGCAGGCGGTACGGCTGACGAAGTTGAACATCGCCATCGAGCGTTCGTCGATGTCCCTTCCGTCGCCGCTCAGATGGGTCAGTCGGCAGAGGACATTCGCTGCGACATCGGCGTGCGAAAGCGCCTCGTATGCCACCGGCATGAATTGTTCGATCCGCTGGTGGGACTGGATGTGTTCAACCTCGTCCACGTCCGGGCCGGCCGGAACCAGCCCGAGCATTAGGCACACCTCGTCGAAGTCGCGGCACGCGACAATGTCGCGGAGCATTCCACGGAATACTGCGGGTGCTGAGGTCTCGATGTCTGGCATGGTTCCAGCCTAGGTCGTGGAATTATTTCGCTTCAGACCAGCGGTGGCAGATTTTTACGTCCGTGGTGACAGGCACGGAGAGGAGCTGCATTCCCTCTCCGGCCATTGCCTCGTGCAACACCTTGGCGCCTTCCTCGGCGATATCGGCCGGGCACATGGCAGCGATCTCGTCATGCACGGTGAGCAGGATCTGCATGTCCGGCAGCAGGCTCTTGTGCAGACGCACCAGGGCGAGCTTCGTGATGTCCGCGTTCGATCCCTGAATGTGGGAATTCACGACCTGGCGCTCTGCCTTGGCACGGTGGCCTCTGTCGTACGACAAGAGGTCCGGCAGACGCCGCTTCCGGCCGAGCAGGGTGCGCAGGTAGGGCTCCGGCCGGCGGGACCTGACGGTGCGCAGGAGCTTGCGCTTGTAGGCGTAGACCTCGGGGAACTGCTTCTCGTGCGTCGCGAGGATCTGCTTGGCCCGGCGCAGGGTTGTGTGCGACATGTCCGCGACCTTCTGCGGCCCCGCGCCATAATTGATGGCGAATGCGATGGCCTTGGCTACTTGCCGCATTTGCTTGGTGACGTCTTCGGGTGCGACGCCGAATACGGCTGCGGCCGTCGCGGTGTGGGCGTCCACTCCGTCCCAAAACCCTTGCCAGAGTGCGCCCTTGCCCGCGAAATGCGCGAGGATGCGCTGCTCGATTTGAGCGTAGTCCGCGACCAGGAGGACGAACCCGGGAAGCGGGTCGACCAGGTCGCGGATGGCCTTCCCCCACTCAGTGTCGGCGCGCGGCCAGTTCTGGATATTGGGGGTGGAGGCGCTGAACCTCCCGGTCACCGTGCCGTATTGCTTGAGCATCGGGTAGATGCGCCCGTTGAAGATCTGGGTCGGTTTTTCCTCGCCGTCGCCCAGGTACCCCTCGACATACGTGGACAGGATTTTGCTGACGTCCTGGTAGCCGAGGAGGGCGTTGACGAAGTTGTTGCGGCCTTTGTAGGGCTCAAGGGCTTCGGCGTCCGTGGACGGAGCGCCCTTCTTGGTCAGCTTCCGGGGCTTGAGACCCTGCTCCTCGTAGAGGATCTTCTGTTTCTGCGGGGTCGAGTTGATGTTGAAGACCTTGCCGGCGGCCCGGTAGACCTCGGCTTCGGCATGCTCCATCTCGGCGCGCAGCCGGGTGCGGAGTTCCCTGAGCGCGTGGATGTCGATGGGGACGCCGCGGCCCATGTGGAGCAGGCAGTGCAGGACGTCCATCTCCAGGGCCCACATGTCGTCCAGGCCCTCGGCCGTGATCTTCGGCCGCATGTCTTTCCAGTGGAGCCAGGTGGTCCGGCCGTCGAGCCAGGCGTACTCCTGGACCTGGCCGAAAGGGTGTTTCTCGACGCACTTGCCGGTGTTGTCGTGGTCGTAGTCGAGCCCGTAGCGCTCGCGGTCCAGTGGCTTGAGGCCCAGGAGCCGGTTCTCGTCGAGCAGCCAGGCGGCGACGATGGTGTCCCCGTAGGGCGGGGGCGGAAAGCCGCGGCCAGGGAAGTACTTCGCGACACTCAAGAGGTCGAACGGGGCGTTATGGGCGACCTTGACGCGGTCGGAGAAGAAGAGGTTCTCCAGCGCGCCGAATACCTGTGAGGGCCGGAGCTGTTTCGGGGGCTCGTCGAACAGCGCCGGAAGGTGCTCCCACTCGCCGGTCTGCTTGTTCTTCCTGCGGGTGGCTTTCCGCAGAAGGTTGTAGCCGTTGGGGTGGCCGAGCGGGATGACCGAGCAGGCGCCATCAGTGGACAGGGAAAGCCAGGTGACTTCGTTGACGGCCGGCACGCCGCGGTGCGGTCCGACGGTCTCGACGTCGAATGCGAATCCCTCGCGTGTCTCGAAGTACTCGATGACGTCGTGGAGTTGGTCGGTCGTGGTGACGAGCTGGTGCACGGAACGTCCCCTGGATCGGAGAAGCAGCCCGCCCCGGGGTGTGGGTCCTCACCCGGGGCGGGCGGTCGGCGGGGGTTGGGCTCAGCCCTCCATGACGAGGTCCACGACCTCCTGCATGGCGTCCTCGTCGAGCTTCTCCTTCACGACGTCGCCCCACTGATGGGCCTCGGCCAGGAACGTCTCCAGGGCCTCGTCGGTGAGGGGCTCGACGTCGTACTCCTCGTACAGGTCGCGCTCCTTGACGCGCTCCAGGGTGTACTCGACCGACTTCTTCTTCTGTTCCTTCTTGATCGTGAAGTACAGGTCGCCCCGGTTCAGCGGACCGCGCTTGCCGTCCGTCGCGATGTCCTTGAGCTGCCGGGCGATCTTGATTCCGGCCTCCCAGATCTTCATGACGGGAGTGTCGGGGTCCTCCAGGCTGATGACGTCGAAGCAGGCGCTGAACCGCTTGGCCTTGTCCCCGACCACGCAGAGCGGGCAGTCGGGTGTGCCCCAGCAGCGCACCGACTTCGAGCCGTCCTCGATCTCCTCGATCCAGTGGGAGTTGTACACGTCGAAGGGGCCGTCCCCGAGAATCTTGATGACGGTGGCCTCCTCCGTGACCTTGAGGTACATGTCGCTGCCGGAGGCGGACGCCGTCTTGTCCATGGCGTCCCAGCCCGCCATCTGGGTCGGGCCGCCGGCGCCGGTGGCTACGACGCGGCCAGAGATGGCCTCGCGCTTGCCGACCTCGAACCCGGCCTGCTCGGTCTTGGACGCAGTGGCGGGAAGCTGGCGGCGACGACGGCCGTACGTGCGGGATTCGGGCATGGTCTAGCTCCAGTCCTGAATGGGTTCGGGGAGTGCCGCACGCGTCTGGATGAACAGTTCGCGGCAGCGCTCAGGGAAATTCGTCTGCGAGATGAAGCGCTGCGTCTGGGAGAGGACGCCCTCTTCGAAGGCGATGAGGACGACGCCCTCGATCTGGCGCCTGGTGTAGAGGCGCCGTCGGCCGTTCCTGGAATCCGAGTTGTAGATCCAAGTCGCCCCAGGGAAAAGGCCGTTGGCTTCCCACTTGTAGATCGTCTTCGGGGCTCGGCCGAGTGCATTCGCAAGGTGGGAGATGGCGAAGAATTCCCGGTGGAAGCCGGAGATCTTCTTGTAGACGGGGTCCTCGTCCCAGCGGGCGTCTCCGCCCGGATAGCCCTGCGTGGGGTGGGCGGCACCGATGGGGCGGCTGGTGCCCGGGTAGACGTCCAGAGGCTGGCGAGGGGGGACGATGCCGTTCACGTCGTCAGTCCCCGGAAGGCGAACGTTTCCTTCTGGACCATGATCTGGTCCATGTCCTCCTCGGACAGCTCGCCCTCCTGGAGGAGGACGTACAACTCGTCCGCGTCCAGCGTGGGGACCGGGGGGAAGGCGCGACGGTAGACCTGGTCCCCGCGTCCCTTGGTGATCCGCTCGGCCGCCTCCAGGTCGGCCACGATGGACACGCGACGCTCCCGCTTGATGCGGATGTACTCGCTGTCGCCGACCGGAATGGGGAAAGGGAGATCGATGTACTGCGATCCCTTGTGGTCTGCGTAGCCGCGCGACTGGACCGCGGCCACCACCTTGTCGCGGAGTTTGTTCATTCGCGAGGTGAGTTCTGTCTGCTGTGCCTTGAGTACGGCCCATTCCCGGAAGGTCGGAATGACCGGGTCGAACGGGACGGGCTTCGATTCGGGTTCCGGTGAGGCCGTGCTGTCGATGTTCTCTTCGGGCACGTTTGCTCCCAGGGCGGTGCTCGGGGGAAGGAGCTACTCGGAATGCTCCGGTCCGAAAACCCTACGAGTCTGAAAAATCGCGGCCAATCGGCCAAACGAGTGCCTCAGCCAACATTTTCGATGTGCTCGGCGAGCGACTCGATGTCCATGTCCAGGGCGCCGGCGCCGGTTCCGTCGACCACGGCCTGAGACAGTTTCTGACGCAATGCGAGCGTGGCCTGCACGCGTTCCTCAATGGTCTCCTCGACCACGAGATTGGTGACGTGGACGCGGTCGAATTTCGACGAGGCCCGGACATGCCGGGTGTTTCGCTGAGAGAGGACGCCGTTCGAGTAGGGCAGGTCGTAGTTCACCAGGTACTGGGCCTCGGGGAGGTCGAGCCCGTAACCGCCCGCATTTGTGGAGATGAACAGTCGGCATTCCGGGTCGGTCTTGAAGCGGGCCAGGACGGCGGCCTTCTCGTCGGAGTTGAGCTGCCCGTGGAACAGGACCATCCCGCCGTGCTTGTCCAGCCGCTCCGACAGGTAGGGCAGCATCTTCCGGTAGTCGGTGAAAATCGCGGCCTTGGTGCCGGGCTCGGCGAGCATGGTGCCCACCAGGTCGTCCAGTACGGCGAGCTTCGGCGCCGCGTGGAGGTCCGGCAGGTCGTAGCGGCCCGCGGCGAACTCGGCGGCGTACTGCGAACCGCCTGTGCCCTCGTGGAACGCCACCGCGGAGTCCATCAGGAGCTGCGGGTGGTCCAGCAGGAGCCGGGCCGCCTGGAGGCGGGCCATGAGCTTGCCCTGGGCGCCGAAGGCCCCATCCGGTTTGATGCCGGCGTAGTAGGCCGCCAGGTCGAAGTCGCCGCCGGCCTCGGCCAGCTCGTCCATCGCGGCCTGGAGGTCGGCGAGGATGGCCTTGTAGATGGACCTCGTGGTCTTGTCGAGCTGCACGTGCCGGGTGGTCTCGGTGACGGCGGGCAGGTACTTCGCGACCTCGGGGTCCAGCCTGGATTTCCGGATCATCGCGCGGCTCAGGTTCTTGTGGAGCAGCCCGAGGTTCTTGTAGGAGGAGACCCCGCCGAAGAAGTTGCGGTTGATGTAGGACTTCTCGAACAGGTCCCAGCGGCCCAGGATTTGGGTGTTGACCCATTCCATGATGCTGAAGACTTCCTCGGGCCTGTTCTCAACCGGCGTGCCGGTCAGAGCAATTCGGATCGGAGGCCGGAGTTTCTTGACACGTTTGGTGGTCTGGGCCGAGAAGTTCTTGATCGCGCTGGCCTCGTCGAGCACGAGCGCGTCGGCCGGCAGGGCGCACAGCTCCTTCCAGTCGTGCAGGACGGAGCCGTAGGACACGATCACGTAGTCCGCGTGGTGCGCGGTCTGCCACTGCCGTCGGCGCTGCTTGGGGGTGCCGTTGATGACGGCGCACACGTCCTCGGTCGGTACGACCAGGTCCATGCCGCGCAGCGTGATGGTGCGGGTGGGGGTGTCGGTGAATCTCGCCAGGGCCTGTGCCCACTGCCACTTCAGGCTGGAGGGCACCATGATCACGCACTGGCGGATGTCTCCCCGGCCGAAGAGTTCTTCGAGGGCTGCGATGGTGAGCACGGTCTTGCCGGTGCCCATGGAGTACGCGACGAGGATGCGTCGGTCGGACAGGACGCGGTCGACGGCCTCGTACTGGTACGGGAACAGTTCTCCGGTGAACATCAACGCCTCCTGCGCCAGGGGTGGTGGGCGTTCTCGTACGCGGAAAGCGCGTCGGCGTCGCTCATGTCCCCGAGGTCTTTCGCTGGGGTGTGGCTGTAGTCGAGGAATTTCATGGGGAGTCCACGCGGCCTCCAGCGGCCGTGGATTTTGTCCCGAGATGTGCGGCCGGCCACGTCGTTGTCGAGGCCGAGAATGAGATTTCGGCAGCGGGCTTTCAGGAGCCGCATCTGTGCTTCGGAGACGTACGCGCCGAAGCTGGAGAAGGCGCCGGGTATCCCGAGCGCGTGAGCCCGGACGGTGTCAAGCGGGGATTCCAGGAGCAGAGCGGTTTCGCCGCGCCAGGTCAGGTCGCCGAAGAGCGTGAGCGACTTGTGGATGCCCGCGGGGTAGTTGCGGAAGAACCGCTTGCCTTTCTCCTGCCAGCCCCACAGTTCCCTGGTGAACGGGTCGCGGATGGGGAGAATCCAGCGCCGCGTCTCGGGGTCCCACAGGACGCCGAAGTCCCGGCATGCCTCGGGGGTGACACCGCGCCGCTCGCACGCCCTGGTCGGCGGTGGGACGAACAACGCCAGGGATGCCTCGTTGACGCGGGCAGTCTCCGCGGCTTCGGGGGCCGGACCGTTGTCCTCGACGGTGCGGTACACACCATGGCGGGCGATCCACTGGAACGCCTCGATGCGGTTGTAGCCGAGGCCGTCCTCCACGAGTTCGATGAAGGGCCCGGCGTACCCGCAGGAGAAGCAGTGGAACAGGCCGGTCGTACCGTTGACGGAGAAGCTCGGCCGACGGTCCTGCTTCCCGGTGAGGGCCAGGTGCGCGGGGCACCGGGCGAGATACTCCGTTGAGTCGGGCTTGCTCAACTCCCGTAGTACGTCGATTCCCAGGGCGCTCAGGGCGCTGGGAATGTCGTGCGGGACCGGGTTGGCGAAGGCTGCCAGGCTGTCCCAGAAGTCAGTAGGGGAGGTCGGCTTCAACTTCGGCCTCCTCGAACTGCGGGGGCTCCCAGGAGATGGAGATCAGGTGCTCCTGGGGCGGGGCATTCCGGCTCGCCAGGACTTTCATGCGGTAAATGAAGTCCTCGTCCGTCGCTTCCATGCCGACGACAAGGTCCGCGTCCTGGCCCCACGCGGACGTGTAGCCGAGGCTGTTCACGGTCAGGCCCTTGGCGCCGACCTTGTGCGAGAGGCTCTGCGTGGTGACGACCACGGGAATGTCGTTGTTCAGTGCGAGCCGTTTGAGCCCCCGGGAGATATTCGTGAGGGCGATCGGCGTCTGTGATTCGCGGCTGATTTCGTCGAACAGGAAATACGCGCCGTCCACGAAAATCACGCTCGGCGAAAGCTGGTCGATCTTCGTCTGGAGCCCGGCGATGGTCATGGCGCCGGCCCGGTCCTCGGTGACGATGTACGGCTGCTCGCCGAGGGGATCGGTGAGGGCGGCTTCGAGCTGGCGCCACTCCTTCGCGGAGATCTGGCCGGTCTGGAGCTTCTTGGGGTTGACCCTGGCGAGGAACCCGTCCAGCCTCCTGGCGATCTCCTGGTAGGGCATCTCGAAGCTGACGAGGAGCGGCTTGGCGCCGTAGTCGTACGCCGACCGCGTCATCCCGAGCATGACCGTGGTCTTGCAGGACTTGGCCAGGCCGGTGAGGACGATCATCTGCTGGGGCTGGATGCCGAGGGTGGCTGCGTCGAGGAACTTGAAACCCGTGGGGATGCCCAACAACTCGCCGGGGTTGTCGCGGGCCTGGCGGTAGACGTCCAGACGCTGGGCGCCGGTGGCCGCGTAGTCGACCTCGCGGGAGCCGACGGCCGCGGTGGTCGCCTGCGCGAGCATCATCCGCAGCAGAGGCAGGGCGGCCTCTGAGCCGCCCCTGTCGAGGGCCTCGCCGACGGCGCCCATGCCGAGGTCGATGATGGTGCGGCGGCGCTGTTCGTGCAGTTCCCGCAGCAGGTATTCGATCGGTCCCGAACTGTCCTCGCTGAAAGGGAAGTTGGGGTGATCGCGGTGGATCACCTCCGGGGTGGGCGGCTCTCCGAAGTCCGCCTTGAAGGCGAGGATGGACGAGAAGACCTTGCGGGTCTCGGGGTCCAGGAAGTGATCGGTGGTGATCCCGCCGGCCTGACCGACGACCGTGTCCAGGTCCCCGGTCAGGGCGACGTAGGAGATGACCTCCTCCTCGATGCTGGTCACACGATCTCCAGCAGCGTGAGAGGACCCACTTCCTCTTCGAGGTCACCGAGCGCGACGGGGCCCATGCAGTCGTCGTCCACAACGGGCTCGACGGTGATGCGCGGCAGTTCGTCGTCCTGGAACGTGACGACCACGGCCCAGCCCACGAGCGGGAGGCAGTCGTAGCCGCGCACCCCGATCTCGGACTCGAAGCGTGCCGTCTTGCCGACCTTGTCCGGGATGAGCTGAACGGTTTCGCGGCGGAAGGCGCCCGGCGGGAGGTAGTCCGTCATCAGGAGGAACCGCCCTGCGGGAGAGGGCGGGCTGTCCGGGTGGAGAGCCCGTGCCGGATTGAAGGAACGTTTCCTCTATCGGCGAGGTCGCGGAGGATCTTGCGGATGGCCTCCATGCCCTTGGGGGTGACGTAGACCGTGTACGTGGTCCTGGCCCCGCCGTCCTCGCCCATCCGCGTGTAGACGCGAGTGGCCAGCAGCCCGGCATCCGCGATTTTCGCGGTGACGTCGTAGTACGAATCCCGGTAGGCGTTGCGGTGCCGGAAGATCCACCCCTTCTCCACGAGCAGGAGACGCAGGCCCTTTTCCTTGATCCCGAGCAGTTTCGCGGCCTCACGGACCAGGAGGAACTTGTCGCTCGCGAAATAGGTGTCGGCGGCTTCGACCTTCGGCGCGGCGGCTTCGAGTTCTTTCTTGGCCGCTTCGAGTTCCTCCCACTGCTGCGCGGCCAGGAGCAGCGCGTCGCCGAAGGTCTTGGGGGTGTCGAACGCCGGCCGGTCGGCGCCGTAGCCGCCGGTGCGCCGGATCTCCGGCAGGACTTCGCCAGTGATCCATTTCTTGAATGCCCTGGCCTCAGCCTTCCGGCTGCGGAGCACCATCGAGTACAGGCCGGACTCGTTGATGACCGACATGCGCTGGTCACCGCCGGGGGTGCTCACAGTCTGAGCACCCTTTTCGTCGTCGTCGAGGCCGCGCAGAGCGGCGTCGGGCCGCTCCATTTCGAGGACGTTGCACACGTCGCGGGCGACCCACCAGGGGGCGCCGTCGACCATGAGCACCCTCACGCGCTTGTTGGTCTCGGGAAAAACGAGGGGGATGGCGTCGATGCCCATTTACAGGACCTCTCGCATGAGTTCGGGTGCTTGCGGGGGGACCAGGAATCCCTTGGGGCCGTACAGCAGGTTGTGTTCCGGGAAGCCGTGGAAGATCCGCGCGACGTCGTCGAGCAGGGCGATGAGCCGGCTCATGTCCCGGGGCTGTGAGACGACCAGCCGGGTGTGGGGCACGTGCTCCCGGTCCAGGCGTTCCGCGAGTGCGCCGACGGCCGCGACGGGCAGGTAGGTGACGACCGCGACGCGCTGGTCCGCCTCCCACAGGTCCCACAGGGCCTGGACGGCTGCCCGGTTGGTCTCGTAGAGGGCCAGGGCCGCCCGCGGCCGGTGCCAGCGCAGCCGGCTGTGGAAGCGCTTCACGCTGTACCGGGTGGTGGGGACGCCGAGCAGTCCTTCCCAGACCACGTAGACCTCGGCCGGCAGCGGCGCGTCGTCGAGGTCCCCGCCGATCACTGGTCACCTCGACGGTAGGACTCGCCGGTGAAGATCTGCCGGCGGGTGCACTGGTCCATGAAGGAGCGCAAGGGCTTGGAGTACCGGGCGGCCCAGTCGTCGCCGGAGAGGTTCGTGGTGATGAGTGTCGGCCGGCCCTCGTCGTATCGCTGCCGCAGCAGGCGCTCCAGGGTGTCCTCGGCGAACTTCGAGTCCGTGCTGTGCTCGTGGCCGACGTCGTCGAGCAGGACCACGTCGGCCCACTGCACGCGTTCGACGGCGTACTGCCAGCGGGAGATCTGCTCTGGATCTACGTTTTGATCCGCACGAACAAGTTTTCGCTCGCGCTCGATGTGGTCGCTGTAGCGGGCGCAGTACACGGTGAGGCCGTACCGCCTGCGCAGCTCGCACAGGACCGCGGCGGCCAGGGTTGTCTTTCCGGTCCCGGGCTGGCCGGCGAACAGCAGGCCCAGCCCGTAGACGTTGGGGCTGGTCGGCAGGCCGCGCCAGTTCTTGGACTGCTGCGCGCGGTAGCCGTTGACGAAGTGCCGGGCCTTTTTGACGGCTTCCGCCTGGCCGCCCATTTCCTCGACGTCGTTGAAGGTCAGGCCCCTCAAGCGCGGCGGGATTCCGGTCCCGACCCACCGGGCCTTCTCGGGGTCCATGCGCGTGGTGATCATCAGGCGCTCTCCCAGGAGGAGGTGAAGGCGTTGTCCGCGGCCGGGTCGTTCTGGGCGGGCTGCTCCCAGGTGCGGTACTCCTCGTCGGTGACGGTGAGGCCGGTGCCTCGCAGATCCCGAAGGAGTTGGTAGCGGCGCCACTTGAAGTCCCAGACGTACGGTTTGTTGGGGCTGCGGCCGGCGAGGTGGCTGACGTAGAGGTCGACCAGGGCGCGGCAGTCGTCGGGGCTCAGGCGGGCCTCGCGCCGCAGCTCGGAGAAGACCGCGACGAGGGCCTGGCGGTTGCCGATCTCCAGGCCGCCGGACCAGCTCAGGGGCGGGCAGGCGGCGGTGAAGTAGTCGGCCAGGCCCGGGATGCTGTCCGGCCCGTACTGGCGGCCCCTGGAGCGCCGTGAGCGACGCTGGCCATGCTCAGGTGGAGTCCAGGAGGTCTGGGGCGCTGCGGGAGTCTCCTGGTCGCCCCGGAGCATCCTCTGGACGATGGCCGTGGCGTCGAGTTCGGCGTCGGGGTCGTGAATGCTTTTGCGAGCCATTTCTTCTCCTGGCTGTGTGGCGGGCCAGAACTGCCCCGAACGAATGTTCGTGGGCAGCTAATAGAAACCGTAGGTTTCTATTTGCCTAGCTATTTGCTTGAGCTAGGGCTTGCGCTTGAGCACGTATACGCGCGCTCGATGCGTCAGTTGCTGCGTCACCGGAGTTACTCCGTCACACGCCCGCCGCGAGAGCCTCCAATTCGCGGTTCTGGGCGACGAGTTGTGCAATGGCCTTGTCGACGAGTTGCGGCTTCGGAGCACGCGCGAGCGCGGCCTGGATCGGGCCGAAAGGCGAGGAGATGTCGACCGAGGCGATACGGACCTGGGTTTCGGTGTGGGCGCCAGGCCACGCAAGAACCCGTACCAGCCCGTGAGTTCGCAGGTCCCGGATGGCGCGGGTGGCAGTGCGCAGGCAGACGTACATTTCGTCAGCAAGAGCCTGCTGGGTGATGTAGGCGCAGGACCAGCCGGTGTCCGCGTCGTAGCGGGACTTGGCGTTGGTCACCAGGAACGTGTAGGCCAGCCGCGCACGGGCGGGAACCCGGCAGAGGATGTCCTCCACGGAAATCGGCAATTCGCTGCCGTTTTCCGAGTCTTCGAGAATGTGATCACTCATGCTATTCTCCCGGAGAATGCAGTTGATATGGCGTGGCGGCCATCAGGAGCCAGGCCCCGGCGGAATCCGGTCAAGGTCCGCCGGGGCCTTTCTGTGTGTCATGCCGGAACGCGGCGCTTCTGGACGCCCTTCTGGGGACGGCCCCGCCCTGCGGGGACCCACTCGTTCTTCTTCTCGTCGAAGATCTCCACCCGGGTCTTCTTCGGGTGGCCGTCCTCGACGGACTTCTCCGGCTTGGGGGCGAGAAGGGAGCGGCCGTGGATCAGGGACTCCCGCGTCTCGGCGATCCGGTCCAGCAGGCCGGTGCCGATCGTGTGCAGCAGTTCCTCGGCCCGGGTGAAGGCCGCGGTGACGGTGGCGGCCTCCTGGGCGCTGAGCGTCACGTCGGGGGCGTCGGAGACGACCGCGAGCGCCATCTGTCCGTCGGCCTCGGTCTCGACGGCCGGCGTCTCCGGCGGCGTGTGGTCCGGCAGATGACGCCAGGTGATTTCCAGCAGCGCGCGGGAGAGGTCGTGCACCGGGATCTCGGCGCGTAGCGCGGCGGCGGCGACCTCGGCAGTGGCGTCGTCGAACGTCTCGTTCTCGCTGATCACGAGCAGCATGGGGTTCTCGCCCTTGCTGAGCTGCTCGATGAGAGCGGTGCCGATGTTGTCGACGATCGTGATGTCGTCCTCGGCGGACTCGACGTTGCCCAGCACGTCGACCGTGTGGCCGTTGCCTGTCTCGTCCCAGATGACCTTGTAGGGCAGCTCGCAGCGGATGGCCCACTCCCACACGCGGTGGACACCCTCGGAGGTGACGGAGCCTCCGGCCGGCAGGAACACCGCCAGGTCGTACTCCTCCGAGGGGGCGAAGTACCCCTCGCCGTCTTCCGGCCCGAAGGCGAACTGATCGTTGAGGGAGTCGCAGACCAGTTCCGGGGATACGTCGCCGCCCCCGAAGATTCCGAGTGTTACCGGGCGCTTCCCAGTAGCCATATTTTCCTCACATGGGTTGATGTGCTTGGCGGGAGCGATGTTGCCTTCCCTGCCTGCCGGAAAATAGGGGTGTCGTGACCGTTTCTGTCGAATCCACTCTGGCGGCGCAAATAAGCCCGGGAGAGTGAGACACCCCCGCTGACCTCTAAGGACCCGGCATTGGCATACCTCGTCTGGCCCTGCCGCGGACGATCGCCGAAATGTTTTGTGTCTCACTCGAACGGCGGAGCATGGTGAGAGTTCCGGCGAGTGAAGCTGCCGCGATAGGCAGAAGGAAGTCCCTGTCCACCCAATGGTCGAGAGCCAGTGCGGCGCCCAGGGCGGTCAGGGACTTCAGGTATCCGGCGGCGATCTCAGGCAGACGCAGCAGGTCACACACCGGGCGGACCAGGGGGAGCAGGACGCATTCCCAGGCGAAGAAGGTGGCCAGTGCGAGCACGATCAGATATGTCATGAGGGCCCCTGCATCAGGGGGCGCTCGCGTACACAATCCGGTACGAGGCGCCCACGCCGAGTTGGCGCTGGATGATCTGATCGAGACGGTACTGATTGACTCTTTTTCCTCGGTAATAGTGGGAGCGGGAGTCTCCGGGGGTGCCCTCCCACATGTAGTCGCCGCTCGGATTATTGCCGTCGAAATACGGGGCGACCTTGTCTGCTTCTTCGAGCAGGAAGTGGTCGTAGTAGAAAGTGATCGGTCCGATGTTCGCGTACGGGCCATTCGCTACGACCGACTCCCACAGCAGCCCGTTGTATTGCACTCGCGCGCTCGCGGTGTACGGGATGCTCTGCGACCAGTTCGGCTCGGCGACCGGGGCCTGGTCGACCTGCGCCCACACGGCGTCGTTCGTGCCGGGCTGGATCGCGCTGTACACCGAGGCGACGTCGTCGGCTGCGTACCCGAGGCTGATCGCGCCGTCGCCGCCGAAGGTGGGGCTGGTCTTGAAGGTGACCGCGAGCCGGTACCAGGTCGTGTTCCCGGTGGGGTCGAAAATCGGGCTGCTCGTGCCGCGTACGAGCTGATCGCCGTTGTGGGCCCAGATGGTGATGGGCACGGAGGAGGCGACCGGCTTCACGTACAGCGACGCGGTGTAGACCGTGGAGGGCTTCAGGCGGGTGATGAGAGCGCTCTGGCCGGTCACGGTCGTCACGCCGGTGCGCGGGGACAGGCCGTTGATCAACGTGGCGGTGGGCGCTGTGGTGATGCTGAAGGACGCGGCGTTTCCCACGATGCCGCCGCCGGAGACCAGGGTGAGCGCGGCGGTCAGGCTGGGGTCCTTGACCTGGTTCCATCCCCACACGCTGTTCTGGAACGACGGGTTCTTCACCAAGTTCAGGCGGGTCGCGCGGAGCTTGAGCACGAGCTGGCGCGGCGGCTGCCAGGAGCGGGCCGGGCTGGCGCTGTTCTTCTTCGTCGCCAAGGTGGACGGAATCCAGATGCGGTGCTCGTCGGTGAAGAAGACGAACCGGCTTGCGCCACCGCTGGTGACGCGCGGGACGACGGCGGCCCACACCGCCGTGTCCTCCATGAGGAGCTGGGCGCTGGCCTGCTGCCACTTGAACCCCCCGGCCGTGGTCACGGCGGAGCCGGCGGCGTAGGTGCCGATGAGGTTGAAGCTGGCGTCGTAGCGCAGGATGGCGCACTGGAACTGCTGGCCGGCCACTTCCGCGGCGGCGGAGATCTGGGCCTGGTAGGTCACGCCGGGCTCGACCCGGACGAAGGCTGCCTGGAGCGGGCGCAGCGTGAGCGTGGCTGGCGCCGCCACCGGAGTGCCGCCGACGTCAGTGCTCGGAGTCGTGCCCGGCAGCGCGTCGTCGGTGGTGAAGGCCCTGTATTTCACGTCGGCGTACGTCTGCCGTCGGGCGAGGAGGTTCGGGTAGGTCCCGAAGTTCTGCACGGCGGTGTAGGAGTTCGTCGGCGGAGGCGACTGGTAGACGAATTTCCCGGAGAAGGCGCCGCAGGAGGCTCGCTCGGTCGTCCGGCTGAACGTCATGTAGCTGGTCTCGCCAGCCCCGCCGACGGGCTCGTACAGCATTCGGCCCTCGTAGGACGCCTGCTCCAGCGTGAAGAGGTTGGAGCCGAACTGGTTGGTGTCCAGATCGCTGCCCGGCGGGGTCTTCTCGAACTGAACGTAGGCCAGTTGCTGCGTCTCGTTCACCGCCATGTTCGACGAGGTGACGCCGAGACGGGCCTGGTCGAAGATGCCGTAGATGCGGCCCATGGGACCGGGTACGTACTCGGAGTTGGGAACGGTGAGGGACAGGGAGAGACGCTTCCACTGTCCGACGGTGTCGCCGGTTCCCCCGGGCCGATACACGCCGGAGGTGACGTGAGTGAAGGCGGGGTCCGGGTAGACGGAGGGGCCGTAGGGCACCACGGCGATATCGGCGAAGGCACCCGGGACGTCGGACTGGGTCAGGACGCATGAGCCGTTGCCCACGCTGGTGCCGGCGAGCGATATCTGGGTGATGAGCCGGAGGGCTGGGTCGAATACGCCGTTTCCGACGCTCGTCCCGGCGAATTCGACGGGGATGGGGACGGTCATGAGCGCACCCTTTCCAGCAGCCCCCAGCCGTAGGAGGTGTTGTTGCGTGTGTCGTTGACGGTCGCGAGGGTGCGCCAGCTCTGGCCGGGAATTCGGGACTCCACGAGAATGTCTGCGGCACGGTTGCGGACGCGGAACCGCTCACCGGACTGCACCGGTGTCCAGGTGGCAACTTGCTCTACCGTGACGGCCGTTACCGTCGAGCCGGACAGGGTGACGGTGGTGTAGGTGAGCCGGTCCCGGGAGGCGAGCCAGTACGCCGTTGAGCTGTAACGGAAGACGACGCCGTGCTCCATCGTTCCGGCGCTGTTGTCCGGGGCGGACATGAAGGTGACGTACGCCTGCTCGCCCTGGTGCCCGGCGGGAACCGGGTCATAGACCCACACCCGGTTGAACCACAGGACACGGCCTGCCTTCTTCTCGTTCGTTCCGGCGCCGGCATTCCAGGCGGTGGGCCGGACGACGCCCCGCGCGTTCTCCCAGGTGCCGTACGAGACGTTCCAGGGAATCGGGACACCCATCTGGCCAGCGGCAGGCTTCACGTAGCCCGCGGGTGCGCTGCCGGTGGACTGCGGGTAGGCGTAGTTCTGCAACTCAAAGCGGTCGTACAGCAGTTGGGCATCAGATCCCAGGAAGCCAGTGCCACCGAAAGTGCCGTAGGAGTTGTAGAAGTTGATGAACAGACGGACGTCTTCGCCCGTCGCCGTGGCCGTGCGGTTGTGGTAGAGCGTGTACGTGTAGCGCTGCGAGTTCAGCCCGCACCAGCGCCACCACTGGTTGTCCGTGTTGTAGCCCGACGGGAAAATCCCCAGGGAAGGGAGCGCGGCTTCGTAGAGGTGGCCGCGCCAGGCAATGCGGTCCCCCTTCTGGTACGCCTTCGTGGCCGACCACGAAATCACCTTCGGCGTATAGACGGAGTCGGACACGATGCGGCTGGGCTCAGGGGACGTGTTCGCGGTGTAGGGCGTGAACGTCCACTTCTCCGGGCTGAGGTCCGGCTGCCGGCCGACGGACTGCGCACGGGCCACGTACACCGGAGCCTTGCCCCATCCCAGTGGATTCCAGATGACCGCCTGGCCCGGGAAGTAGGTGTTCGTCGAGTCCCAGGTGGAGGCCCGGACGAGCCCGGACAGGAACACTTCACGGGTGCCCGCGGTCGTCTTGGCGGTGTAGTTCAGGGAGTTGCCCGTACCTGGACTGCTGGTACCTGAGCGGGCTCCCTGGGGTGAGATCCACCAGTCGGGGCTCACGCCGGAGGAGACGTCCGGGTTGATGGTCCCGCTGGGCAAGGAGAGGTTCCAGCTCCCGTAGCCGCCCGTGAGCATGTTCTGCTCGGTGAGAGTGTCCTGGAGCGTATTGGGCGTCAGGGCCTGCCAGTACGTGGCGGACAGAGCGTCGCCGGTCGGCCGCACGTTGATGTTGATGCCGCCGCCCTGGATCATCCAGTAGCACGCGGTGATGCCGTAGCCCGTCGAGAGGGCGTTCTTCCCCGTCACCGTGAGGGCCAGGGTGTTGCCGGTCGCGGTCAGGTTGAAGTTTCCGACGAGCTGAATCGGGATGAGCTGCCGGGAGGGGCTGTAGAGGTCGAGCGCCGGCATGGTGGCGGCGACCCCGTTGACCTTGGCGGTGATGATGCCGCCGCCGGGGTCGGCTACCGCCACCAGGAGCACGTTGTAGAACCCTGCCCCGCCGCTCGCCGCGCTGAAGGTGAACGTCAGGATGTCGCCGACGGCCGCGTTGTCGAGGTGGATGTAGCCGGGGTACGGGTCGGCCACACGGTCGGGGTCACGCACGATCGTCCCGGTGCCGGTCCGGGTCGGATTCGTTCCGGCGACATAGGACAGGTACGCGGACTCGCGCCGGGGAGTGCCGACCGCGGCGTACAGCTCGCCGTTGTACTGGACGATGTCGGAGTAGAGCTGGGAGCCGGCCGTGGTCGAGTAGACGGTGTCGCGCTGCCAGGTCGGATACGTGGGGCTGGTGAAGGCGGATTCGTCGAGGTCGTGCAGTTCGTTGTAGCCGATCGACACGTCCGAGTCCCACCCGGTAATCGCCTTCACCAGAGCGGCTGTTGAGGAGACACTGCCTCGGTCGCGCTGAATCAGGGCAGCATCGCGGACGTAGGTTCGGCGAAGCTCCGGAAGCGTGGGCAGGCGGTCGGCAATTCCCATCTGCTGTGCCAGTAGGGTGATTTGCCGGTCAGTGCATCGCAGGACGTTGTTGAGGCGCAAGAGCTGGTCGTTCTCGCACTTCATGACATCGAAGAAGTACCCGAACAGCATGCAGAAGCGGGCGAGTTGTTCGTTGACGGGAATGCTCGATGCTGTTGATTCGACTGTCTCGACCTTGTACGGGCGCGGGATGTTGTCGTACAGGAGGAGGCTGTTTCCGAAGTCCCTGACCGCGAGTCCGACTCCGCCGCCGCAGCGCATCCACTGCTCGCTGATGGAGGAGAGGCTCCAGTAGGTCGGATTCAGATCGGGGGCGCCGCTGGGTCCGGCCTGAATGGCGATGTAGACGCTGGAGTTGTAGGTGACCAGGTCGCCCGGGTAGTAGGTGACCGTCGAGTCCCAGGTGTCCGGGGCCGTCGAAACGAAAATGCCGTAGTAGTAGACCTGTCCGGGTACCACCGTGTCGTCGAGGAACGTGTTGGTCTCCGTGCCGGCCGGTGTCTCCAGAATGTTCCAGCCGTCGTCCTCGGTCTCCGGGATTCCATAGCTGTTACGCACCAGGCGGAGCTTCGTCCAAGCCTTCACCCCTGCGAGAATCTGCGAGGCGGCAGCCTGAATCGGCGTGTCCCACGTCACCTCCAGGGCTCCGTAACTGCGCTGCTCCACAGTGACGTTGGAGTTGAACGCGACGAAAAGAGGTGCGCCGTAGAGGGTCTTGGCGTAAATGTCGAGCTGGTAGACACCCATGGCGTTACCTCACGTCAGGTCGCGGACGAAGGAGACGCTGATCGTGGCGTTGGCGTCCACGGTGTTGTCGGAGGCCCCGTGCTGGCTGACTTGCACCTGCATGGGAATTCCGGCGTTCCATCGGCCCTGCCACGACAGGTTGATTCGGTGCCTGATCCATGTCTGGGTCTCGATGAGTGAGTCCTGGCCGGCGATCTCGTCGTTCCCGCGCATGAGCCGGACGTGCACGAAGTGCAGGTCGTTGGGGCGGCGGACGGTGGAGTCGGCCCACACCTGAATGCTGACGTCCCAGAATCCCGTCATGGGTGCGACTACGTTCGATCCGCCCTGGTACATCTTGTTCGGGTCGAAGTCGGCTGCACCCCATTTGAAGGGCACCCATTTCCCTTCGCCGGCCGGGACTTTCATGCCCGGTGCGCGGATGACAGCAGCGGCGGGCTTGCTCGGCTTGGTGCCGGACTGCCCGACCAGGAGCTGGGTCATCAGCGTTAGCCAAGTTGCCTGCTGCTGGAGGGCCTTGAGTCGATCGGTGACGCTTGCGAAGGTCTTGCTCTGGCCGAAGTTGGAGACGGGCGCCGGCGTCTTCAGCGTCATGGCGCCAGCCTTCGGCGGCCAGGTCGTTCCGCTGGGTGACCAGCCTCCCCAGATATGCGGGTTGGTGCCGACGGTCTTCTCAATGGCAGCCAACTCGTTCTGGATATCGTTTACATGCGCGGCCCAGATCGTGTCGACCTGGTCGACTTTCGGAGTCCACGACTTGACCGACATGGGGTATACGGCAGGCATAGCGTTCGCTCCTATACTCCGCCGCTGGCGGTAATGACCATGTTCCCGATGATGGGAATCTCGTTCTCTCGGCAGATGACGTCAGCGGTACCGCTTTGCGGGAGATCGGAGCGGGCCATGAGCTGAATGACGACCCAGTCCACGCCGGCGACGTCCTGAATGGCCCGGTACAGGTGGGAGATGGAAATGCGGGAGGAGAACGTCGTCTCGGGCGGCGTGAAGACTTCCTGAATCGCCTGCTGCACGGCGAGCTTCACGGTGTCGCGGCGGTAGCGCGGCAGCACGGACAGCAGCACCGGGAGCGTGGTGGAGCCGATGTTCACCGGGATCAAGGAGCCGTTGACGACGTTGACGACGACGCCGGACAGGGCCCGCTCCTGCACGTACTGCGCGACCGCGTCGCGCTGACCCTCGGAAGGCAAGATGTTGTTCGGGCCGATGACGTAGATCGTCACGGCGCTCGCCGAGCGGACCACGGCGCGGGCGTCGGCGACACCGGCGACCGCCAGGGCAAGGTCGGCGTAGTCCTGGGAGGAGACCGCGCGGCCCTGGGTGCGGAAGAGGCGCGGTGCGTTCTCGCGGATCTGGTCGGTTGGCTCCACGTCCGCTCCGCCAGCCATGGGCGCCGAGCCGGCGACGACCACGCCGGGCAGGGCGTCGGCCAGGTCGACGATGGAGCCCTGGGGGATGTTGCCGTAGGAGCCGCCTCCTGTGCGGTACGCGGCGGCGAGCTTGATACCGGTGGCCGGCAGCGCACCGTTGGTCCCGTCGCCGAAGGTCACGCGGGTGACGCCCTGGTCGTCGGTCTCGGCGGTGAAGACGAGGTCGCTGTCGCGGACGAGGAGGAAGTCCCGTACGCGGGTCCACTCCGTGCCGCCCACGCCGTCGTCGAGGAAGATCCTCACTGTGTCGAGCAGAACCGGCGTCTGGGCGAGAGCGAAGACCTGGCTCTTGGTGCCGTCGCTGGTGCCGATGTCCTCGACGCGGACGGTCGAGCCCGGGTCCCCCGATGTCGAGGGGTACAGCACCAGACTGCGGTCGCCCTGGGTGACGCCCTCGACGACCAGGCCGACGATCTGGGGCACGGGGGTGGTGTAGGCCGGCACCGTGACGGGGGCGGCCAGTTCGTAGGTGACGGGGCGGTCCAGGCTCGGGATGTACTCGGTGATCACCTGCGTGCCGATGTCCAGCGTCATGGGAGAGACCAGGCCGGGCGCCGGGGAGAACGCGACCTGGCCGGTGGCCGGGATCGCGGGGTGCGGCTGGTAGCCGAGCTGCTGGGCGATGGCGACCACGCTGGAGCGCTGGGTCGCGGTGGCCAGGAACGACTCGTCGGCGATTCGATCCTGGTAGAAGGAAACGATGTCGCCCATATACGAGAAAAGCTCGACCATCACCACGCCGAAATCAGCAGGCGACCGCGATGTCCATTCCGGAAGGATCTGCGTCGCGTACTGGAGCAGTGAGTCCCGGTAGCCGGTGAAATCACGCGAGGTGTAGTCGATCTGCGTTACGGCCCCGCTGTCCACTGCCACGGCATACACTTCCCTTCCGGTACCTCCAGCGGAACCGAATGAGAAATGAGTGCTGGCCTAATACGGGGATTCTACGGAGCCGGGCAGGACGCCCGTTAATTACTCCGGCGTGGAAATCACCGTCCCGCCGACCAGGACGCCGACTGTGCGGGTGTTGTCGCGCTCGGCCCCGGGGACGTCCGCTCGGCTCACCTGGACGTTGACGTTGACGGCGCCCAGGGCCTCGTTCACGTCGGCCACGATGGCGGAGACGACGGCGGACGGCTCGAACTGGGCGACGGCGTCGATGACCGCGCGCTGGAGCTGGTCGTTGGCCACCTCGGCGTTGACCGCGAACAGGGCAGCGCTCGTCGGTACGCCGTACGTGCTGCGCATCACCCTCTCGCCCGGCAGCGTGCCCACCAGGGCGTGCACTCGGTCCAGGAGCTGCTCGCGCTCGTCGGTGGTGGCCGAGACGCCGCCGGAGTGGTCGATGGCGAACGGGGTCCTCATGGCAATGGAGACGGCCTGGTCGTCGGGGGTGCGGGGCTGGGTGATGACCGGCGGGACGTCGTCGGTGTCGCTGTCGAGCGGGACCAGGGCGCACGCCCGACGGATGGCGTCGCCGTAGGCGAAGAAGTCCGGCAAGCGGTTCTCTGGCAGGGCGATGGCCGTGGCCGACAGGTCCCCGCTGGCGTAGAACGACTTGCGCAGGGTCAGGGAGAGGTCGAGCTGGACACCGGCCCTCGGCCTGTTGCGGTTGCAGATGTTCTGGGGGTCGTCGCCCGCGAAGCTCACCGGGGCGCGGTCGGTCTCGAAGCCCGCGGCGTTGAGTTCCTGCACGATCAGCGAGGCCAGGACGGTGTCGGCCCCGCTGATGTAGGTGACCTTCTCCGCTTCCTGCTGGTCGGCCGTGCCGTGCCAGACCACGGTCCGGCTGGAGTTGCCCGTGTTCACGACACAGAAGGGCTCGTCGAACGCGGTCGCCGGCAGGGCGAGGCTCTCGGCTGTGAGGTCGTTCAGCGCTTCGAAGGAGTACCAGGCGCCGGAGTCCCCGGCCGCGTATGCCGCGAGCTGCGAGGTGGGCGGGTCGATGCCGCCACCATGAATGGCTGCGTGCAGCAGGTACGTGCCGTTGCCGTAGCGGTTCTTGATGTCGTAGTCGATGCCGAGGATCTTGTCGGCAGCCAGGTAGCGGAAATTCGGGTAGGCCACTGCCTTCTCCTCAGATAATTCGGGCGCGGACTCCGGTCAGGGACATGTCGTAGGGGGACGCGGCTCCGGCGGGGAACAGTGCCTGGACATCGCCGCTCGTCGTCAGCGTGATCCGGGCGGCCGGGGTGTCGTGCTGCCCGACCGGGATCACCACCATCCACTTGTTGTCGAACGTGGCGGTCGTGCTGGCGTCGGTGGTGCGGTAGTACGCGGTGACGGTGTACGTGGTGCCGGGAGTGAGGCCGGTGACGCTGCGGGCGTTGGAGGTGCTGGCGTTGTTGGTGGACTGTGTCTCGGCGGAGCGGTTGTCCTCCTCGACCGCGATGGTGGTGCCGCCGAGAGAGACGCGGCAGCTCATCAGGCAGCGGCTGGCGGCCGTGGAGTTCTGCATGAGTGCACCCCACGTGATGATCACCTGCCCGGAGGCCGGGGCGACGAAGGTGAAGCTGGGGCCGTTGGGGTCGGTGACGTAGGTGAGGCTGGTCGTGGTGGTCGTGGCCCGGTACTCACCCAGGACGGTCTTGGAGTTGTAGGCGCTGCGGTAGACCGTGGCGGTGGTCGCGCGGTGCGCCTCGATGGGCCACGCTCCTTGGGGCAGGCTGGCGAATTTCACGGTCACGCCGAGGCCGATCGCGGTTGAGGTCTCCACGGACCCGGACAGCTCGACCATGCCGTCCTGCGTGACGCGGTACACCGGCGACCCGGCGGAGGAGGCGGTCCACCCCGGCTCCAGAGCCAGCGGTGTCCAAAGGCCGGGTACCGCTGTCCGAAGACGCGGCCAGTAGATGGGGTGGCTGCGGTCCCCGCCGTCGAAGGCGACGTAGACCTGATCGCCGGGGAGCGCTGTGCCGATGCTGGCCGGCTCCGCCCAGCCGCTCACGGCGGTACCCATGATCTGAGGGATGCGCAGGCGCACCCGGCCGCGGTTCTGCGGGTCCTGCGCCGTGACCACGAGACCGCTGTAGGTGCCGTACAGGGGGGTCATCACAGCCCTCCGGTGTACGCGGCCCGCCAGCGCCCGTTGACGAGCACGGTGGGGGCGGGGTTGACAGGGGGCTGCTGCACCTTCAGGTCCAGCTTCCGGGCGTCGTTGCGGCCCAGCACGAGCGTGGAGGTGTACGTCGTCTTCTGCGGGTAGAGCAGGTTCACGTTGATCTTGTGCACGGCGGAGCGGACCATCCACAGGCCGAGGTTGGTCTCCCCGACCGCGTCGCCCTGGACGTCGACCACGGAGCCGGGACGCAGGCGTGGGTCGCCGTTGGTGACGGCGCGTGCCTCGACCCAGAGCCAGTCCGACTCCGCAGCCAGCAGGCGGCTCGCCTGGTTATACGACGCGGCCGGCCGGTCGGCGTACTGCCGGTCCAGGACGGCGGCCACCTGCTTGCCGTGCAGCGTGGTCCGGGTCTGGGAGTAGGAGGCGGGCGTGAGGACGCTGGAGGTCCGGTTGTAGGCCACTGCCTGGTACCGGGCGCGTACGCCGCCCGCGGGATCGGTGTCGCCGAGAACTGCGGAGAACTCGCGCAGGGTATCGATGACTCCCGGGGCCTTGGTCATGCGGAACAGCGGCACGCTCCGGTCGGAGGCGGGCATGACCGTCTCGCGGTCGACGAACCACATCACGGTGCCGTCCACGTAGACCCGGTAGCCGATCTGGTCTGCCACGTCGCACAGGAACTGCCAGTCGCTCATCGACTGCATCTGCTGGGCGAAGATGACGGCCGAGCCGTCCACACGGGGCTGGAGGTTGTACTCGGTGGCCACTGTCCGGGCGATAGCGCTCGCGCTGGTGTCGCGCCAGGTCCGGTTGCGCCGAGTCTGCGTCAGCATGGATGTACCGGTGAGGGTGTAGACCACCGGAATCTGCACAGCGTGCCCGAAGCGGGGGTCCGTCTCGCTCGCCAGGACACGGGAGGAGGCGACGTAGCCGTACCAGTCGGCCGAGTCGTCGGACCACCAGCCGAACCGCAGATGGACAGGGGTGTTCTCTCCCCACACGGACCCGGCCGGCGTGCGCCACTGCTGTGAGGGCATGGCCGGGTTGTAGGTGTGCATCACCGTCAGCTCCGCCACCTGGTGCGCGTTCTCGGCCTGGTACAGGTCGAAGCTCGACACCCAGGCCCCGCGCTCCAGGGCCGGCTCTGTTGCCGTCAGGTGCGGGCGGTAGGTGTTACGCCACGCCACGGGGCACCATGATCTGAAGGCCGGCGGGCGGCTGCGTCCAGTCGAGGACCCGCGGGTTGGCCTCGGCGTACATCCACCAGGACGTCTCGCTGCCGTAGTACTGCGCCGCGACCGCATCGACCCGTTCGGCCGCGCGCCACCGGTAATCGGACACGCGCAGGGACTGGTCGACGGGCAGGCGCTGCATGACCGTGAGCTGGAGCTGACCGTTGCGGTCGGGCACGAGCGCAGTCTCGTTGCGCTGGTAACGCGAGGTCCGGGAAATGGCCACTGCTCTCTCCTCACACCCACCCGTACGACGACATGAGCGTCATGCTGATATCGACGGCGCACCGCACTGGCGTCATACGCCGCGAGAAATGCGTGTAGGTAATCCCGATGTTGTTGATGTAGCCGAAGTACTCCATGCGGGAAAGGCTCGGCAGCTTGTCCTTGAAGGCGTGACGAGCCTGTCCGAAGCGGCACCACACCGGACTCATCTGCATGATGCCGAGGACATTTCCCGAGGTGGCCGCGTCCTCGCCGTCTGTGGCCTGAGCCTCTTGCGACGTATTGATTCCGACGAGGTTGTACAGGACGTGGATATCGGCCATCACGCCGTACGTACCCTCGATCGTGTTGAACTTCGTCGGGTCGGACATCTCATAGGTGCGATCGAAGAGCAGCGCGAAGGAAAGCGTGCCGCCCGCCGCGACCAGAGGAACCCCGGTGTCCAGGTCGGAGCGTGTGTATGGGGGCATGACTTGATTTGCCGCGTCGGTGCTGTGGTTCACGCTGACTGTGGACGGGTTGTAGAGAAAATTCAGCATGTAGAACCGGTTGGTCTTCGTGCTGCTCTTGGGAAACGCGGTCACCATGTAGCCGCGCATGATGCCCAAGTCGTTCTGCTCACCGGGCAGATACGTAGGGATGTTCTGGATGCGGGAATCGAAGGTGTTGTCGTAGATTCCCTTGCCGGGGACAGCCCCTTCGGACTTCTTGTCCGCCATTACCAGCCTCCCATCAGGGACTTGATCCGGTCGTCGGCGGCCACGTAGCTCACGAAGGACGTCGCGGCGGACTTGGCTCCCTCGGCAGTGGCGGACGGCATCTGCACCACGACGGAGCCGGCGCCGAAGGAGAGAGTCACCGCGCCCGTGCCCCCGGCAGAGTTCGAGCCCTGGCCGGGGCTGGGGTTGAGGCCCTGGTTGAGCAGGGCCTGGCGGACGGTGTGCGCGGCGTTGGCCTCCAACACCATTTCCCCGCCGTGGAGTTTGGCGTCCACGCCCTCACCGCGCTGGCCGGGAACCTCCCAGGCGCCGTCCTTGTACCAGTGGGGATTCTTGGAGTTCCAGAAAGACCACGCCTTGCTGGGCGTGCCGTACCGGCCCTTGATGTACTTCAGACCCCAAGCGATCTGCTTGGACGGCGAGTTGCGCCACGCCGAGGTGGCGGTCTCCTTGTGGATATTCGACATGGCCTGCGGAATTCCGTAGGCGTCGGAGTTCGGGTTGTCGGCCCAGTGACGCCAGCCGGACTCACCCATCCACAGCTTGTACAGGGAATCCCACTGGCCGCCCGTCCACCCGTATTCGGCGGCCATTTTCTTGCCCAGCTTCACGTTCGCCTGGACGTTATGGGGGGCGTCCTGCCCCGCGTTGCCACCGGAACTGGTGCCGGCGTCGGCCTCCTCGTTCTGGGACGCGCTGGGGGTACGGCTGACGCTCTGGGCACTGCCTACGCCGCCGCCGGAGAGCGCGGCGGCCAGGGCGTCGACCTCCTCGACCGACCCGTACGCTCCGGAGACGCTGAGCCCGCCCCCGCTGCCGCTCTGGCTTGCCGTGGGGTCGGTCTGATCGCCGGAGAGAGTCGCCGTGGCCGCCATCCCGCCGGACATGACGCGACGGGCCCGCGTGAATTTGGAGTACATCGGGCCCTCGACCACGCCCTTACCGGGATTGGCGGCCTCGATGACCCGGCCGTTTCCGGCGTAAAGGCCCACGTGCGAAAGGTCCTTGTAGAACACGAGGTCCCCGGGCCGCACATCGTCGATCGGGACTTCGACGCCCTTTTTGATCTGGTCGTAGGTGACGCGGGGCAGGCTCACGCCGGCCTTCTTGTAGGCGGCCTGCACGAGGCTGGAGCAGTCCCAGGCGTTCGGTCCCTCGGCGCCCAGGACGTAGCGGTCGCCTACCTGCGCGCGGGCAAAGCTGAGAGCGCTGGCGATGCCCCCGCCGGTCACACCGGCCTTGTCTGACTGCTTGGACCCGGACCCGCCCTGCTTGGATTCCGGGGTACCGGAGTCACCGCCGAAGAAGCCCGATATCCCTCGCCACGCCTTCTTCGCGTACGAGTCCTGGTCCGTTCCTTCTCCCCAGTCGCCGAAGAAGAAGTTCGGGCCGGAGTTCCAGCCCGCCTGGGCTCCGGACTTCGCGCCCTTTCCGGCGTCCTTGAGGCGCGAGACGGTGCCTCCGACGGGCCCGCCGGCCTTGTAGGCGCCGGTGAGGCCGCCGAACCAGTCGGCGAACGGGCCGAGTGCCTTCTGGAGGAGGGTCTTGATGTCCGCGAGGGTGTCGGCACTCGCGCGGGCCGCGTCGAGGAAGGACGCGCTCGCGGGCAGATGGCCCTCACGCGTGAGGCCCTGGAGGTAGCGCTGCGAATCCTGGTAGCTGCCGCCGACGCTCGGGGCGTAGTCCTTGATCTTCTCTCGTGCCTTGTCGCCCGCGTCACCGCGCTTGCCCGCGTCCTCGATGAGCTGGAGAGCCTTTTCCGAGGAGAGCCCCTTCAGCCCCTGCTTCTCCGGGTTCACGAGATTCCGGAGGAGTTCGGTCTGGTTGCGCATGGCTTCCAGGGACTGGCCCGAAAGCCCCGCCGCCCGGCCGTAGTTCGCCAGGGACATCGAGAGCGAGCCGCCCTGCATGAGCTGGTCGTGGAGCTGCTTCGAGGAGAGGCTGCTGAAGTCCCCGCCGTTCACCCGCTGCGCCAGACTCAGGGCTATCGCCGCGGAGGAGTTCTGCCGACCGTTCGCGAGCCGCGTCGGGGCGAGGCCGAACATTTGAGCCGCGTAAAACGCCTGGCCCGTGCCGAGTTCGTTCTGGAGCTGGGCGCCACCCTGCATCCCGAGCCCGGGGGTGATGTACGCGGCGGACGAGGCGCGGCTGAGCTGCCGTTGGACCTGGGATGACGCGCTCTGGAGCGTGATGTCGGTCGCGCCGCCGTAGAGATCCTCGTTGGAGGTGGCCCACATGACCGCGCCCGCGGACTTCAGATTGCGCCCCATGGACCGCGCCCGCGTGCCAGCGCTCCCGTTCCAGTCGGGAGCCGCCAGGTTCATCCGGCGCTCGTACTGCCCGAGCTGCTCTTCGAAGCCGCCGCTGTAGTACGACCGCGCGGCCCCGACCACGGCCCCGGTCACCTGGCCGGCGAACGCGATGCGGTTCATCGTGGTCTGTGTCGCCGACTGCTGGCGCAGGCGCTGCATGTCCGCGTTCATGCGCGCCATCGACCCGGAGAAGTTGTTCTCCCGGAGGTCCCACTCCCGGTCGATGCTGTCGGTGCGCGCCCGGTAGAGCTGCGAGCCCTCCCGCAGACGCTGACGGGCTTCGTTCTCCTGGGCGAGCGTCGAGCGCGGGTTGTTGATGATGCCCATCTGGGTGCGCCGGTACTGCGCCCAGCGGATCTGCTGCTGCTGGACGTCGTCCTGCATCCGCTGGCGGGCGACGATGTGCGCCTGGTTGGCCTGGAGGTACTGCTGCTGGAGATTCCCGAGCTGGTGATCCTGGCGTGTCTGCCCGCCCATGGGGCCGTAGGCCCCCATGCCCATCGTGCCGAGGCCGGCCTGACTGGCGAACCTGTTGGTGAAGGTCGTGAACGCCCGGGTGAGGGCGTCGATTTGGCTGCCGAGATTGTTCGCGCCGAAAAGCCGGCCGCCCGCGGGGTTGGGGGGCGGACTGGGCGGCGGGGGTGGTGTGGCCACTTACGCCCTCCTTTCAATTTCCCAGGCGGCGCGGCGAATCCAGTGGCGCCGTTCACGGATGGCGAGGCTCTTCAGCTCGGACAGACCCCAGTTCGGGTGGACTTGGGAAAGGACTTCGATTTCGCTGAAAGCACGGCGGTAGTCACACTCCGCGAAACAGCATGGCCAGGTCGATCGGCAGCTCTACCTCCTCCCCGCACGTCTCGTGCGTGAAGGCGAAAGCGTTGTACCGGGGCCCCGGCTGGGTGTCCGTGAGGAATTTCAGGATGGCCTTCCGGTCACCCATCCACAGATGGGTGGCGGGCGGGCGCTTGATTACCGTTCCGTCGCCCTGCCGGACACGCAGGACACAGCGGTTGAGGATTTCCGAGTCCTGCTTGGCGCCATTGCCGTCCTTGATGGCGAAGACAGCGGCCTGGTCCTCGCCCGTCGGTAGCCGGACGAATGCCACTGCCCTGTGACGGAGGGGAACTTCGAATTCCGTCTGCTCCGGGTCGGCGAGATGCGTGAACGGGATGGCGCCAAGCGGAACGGTGAGGTCGGTGAGTTCCTTGCAGTACGGGCAGGGAAGTTCCGTGAATTCGATGGCTTCACCGAACGTCGCACGCCGTACGGACATGACGAGCAACTCGCGGTCACCAATAAGGAGTTCGGCGGCGAGTTTGCGGCTCATGGGCTCGTTGCCGACAGTCCTGACACCGCGCAGCAGCAGGGTTTCGAAGACCTTGTACGAGTTGCTGCCCGCGGCGGCTATGGCTTCTTCGTCGGCCCCGGTGAGTTCCTTGACCTCTGCTTCGCGGTACCAGGTTCCCTCGCGGCAGACTCCCCGTTCGAGAGTGACGTGGTTCTCGTCGGGTGCACTGATGACGGGTTCACCGGAGTTCCGGTCCTCCTTGAGGAGTGCCTGGGTCGCCGCGGTGGCTGCCTCCGGGTCCTCCAGGCCCTTGATGGCCTGGGCGCCGAAGGAGTCGAAGTCGGGGAGCACAACGGATTCGGGCATGATCGTTTCGTCCTTTGAGTGGGGGCCGGATTACGGCAGAGAAATGCCGCTGCCGGGGCCGTACTTGCTGGCGATCTTGAAATCCCAGCCCTCGTGGGCGAGAGTGATCTGCTGAAGCTCCACACCGTTTGCGCCGGAATCGAGGTCGCCGAACGCGATGCTTGTGGGCCAGCAGTTGTAGACACGCCAGCCCGCCTTGTAGGTGACGCTGGAAGTCGTCACCGGGTGGTCCAGCAAGAAAATGTCCATCGTCGCGCGAAAGTTGTACGAACCGTTGTTTCCGCCCGTGCCCTGCATGACCATGAACAGTTGCTTCAGCCACGCGTAGATGTCCGAGTCGCCGCAGATGAGTCCGCGCGAAAGGGTGATCGGAGCGAAGTCGCTCTGCCCCGGCATCTTCTGCGTCGTCGTGTTCATTCCGCCCTGGCGGTAGACCACCACATCCGTAGTGATGGAAAGTCCGCTGACGGACATGAACCCGAGCTGATTCGAGCGCTTGCTGGAATCCAGCGTTGACCCCGCCAGGTGGATCATCACCTGGAACTTGAAATTGCGAAGGGGGTCGGTCTGGAGCTGCGCGAGCGACGGCTTCTGTGTGGTGGTAGTGGCTCCCACGGGTCACCTCTCATTCCCTGTCGGAGGGCCGCCGTAGACGAGTCGAAATGAGAGGCGGTGTGTCTGGTGTGGCGTCGGTCAGGTGGTGGACTCGACGGACGTGGTGGTCGTGGAAATGCCGCCCTGGTACTGCGAAATTTCGATCACGATGAATTCCGCCGGGCTGGCGAGAGCGACGCCGACCTGAATGTGGATTTCGCCGTTTGCGACGGTCTGGCTCGTGTTGTTGGTCTCATCGCAGACCACGAAGAAAGCCTGATCCGGGACGCTGGACTGGAGCTGGTCGGCCTGGGTGAGCGTGAGGAGCTGCTGCGTCACCAGGGCGTTGAGCGTCTGCCACAACTCGGGACCGTTGGGCTCGAACACCGCGAACCTGGTGACGTCTTCCAGGAGGTTCTCCAGGTAGGTGAGCATGCGCCGGACGGAGATGTACCGGTCCGGCATTCCCTGGCGGAGGGTGCGGGCGCCCATGATGCAGAAGCCGCTCTGCGGCACCGGCCGGATGACGTTGCAGCCGACCTGGTTGAGCGAGTCGAGCTGGTCGAGCGTGAAGTTGTTCTCGACACCGACGGCGCCGATCAGGCTGTAGGCGGTGCCCGCGGGAGAGCGGTTGGGGCCCACAGCCGCGTCCGCCTGCGCGAACTGCCCCATGACAGCCCCGCCGGGCGGCAGCATGCGCGTGGAGGAGACCGAGGCACCGGCTGGGTCCGCTACCTGAATCCACGGGCCGTAAAACGCTGCGTACGAGGACTGCGGGGAGTAACCGCCCACCGTTTCCGTGTACTTGTTCGCGGCGACATCGGGGGCGATGGGAGGCGGCTGGCGGGGAGCGTCGAGCACGAGGAATGCACCGCGGCGCTGTTCGACCCAGGAGAGGACGGAGTTGACCTGGGTCTGGGGCGGGATGTGGTCCGTCATGGACGTGTTGCCGCAGAGGTTGAGCAGGAGCACGTCCGAGATGGAGCCGAACTGTGCGGCGAGCTGCTCGGCGAGGTTGACCGCCAGGACGCCGTCGGCGCCGCTTTCCAGAGGTGCATCCGCGACGTACTCGGGCTGCCAGGAGGCGTCCGGGGTGGCGCCGGTACCGGGTGTCGCCGAGGTCGGCGGGAGCATGTTCTGGACGGTGATGTACGTCGAGCCGCCCTTGCTGGAGTTGATCAGACCGACGATGTAGCGGGGGTCACCGGGATTGAGGGAGACGTCCTGCCAGGTCTCGACGAGGCTCGCCTGGGCGGTGGAGCCGTACTTCACGAACACGTGGAAGCGGCCCGACGTCCAGGAGGGCGCCGTGGTGATGTAGACCTTGTTGCCGTAGGAGCCGCGCCCCCGGGCGGTGACCTGAAGCGCATCGACCGCCGTGTAGCCGGGCGCCGTGTCGAAGGTGGCCGGAGCCGTCATCGGGTCGCCGGCCGTGGCCCCCTTGTACGGAGTGATCTGCACGGAGTAGGTCGTGTCCGGTGCCAGGTCGGTGAACGCGGCAGCGGGCTTTCCCTCGGTCGGCTGCGCGACCCACACCGTCTTGGAGAAGGACCCTTCGTCAGGTCGCGTGACGACCACCTGGTAGGCGTCCACGGCGGACAAAGGGGTGATGGCGTCCCATTCGATGGCGAAGGCCGTCTGCTCGGGGTTGGAGACGACGGGAGCGACCGGCGCCGTCAGGGTCACGTTGGTGACCTTCGGGGTGGGCTTCGTCCCGGCGCCGCTGGGGGCCGTGCCGTCGGGGGTGGCGACGATGTTCTCCGGCGGCGCGAGCGGCGTGTTCTTCACCACCAGGCGCGCGGCCACGGAATCGGTCGGCGTGGCCCGCAGAATCCACGCCTGCTGGCCGCCGTTCGCGAAGTACTCGTACACCTGGAAAGGGAGGTAGTTGAGACCGCTCCCGAACCCGCCGTAGAGCGACATGAACTGCTCCCACGACGTCACCTTCACCGGGTTCGAGGGCCCCGCGTCGTGAGTGCCGACGAACGTCGCAACCGCGAGCCCCGGCGGAGAAATGGGCTGCGGAAGAGGGTTCAGCGACTCGGTGATATACACACCCGGCCGCTTGTAGGGGAATGTCGTGGGCGTGGTCATCAGCATCAGCTCCCAGGGGGTGCGGGCGAGACGGTGAGCGTCAGGGCGGCCGAGGCGACCTGCGGGGCGAGATCGGAGTCGCGGGCGGAGACCAGGAACTGCGCCGGCGAACTGGTGGGGGCCTGGGGCGTGCCGAAGAGGACGCCGCCGTGGGACAGGGCCAAGCCGGCGGGGAGGTGGGAGCCCTCGGGGAGCGACCAGTGCACCTCGCCGTGGCCCCCGGTGCTGCCCAGGGCCTGGCGGTAGGGGTGGCCAGCGGTCGCGGCCGGCAGGGTCGTGGTGCTGATCGACAGCAGGGCCTTGGTGACCGCGTGGGTGGGAACCCAGGGCCGTAGGCTGCCCTCTTCCCACGCCTGCTTGTCGAGGAAGTCGATGAGAATGCGCTGGGCTGGGTTGAGGTCCCAGATCTCGTCCGCGAAAATCTCGCTGGACACACGCACAGCCCAGGTCGCGCAGAAGAGACGCTTTCCCTGTTCGTCCTTGGCCTCGGTGTAGTCCGGCCCGCCGAGCAGGTCCAGCCGCCGTACGGTGCCGTCCTCGCCGATCGGCAGGTATCCGAAGCGAGGGGGAAGGAAGTCGAACTGCATCAGGCTGCCGGTCAGCTCGATGATGTGCAGCTCTTTCCGGGCGTACACATCCACCTGATAGTCGATGTTGAGCGGAATCGGCATCTGAGCCATGTACGGGCTCTGCGTGGGGTCCGTCATGTCGGCCCACGGTTCATAGCCCTCGGGCGCGTAATGAAGATTCACGACGCCCCGGCTCTCACGTTCGGGGTCCCGTGAGATCCGCGTGTGAGATATCAGAGCAAGTGGGTAGGTGGCGTCCGCCAATTCGTACTCGGGACTCCTGTACCGGACGGTTACCTTGCGGCCCACACCGGAGGTCGAGTCATGCACCACCAGACCCTGGAACTTGTGCTTCAGGGCCTTGTCTTCGTTCAGAAGAAAGGGCACGGAACTCTCCGGTATGGGCAGATGTGGATCGCCCCACCAGAATGCTTCCGGCTATTTGCGAGTGGTTAATTCCCACTGCTCGGAGTGCAGGTCAGAAGACGCCCAGGATCTTCAGGACGACGATGACGAGAAGAACGACCAGCACTACGCCGACGATCTGCGCGACAGTCATGACGTTTCCCCTTCTCGATGGCCGGGGCCTGCCGCCGGCCGGGCCGCAGGCCCTCGCGGTCCTACTGCTGGTCCTGGTCGCCCTGGTCGCCCTGGTCGCCGTCGTCGCCGTCGCCGTCGTCGGCGGCCGGCTGGTCCGGAGCGAACGCACCGTCGGATGCGTAGTGGTAGCCCGCGGCCAGGGCCGCGTCCTCGGGCATGAGTCGCTGGCCCTCCTGGACCGTCCGCTGCGACGGGTCGTCCAGCTCGAACGGGCCGTCCTTGATGGTCTTGTCGTTCTCGTCCGTGCTGACCGCGACATAGCGCATGGAAGTCTCCTCCAGAAATAGGAACAGCGATCACGAAAGATCGGATTCGAGCGTCGCACGCCATTTAGGGAGGGGAATAATGCGCGTCAGAACCAGGCAGTCCCGGACCACGACTTGACCGGCTTGGTGACCCAGGCACTGCCGGACCACACCTTCACCGGTTTCTGGACCCAGGCGCTTCCTGTCCACACCTTGGGGATAGTGGTGGGGATGGCGTTGACGTTGTTGACTTCAGCCGGAGTGGTGGTACTTCCCGTGTCGGAGTACCCCTCGAAGTTGGTGCGCAGAGTCCCGAATTTGAGCCACTGCGGCGTCGTCATGCTGCGGCGGACGGTCCATGTCGCCGCGTCGGGAGATGTCTCCCAGTAGAACGTGCCGGCGGCTTCTCGGAACCGCCACCATCGGTGAGTGACGGGATTGAACGCGAGCGTTGTGGGTGTCGCGTCGAAGTAGCCGACACAGTTTTCGAAAGTCAGATTTCCCGTGGCGACGGTGTACTTCGTGCGGATGAAGGTACCGTCGTCGACCGGGCCGAGGACGATCGCGGAGAAGTTGGTGCCGGTGCCGCCAGTTGGCAGGTTGACGACCTCGAAGTAGTGGGTCGAGTTCGCCATTTCGTAGCCGACGTCGGTAGCCATCAAGCCCGGGTACTGATCATTCGCGGCGATGGCGGCGCGCTTCCAGGTGGTGTTCCAGAAGGTGCCGCCCCAGTACACGAAGCGGCTGCCGATGCCGGTAGTGAACTTGTCCACGATCTCGGCTGTGGGCGCGTTGAACAGGCCGTCCGCACCGGAGAAGTCGACCCAGCCGGGGTTGGTGGTGACGGCCGTGGCGGTGTTCGCGAGGTCCGTTGTGCCTGTCGCCCCGTAGTACAGGGTGCCGGTGTAGGACGTCGCGGACGTGTTGGTGGCCTGGTAGCCGAACTCGACCACGATCCGGTCGCCGGTCTGTAGGGCGACGGACCCGATGGCCTGTCCGGTAGCGGCACCGCCAGCGGCCGTCGTCGGCCAGTTCGACGAGCCCTGCCAGTTGTCGAGCAGAGTGCCGCGGACTGTGTCGCTGTCCCCGGTGGTGACGTACATGTGCACTCGCGTGACGAGGAGAGCGGCCGTCGCCGACTCGACTCGTCCGACGCAGAAGTCAGTCGTGCCCGAGAGCGTGCCGGCCTTCCGGGCGGGAGGGCTGACCCACCGTCCCAGCAGGACACTGGTCTGCGAGGCCGAGGTTTCGGCCTTGGCCGACGTTGTCGAGGCGCCGGCCGGCTGCCGCCCGAGCAGTCCGGCAACGGTGGAGGTGGCGTCCGTCCACGCGCCCCGCTTCGTGGCCGGTGTGTAGGGCGCGGCCGAGCTGGTGAGCCAGAATCGAGTCGCCACGGCGCAACCTCAGTTCGTGTCGATCCACACGTCGCCCGCAGTCGGGCTCGCGGGCGCGGTGATACCGACGGTGATCTTGGGTGTGGGGAGCTGGGCCTGGGGGACTTTGGCCGTGGCGTCCAGGCCGGCCACTCCGTTCGCGGCGCCGACCTTGTCCGTGGAGACCACGTTGCCGCCGGTGGCGGGCACGGTCTGGGACGCGAGCTGCCGGGCGGGCATCAGCCCACCACCGTCACGCTGAAGGTGTTGGCGGCGTAGCTCGCGGCGAGGGTGAGGGAGACGGTGTTGGCGTCGACCACGATGAACTTCCCGCCGACCAGCTCGCCCGTGGAGACCTCGCGCAGCGACGGTTCGAGGATGTCGAGCGTGTTCAGGTTGTGCGTGATGTTGAGCGGGGTGCCGCCGGTGACTGCGCCGACGTTCGCCGCGAACTTGCCGGTGGCGCCGAGAGCGGTACGGGCCCCGGCCGCCGTGGTCGCACCGGTGCCGCCCTTGGTGACCGGGACCAGGCCGACGGTGAGGCCGGACGCGCTCTTGGAGAGGCTGGCGTCGGCCAGCTCCAGAGAGAACGTCGTGCTGGACAGCTCCAGGCCCTGGCCGTCGGCTGTGTAGGTCTGGCCGCCGGTGGAGAACTTGGTCCAGGTCTGGGTCCAGGACCCGGGAGCGCCAGAGGGGGAGGCGGTCTGAATGTACTGAGAGCCCGCGTCCGTGCCTTCGGCCACTGCCACCATCGTGCCGTCGAGGATCTCTCCCGCGGCGTCCGCGTCCGACCGGCGGGTGGCCGCCCCGCCGCTGGTGCTGTAGGTGTAGATGCCGTTCTGCGTGCCGGTCGTCTGCGCGGTGGCCAGGAAGCTGTCGCCGCTGCCCAGGGTGACACCGCCGACGGAGGCCGGCAGTGAGGACAGGTCGACGTTGGCCGTGGCCACTGCCCGGACCGGGTCCTTGACCCCGGCGATGCCGGCCCGCAGGTTGTCGGCGTACTGCTTGGTCACCAGGTCGGTCGGGGCTGTGGGGTCGGCACCGTTGGTCGCCCGCTGGCCGTTCAGGGAGACGGCCGTATTCGGTGCCGCGAATTCGTCGAGCCGGTATCCCTTCACGGTCGCGGCCAGATCAGAGATGGTGCTCGCCGTCTGCGTACCGGTGTGGTCCGCGCGGTCGAGCGGATTCTTCCAGGCCGTCAGGTTCCAGAACTTTACGACGTGATTGACGGAGTCCGTCCAGAGCTGTCCTTCCACCGGCGTTGCCGGTGCCGAGGACGACGTCTCGGGAACGAGGCCGCGCACGGGGAGCTTGTTCAGCTTGAGGGATTCGCGGAAGTCGGTAACTGCCATCGGGGGACTCCTAGCTCAAAATCGCCGATCCGGTCTCCGCGAAAGCGAATTGGACGGTCACGGTGGTGGGGCTGAGGTTCTCGACGAGCCCGCCGATTTCTCGTCCGCTGGTGTCGTAGGTGCGCACGCTCGGCGGGTACGGGAAGGAGTGCGGGATGGTCCACTGGGCGCTCGCGGCCGTCTGGGTCCACGTCACTGCTCGGGGAGCGACGCGGTCTTCCAAGGCGTCCAGCTCGGCTTGCGAGACCTCCCCCGGGGCACCTTGAGCACCGGTGGCACCGGTGGGGCCGACGACGGGCAGATAGCGGCCGGTGTAGGGGGAGACGGGGGCCAGGTCTGCGAGGTCGACCGGATCTCCGCCGGGCCGCTCGGGCAGCATGATGTGGTACTGCCTGATCTGCGCGCCCTTGAGCTTCTCCGTGACCAGGTAGGTCCAGTCCCTCGGGGACATGCCGGGGCCGTCGGTGGCTATCAGGTCGACCTCGAAGCGGCCCTGGTCCTCCTTCGTGATCTCCACGGTCGCCACGGTGTTGGCGATGGTGTCCGCGGCCGGCATCGTCAGGACCGACGGCGGGGCGAAGGTGAGTGTGCCGGTCAGCGGAGTGCCGTCGGGGGCGATGAACCGTCCCGTCAGATGCACCGAGGGGACGCCGGCCGGCAGCGCGTACACGGGCGCGTCAGGCGTAGGGGTCATCGTCGCCGCCCTCCTCTGGGAATTCCGCAGCGAGAGGCGGCTGCGGCGGATCGGGATTGCGGCTGAAATCGCGCAGATAAGGGGCGAACATCGGGTCGTTGACCAGTTCGTCGTCACGGATCTGCTGAGCGTCGAGGGTGACGATGATGTCCCTGCGGCGGATCTGGCCCCGGATATCGACCTGCTTCACCGCGAAGAGGATGTTGTCGTAGGCGATACGGTCCCGCTGATAGGCGCCGTGCTTGATGTTGATGTCCGTCAGCCCGGTCTTGGCGAGCTGGTCGAATTCGCACGTCACATGGAGGGAGTCGACGATGTACAGGCCACTGTCACGCGGCTCCGTATTGGCCGTCTCCGAGTGGTTCACGTGCAGCGCGGGAAGCTGCCAGCGGCCGTAGAACTGCTTGCCGACCCCGGTCGCCTCGTCGTAGACCGGGTGCATTTCCGAGTCGTCGTACTGCCACCGGAAGTACGTGAACGAGTCGCCGGTGGAGCGCTGCCACCCGCGCAGTCCCCGGTGAATCAGCGTGGTCTCGGTGTTGATGTTCCACCGGCCGCGTTTCCAGTCCAGCCGCCCGCGCATCGACGCTCACCCCCACAGGCCCGGGTAGGTGGGCGAGGGCACGTTCGACTCGTCCTCGTACTCCTGGCCGTCGATCGGCGGGAGGAGCCGCTGGGGCCGCGAGGAGTCGTCGTACTCGCGCGACTCGAAGACGGGCACCAGGCGGTTGGTGGTCCGGCTGACGCGGCGCAGAGTGAACATCTCGATCCGGCCGAGACCCACGTTGAGCTGCTGGGCCAAGGTGTTGTAGCGGCCCTGGAGCCCGGTGGTGGCGTCCCCGATGTGCTGCATGAGCTGCCGGTACCGCTGCGTCCTTGGGACGAAGGTCCCCTCGGCCGTGGAGATGTCGATGTCCGTGGCAGCGTCGGTGGCCAAGGTCCACAGGCAGTTGATCGCCGCGAGGTAGGCGACCAGCGGCTCCTCGACGGCCGGCAGGTTCTCCAAGGTGAACGGCTCGCGGTCGTAGCGGATGAAGCCGTGCGCGTCCCGGTACCGCGTGACCTTGCTGCGGCCGTAGGCGTGCTGCTGCACCGCGTCGCCGATGTAGGTCTCCAGATCGGCGTCGGTGAACAGGCCCTGCGCGACGCCCCGGACGATCAGGGTCTGGCCGTGGTGCAGGGGGGAGAAGTCCGGGTTGATCAGGACGATGCGGCCTTCGGCCGAGTCGAGGACGTAGTCGGTGTCGGCGACCAGGTCGACAGTGGCCGGCGGGTCCACGGTGGTGACCTTGGCCGTGACCTCGGTGACGCCTGTCTCGGAGAGGTCGTAGGAGGCCAGCTCGTCCGCGCCCAGGTAGGTGTCGAGGAACGGCGACTGCATGTCGCCGATCTCGTTGCGGATGCGCCGGATGATCCCCGCCGTGTCGGCCATGGTCAGCTCACCGCCAACGTCATCTGGAGGCTGCCGACGGCGAGTTGGAGGGCCTGGTTCTGACTCGTGGTGATGGCAGTGGCCAGGTTCCATGCCATGAGGCACAGGCCGGTGGGCTGACCGGCCGAACTGGTCATGCGGGTCACCAGGGCCGCGCCGGTCACCGGGGCCGCAAGACCTGTCGCATCACTGAACGGACCGAACTGGACCAGGTCGCTTGTGGAGGACGTCCTGGTGCCGGTCGCGGCAGCCGCCCACGGGATGGGCTGGCGGGCGTAGCCGGTGCCGGCCGCCTCGATGCCGAGCAGCGTGGTCATGTCCGTCTGGGCGTCGGTCACGACCTGGGTGAGCAGCATCAGGTACGTCGCCCTCGGCAGCGGGTCGCCGGCCTGCGTCTTGGCCAGCCACTCCGCCTCCAGCGCCGTCGAGCGGCCGGTGAGGTGGTCCAGCGCGGAGACGGCGCCCTGGACGGCGATGAATCCGTTGGCGGCCATCAGACGGAACCGCCCTGGCTCGACTGCTGCGCCTTGAAGTCCTCGAACTCCGGGGGCTCCTCGCCCGCGGCGACCAGCTCGGCGAACTGGGAGACGGGGAAGGAGATGTGGTGGACCGCGACCCGCCCCGGCGAGGGGCTGTCCAGCCACATGCACAGCACCGAATCCTCGAAGCTGTAGCCAACGCCGTACGTCGCGGGCTCGACGACCTCCAGGACGTAGAGCTGACGAGGGTTGTCGGGGTGCTCTTCGCCGGTCGGGCTGGTGTAGTGGTAGGTCTTCGTGAGCATTCCGACGCCGTCACCGTGGTCGGAAAGCAGGGAATACCACTTCCCCTTCTCAGGGGCAGTGCCGGAGTCCTTGAGACTGCTGGGCGCCGCCATCAGAGGCACTTCCCTTCCGTCAGAGCCACTGCCACACGTAACCGAGGCGGTCCAGGTGCTGCGCCACGTGGAGCGGCACTGTGTACACCTGTCCCTCCTTGAAATCGAATTCAGTGCCCTGCCCGATCGTCACCTTCTCCAGGTCGCAGGCAATGCGGATGTTCACGGACTCCGGCGGGATGTCCACCGGACCTTCCGCTACGGCCTCCTCGGACACGTTCTGGAGCGTCCGGCCCTTTTCGTCGAGGGCGATCGGTTCGTCCAGTCCGGCCTTCTGCTGCGCCTGGTGCATGGCGATCTCGTCCTTGCGCTTCGCCAGTGCTTCGGCGTGCTGCTCAGCGAGAATTGCCTTCTGGTTTCCGGTGTGATCCTTCGGGTTCCGCTTGGTGCGCGGATTTGCGGGCATGGTCGTTCTCCTACCGAATCGTGTGAGGAATTCGGGACGGCGATGGAACTGATACCGCCGCCCTTTCGTGCGGGTGGTTCAGTTGGTGGCGCACTGCACCACGGCGTAATCCGTGATGAGCCCGAGGCCCCAGATCGAATACCACGCAAGTGCGTGTTCACGGCCGTAGTCCATGACGCCCCCATCGCGCAGCTCGACGGGCAGAGAGATGGCGTGACCCGCCGCGTTGTCACCGATTACCAGAGCGCGGTAGATCGGGTTCGACGGGGCATTCGGGTTCGACGGCTGGGCATTGACCGCAGGGATTGCGGGGGTCGAGCCGGAGGCGGTTCGGGCCGGCTGCCCGCCCCACTTCTGCGCGTCGCCCTGCGGGATGTTGGTCCCGAGCTGCGGGGTGGGCGGCGGGGTCGTGTTGCCCTGGAAGACCTGTGTGGTTTCCACAAAAACCACGTCCGAGAGCCGGCCGATCTCCCCGAGCATGAAGTTCCCCGGAGCCGCGTACTTGGTGACCTCGATGAACTCGGGGTCATCGCGCAGTCGGCGGGACTGGTGGGGGTGTACGAAGGCGACGTACGTCTCCCCTAGCCGGGGGACGTTCTTGCTGCTCAGAGTCTCCACGGCGTCCTTCACGAGGGCGGCCGTGAAGTAGAAGCCGCCGTTCGCCGACAGGGTCGCCTCGGAGTCCGCGAACATGCCCCGGTCGTAGGGGCTCAGAGGGGTCCGCGTGGCGCCGGCGGACCAGGAGGCCATCTTGTCGTACCCATACAGAACCGAGGGTGCGCCGAGGAGGGTGTCCCGGCACATCGAGTCGAGGTACGTGGCCATGTTCCGGCCCAGGAGACGAGCGCCGGAGGCCATCACGTCGTCGAAGCTCGCATTGAGCAGAAGTTCGGTCACCGCAATCGCGAATCCGTGCTCCGCGACGGTGATGGTGATCTGCTCGGCAGAAAGGGCGTGAGTTTCCATCCGGACGCCCTCGACGAGCTGCTGCGCACCGTCCAGAGAGCGGTAACGCATGAACGACACGCTCAGGCCCGGAGCGGTTCCCAGCTCGGTCTTCTTGACCATGAACTGCTCGAAACGCAGCACCGGCATGGCCTGGAAAAGGATCTCCTTCGACCAGATGTGCTGGATGGCCGGAGTGAGCATGCTGGAGTTCGCCGCCTGGTAGGCGGTCGGAGTGGGGGACAGAACCGGAGTACCGGTGATTCCGCTTGCCACGTTGTACCTCTCATCCCGTGACGGACCCGCCGAGATGAATGGGAATGAGAGGCGGTCTGGCTAATTTTCTGGTTGACGCGGTCAGTCGAAGAGGCCGCGGTTGTTTGACTGCTTGGCGGCGGCACCGAGAAGCTGCGAGCGGTACTTCGCGAACTCCGCCATCGGCATGTTCTTGATGTCCTCTGCCGAGAGCTGCCGAGAACCGCCCTCGCCGTCCGTGGGGCCGTTCCCGGTGTAACCGGTCGCAGCCACGCCGCGCATCTGCGAACGAGTAGTTTCCTGAGCCGACTGAACGGACTCGAAGATCTGCGACGTCTTGTCCTTGAGCATCTGAATGGACGCGTCGACTTCCTCCGGGGTGTTCCCGGAAATGAGATCTACGAGTTCCGGGGCGATGTTGGCGCGCTCGGCGCCGGCCCGCTCCTGAATGTAGGCCCGGAGCTTGTTGTACTCCGACTCCTTCGCGAGCGCTGCCCGCTCCTGCTCCCGCTCCTTCTCGATCTGTGCGAAGCGCTTCTCCCACTCGGAGGAACGCTCCTCCAGGAGCTTCTTCGCGCTCATCTCGGATTCCGACTTCGCCTTGGCCGCGTCCTGTTCGGCCTTCAGCCGCTCAGCCTCTTCGGCCTCGCGTGCCTCGCGCTCCTCGCGGAGCCGCTTCAGCTCCGCCTCCAGGGCCTCGCTGCGCTCGTCGACCTTGTTCAGGCGGGAGTACAGCTTGTCCTTCTCCTCCTGGCGGGCGCGTTCCAGGTCGGCCGCGGTGAAGCGGGCTTCTTGGCCGGCGGGTTGCGGCTTGGCCGGCTCCTGGACGGTTACCGTCCCCTCGGGGGTGACGGTGGTGCCCGTCGCGGGGCCGCCCGGCGTGCCGGGGGTCGTCTCCTGCGGACCGTTGGGTGCGGGGTTTGGTGCCACGGTGGTTCACTCCAGGCTGGTGAAGCCGCCTGAACGAGTAGGAATGAATGGCGGGCAGTTCAGTCGTTTTCCGGGTTCCGTCGCTGGGCCAATTTGGTGCCCTTCGACAGCGTCACGAGTTCGCTCAAGACCGATTCGGTGTCCTTGCCTTGACCCACTCCCGGTACTCCGGGAAGCGGGCCGGCGCTTGTCGCCCCTGTGTTTCCGGACCCCGAAGAGCCCGATGCGGCAGGTGCTGGGGGCGGGCTTTCCACGCCTTCCGGCGGCAATCCCGTTGAGCGCAAGATAGCTGCTGCGATTTGCGCCTTGATATATTCGAGCGCTCCGTCTTCTTTCGCCTCGGTCAGGCGCTCGTCGAAAATCTCCTGCATCTTCTCCCCGGGGAAGATCTCCCCGAGGTCCCGCAGAGCCCCACGCTTGGATTCCAGCCCCAAGGCCAACTTCGCCTGGACCTCGTTCAACTTGACCAGGACGTCCACCGGCAGCGGCGGCGGCCAATCCACAGTCGTGTCGTACACCTCGGGGTCGCGAGGGTCGATGACGAGAGGCTGTTCGTCGGATACGCGGATTCCCTGCGTGCTGGGATCGTAGATCCGGCACTCGGGCTCGTAGAGAAATAGCGTCCGCAGCACGAGTTCGTTGATGCGCCGCAGACCCTGGGTGTAGTTCGCCTGCTTCAGTCCGTACCGCTGCATCAAGGGGAAGAACTGAATGCTGAGCGCGACGCCCGAGGTGTTCGAAATCGCTTGGGCCTGCCCGAGCGCTGTCTCCGGGACCCCGGTCAGTTCGTGCATGGCGCGTTTGATCAGGTCCAAGTAGGCAAGTGGGCCGTTGAGATCGACACCGTTTTCGAGGTTGAAAACATTGGCGTCTTTCGGGAGGCCACCCCAGATCTTGCGAGCGCCCTTCTCCAGGTGGCTCGCCTTGGCGCCGGTGATGATGGTGACCGGGGCCGCGTGGTAGTTGACGATGTCGCTGATTTCCGTGCACTTCTCGTTGTACTCACGGTTCAGCGGAATGAGGTCGACGATGTCGGACAGACCCCAGGGCGATCCGGATATCGCGATGTTCCGGATGTGCACGATGGGAATCTGACCGAGGGGGTTCTCCCGGGCGTCGAGCAACTCGTCGTTGACGTACTCCTCAATGTATTCATCGGTGATGATCTCGGTGTACGTGTATACGGTGCGTGTCCCTTCCAGGGAGGTGCCCCAGAACTTGTATTTCATCTTGAAGCGGAGTAGGCGGTCCCGATCGTGTGGGTGGTACTCCGGGAAACACTGGGCCGCGTTCAGCGGGAGAACTCGAACCCGGCCTGGGTGGGTGTTACCGGCGGAGTCCATCCACGCCGGCTCGTACGCCACCTTCACGAAACAGTCCCCTGCAACGGACCCGTTCTCGCCCATCTGCCAGAGGGTCGACTTCTTGTCGTTGTCGACGGTCCAGACCCGCTCCAGAAGCGCTGGAACAATGTGCTCGAACTTCTTCTCCGACTGGAAGTGGACACCCCGGCCGAAGGTGAAGTTGGTGATGTACCGGCTCAGTGCGCCCGTGTAGTTGATCGTGACGTTGGGTTCGCCGGCCTCACGTTTGTACGCCCAGTGGTAGCCCAGGTACCAGGCCCAGTGATTCGAATAGCGCGTTAGGCGGGGACCGTGGACTTCGAATTCCTCGGTAACTCGTCCGCCAGCTCGACCAGTCCCAGTGGGCTGACGGAAATGGTCAGGTCACTGGCGGCTGCGCGCATGGACGGTGAGGCAAAGGCGATGGACATCAGGCATCACCTCCTTTCGATTCCGCCAGCGGAGTCGAGTGTGAGATGAGTGCTGGGCTGATGAGTGAGCGGGATCAGATGGTCGGCAGGTAGGGCACGGTGGCTCCGCTCCAGGGCAGCGCGATGAGGTACATGCGGGGGTCGACTTCCTGCGTCTGGATTGCCTTGGCGGAAGTGGCCGCGCCGTAGATGTCGACGGACAGACCCACGCGCACGGACTTGCCGGCCTCGACGGTCTCGATGAAGAAGAGCGTGTGGGACTGGTCGGTGCCCGTGGAGATGTGCTGGTTGCGGTCGACGTACGTGGTGGCTCCGTCGGCGCGGAGCTGGAGCCGGGCACGGACCGCGGCCGTGGTGGTGTCCGTCCAGCCGACGGAGATGCCGGCCCACGCGATCAGAAGGCGCCGCTGGGTGAAGGTGGGCACCTGGTAGCTGTGCACGAGCGTCGGCGTCTTCACGTTGCCGGCCAGGGAGAACAGCGAGGTGCGCGAAGTGGCCACGGCCCAAGGCGCAGCGCTGAGGGCCGTGATCTGCCCCTGCATGGTGGTGATGGCGCTCTGCTGCGAGGACTGCGTCGCGTTGAGGCTGCCGATGGAGGCCGATGCCTCAATGAGGGTGGGGCTGAGCGGGCCGCTCGGCGCGACCGCCCCACCGATCACATTCTTCAAGAGCGTGTCGATGGGATCGGCCACGGCCGCCAGGTCCACGGGAACGTCCGGGATCTTCCCCTCGGTGGGGATCGGGATCTTTCCCCACGGAGTGAGCTGTCCGGGGTTGGTCACTACTCAGTCCACCCGGGCGTAGTTCCGGCGCTGGTTGCGGCCCTCTCCCCGGTCGACGCAGGAGTAGGACTGCTCGGGCTCGGAGGCGCCCTGCGCCATTTCCTGAATGAAGGTCGGGGCCTCCGGCCAGCTCGCGGAGCCGACGTGTGCGCGCTCGCGCATCGTCTCCTCCGGCGGCTTTTCGAACACGTTCATGTTGTGGTTCATTCGGCCGGCCGGCGTCTGGTAGCCCTGCATGATGCCCTTGCCGAACTCGTTCGGGATGTCGGTGTCGGTGGCGACACCTTCCTGAAAGCGCAGCGGGCCGCGGCGGCTCGTGTTCTGGGCGTGCTTCGTCTCGTAGAAGCGGTCTGCGGACTCCTGGAATTCGGGGTCCGGGGCAAGCGGGCTGTTCGCCATGGTGTGCCTCCCGGCGATTGAGACGTCTCACCAGGACGCTAAAGGCGCTGTTTTCTGCCCCGATAATTGCTACCAAGGGGTGTTGTGCATTTCGACCTCGGGCATCGTGAGGTCCGCCGTCAGATAGAGCGCGTTGGAGAGCGAGTCCACGTAGTCGTCGTGGGCCGCGTCCACCTCGGGAGCGGCGACGATGATGTGCGGGCCCTGATAGTTCAGCTCTGCGTCCTCCATCTGCTGGCGGAAATTGCGCCAGTTTTTGGTGGACCGAGTCTTGGCGTGCGCCGGCCACACGACCAGGCCCTTAGACATGAGGTCCATCATGTGCGCCCAACGCTTCGTCTGGTTGGTCCGGTCGCTCTTGAGATCGACGATCTGCGCGTATGGCATGAGAACCCGTAGCCGACTGGCCACGACGTCGCCCAGGCCGCCGGCGTCGATGCCTATCGCGAACACCGAGTAGTGGTTAAGGAATTCGACGATCCTGTAGTACTGGCTTTCCCAGTCCAGGCCCTGGAGGTCGAGCCAGTTCAGTACACGGTGCTCGAAATTTCCGTATTCATCCGGGTAATCCCAATTTACCCAGCAAACTGTTACGACGGTCGAGTCCGTCTTCCGGGCCGGGTCGATTCCGACGACCACCGGGGAGCGGTGCCACTCCTGCACGACCCGCATGGACGTGTCGCCGAGGGCGTCGAACCGGTCGCTGGTGACCAGCATGCCCTTGTCGAGAAGCCAGATCAGGCGGTACGACAGCTTGAATTCGTCTGAGTCCTCACCGAGCCGGTCCATCTCGCTCTGGACGAACTTCTTGTACCTCGGAACGTGCTTGGAGACGGTCTTCCAGTCGACCTGGAAGTGATCCTGCTGGCGGCCCTTCCGGTTGGCGTTCCGGCGGTTCTTCTGGATCTGCTCGTAGAAGCCGGATTTGGTGTAGGTCGGGGTGCCCGTCATCACCATGAGGCCCGCGGTCGAGGCCAGCATCGGGCCGATGCTCTTGTTGAGCACCTTGTCGTCGGCAGCCTGGGCCTCGTCGATGACGACAAGGTGGTAGGTCTGGCCCTCGATCATCGCCTTGGGGTGCGCGGTTTGCTTTCGGATGAGGCTGCCGCAGCGCTTGAGGAGCAGTACCTTTCCCCGGGCGACCAGCTTTTCGTCGATCTCGGGGTCCGCGAGGATGTCCTGGGCGCGGTCGGAAGTCAGCCGGCCGACGATGCGTGAGAAAAGCGTTTCGCTCATTTCGTCGGTGGGAGCGAATACGCCGATCCACAAGCCTTCTTTGAACTTGCCAAGCAGACTCGGAAAGACCTTCGCCAACCGCGGCAGCATGATGGCCGCGCCGGCGACGACGTCGGCCACGGTCTCTGACTTGCCGGACTGCCGGCTCCATAGAGCTGTGAGCTTGGCGGAGTCCTCGATGATCAGGGACTCCAAGATGCGCCGCGCGAAGGGGAGTTGGTACGGCCGCAGCGGATGCCCGGACAGCTCGTCGATGACGACGATGATCTTGTCGATGATGTCGGAGACCAGGGCGTGGTCGATGCCGGCGGTCTCGGGACCGGACTCGGCTTCCTCGGGCAGGCCAAGGGTCAGCTCGTGTTCCGTGGCGTCGAGTGGGGTCCCCATGCGCCGAAGCTAAAGTCGGGCAAATATGGGCAGATAATCACAAGCTATCTGTGATCTGCGTCACTGCTGCCCGGAAGTGACATACAAAGTGGGTAGTAACCCGGTTGGCTGTCCCTATGACCTCGGGATTCTTCGACTTCGGCGCCATCTCCAGGGACGCCATCGACAGCAGCACCATCGACCAGCTCGCCGACCGCTTCTGCGACGAGAAGGGGCGCAAGAACCAGGAGACCGGGAAGCGCTACAGGCGCGAGCTGGACTTCTTCTTCGACACCCTGCGGCGCTTCGGCGGGAACCCCGAGGAACCCTCCCGGCAGCAGGTCGACCGGTACCTGGCCTACCTCCTCATGGAGCACCAGGCCGACCATCCCGGCCCGTGCGTACGCGAGTGCCGCGAGCTGCCCTACGCACCCACGTCCGTAGCCCGCCGACGGGACGTCATCTCCGCCTTCTACGAGTACGTCTCCGCCGTCCCCTCACGGCCGAACTACAACCCGGCCAAGCAGCTCCACGTCGAGCTGGCCGAGCAGACCGCCGTCGACATCCTCACCGAGGACGAGAACCTCACCGTCTGGAACGCGACCCGGGCCCACCGCTGGCGTGACGGCATCGCCGTCGGCCTGGCAGGCGGTATGGGCATGCGGCGCGAAGAGGTCGTCCGGGCCCGCGCGGAAAACCTCGGCCGCAATGAGAAGGGACCCACCCTGCGGTTCTGGCGGGTCAAGGGCCGCTACTGGCAGACCGAGATCGTGCCGGCCCCCGTCTACGACGTCATCATGACGAGCTTGGACGGACGCACCCACGGCCCCATCGTGACCGCCGCCAAAACGAAGATGATCCGCAACGCGGAGACCGGCCTCCTGGAGCCGGAGCACCTCTCCGTGCGTGGCCTGACCTACGTCTTCGAGCAGATCCGCGAGTACAGCGGAGTGCGGCCGGACGACCTCCACTGCCACCTGCTGCGGCACACCTCGATCACCTTCGCCTGCACCCTGCGGGACCTGAGCAAGGACCGGATCAAGAAGTTCTACGGCCACGTCTCGGACAAGGACCACCGCCGCTACAACGCATTCGCCAACCAGGTATTCGTCCGCGAAATCATCAACCCTATGCAGGGCCTCGGCTTCTGGGCCCTCGCAGCCTGACCTCCTGGCGAATATCACCGAGAAACCCTCCCTGCCTACGGTCGTCGTACCGGAGAGCAAGGAGGGTTTTCTCATGCCGCCGAGGAGAAGGCGAATCGGACCCCGGAACCCCCGCGCCGCGAAGAACCGGGCGCCGAATTCGGGTGCAACCCCGTACAGGACAATCCAAGAGCAGGAGTTCTACGGCGCCGGCCAGCAGCCCCGCACTCCCAACGTCAACTCCAGCCCCGGCTACTCGCGTGCAGACATCAACAACGCGATCGACGAGGCGTCCCAGAACCTCAGCCCCGAGAAGCGCGAGGCTCTCCGCCGGGCCCAGTGGCTGTGGGACGACGAGCAGCTCCTGACCACCCGGCCCACGAACACGTCCTACCCGCCCCGGCCGCGCACGCTGGCCGCCGGTTATGACGACGAGAGCCAGACCCTCTTCGTGCGCTTCCGCGGCCGGCGGACCGGACCCGACGAATACGCGGACGGAGTCGGCTACGAGTACTACAACGTCACCCCGCAGGAGTGGGCCAAATTCCGCGACAACTGGTCGCCGGGCCGCTACATCAATTCCACCCTGAACGGAAAGCCCTACACCCCCGCGAGCTGGTAATGCTGATCACCACGACCCGCTGTCGGCGCGACTGGCCCCACCGGTACCGCACCTACTACCAGGAGACCGAGCCGCCCTACCGCCGCTCCGACCCCGCCACGGTCTACCGTCTCGGCACGCACGGCCTCGTCATCGGCCGCTGGACCTCCCGCGCCCAGGACGAGCACCAGGCCCTCACTGACGCCCTGGGGGCCCGCCCAGCCGCCCTCCTGGGCTCCGACGGGCAGCTCCTGCCCAACTACCGCCGCAACTCCCAGGAGAACCAGCCGTGTTCAGCCGACGCACCGAAGACCAGCTCCTGAACGACGCCCGCCGGCGGATCGCCAAGATGACCCCCGACGCAGCCCGGGAGTACAGCATCACGGTGTGGGCCTATGGCATGCGGGTGGCGGAGAACCCCGGCCAATACAAAGAGGACGACCTGGGCGAGTGGGATGTCGCCCTGGCCGTCCTCCAAGCCGTCCGGGAAAGGATCGCCGACGCTGCCTAGCAGCGGAGCGCCGACAGAGTCACAGAAGTCCCCGGAGCGTGACTTCGGCCTTGTCCACGGCCTCGGTCATCGCGTGCATGTGGGCCTGCGGGAGGCTCCCTGCGCCGAGCCCCGACGCAGTGAGCAGGACGTCGAGTTTCTGTCTCTGCTCGCTGGTCAGGTGGGGGCCCGTCATGTGGTGGCTCATGACGTCGCGGGCCGCGTAGGCGTCGAGGCCGGCCACATCCGCGAGGGCGTCCCGTACCCGGCCGACCAGGGGGCCGGCGTGGTCGGGGACCAGTTCGAGCGCGGTCAGTCCCACTCGGGCCTGGAACGCCGTGACCTCGGGGTCGGGCGAGGTGGTCAGCGCGAGTGCCCCCTGTAGGGCAACATCCAGCTCCGGCTCCGGCATGGGGTCGGCCGCGGGCCAGCAGTGGATGCGCAGGAGGGCCGCGACGGTGCTCTCCCACGGCTCCTTGGGCGCGGTCGACTCGATCGTGTCGCGAGCCTCCTGGTCGAGTCCGCGTTCCATCAACGACATGATCTGGATCTGGCGTCCGTCGAGGAGGCGGTTACCGACGCCACGGTGCGCGGCCATGGCTTCCGCGGCCTCCGTCCAGCGGCCGATCCGTGCCAGGGCCCTGGCACCGTCCACGAGCACGGTGAACCACAGCTCCTGGCAGACCTTCCGGTGGTCTGCATCGGTGTCGATCAGCACCGACAGATCGACGGTGTTGCCGCGGATCTCGGCGGTGCCGCGTTTCTGGGCGGCGCGGTACAGCCGCATGAGTACGTCGTACGCGGCTTCACCATCACCTTCGCGGGTCAACAGCCGGGAGATGTTGACCAGGGGCATCAGCGACATCACGGCGATGTCCCCCGAGAGGTTCCCGGCCTCGGCGAATACCCGGTGCTGCCTCCAGGACAGGTCGGCTGCGAGGTCGGGCATCCCGACGTCGGAGGCGATCAGAGCGGCGTAGTTGAGGACCCCGCAGGCGCGGGCCACCAGATCACGGTGGCTCGCACCCGCGGCCTCGACAGCCAGCCGCTCAAGGAGGGTGATGCGTTCTTCCAATGGAAGCGCCGGCTTCTTGGCCCGGCGGACCAGCGGGATGCGACTGGCTATCGAGGGGATCATCGGCTCAGCCCTTGCGCGGCCAGTCGACGACGAGACGGCTGTACGCCTTGTCGATGACGAAGCGCGGTTCAGCGGCAGTCAGTTGGGCGCGGGCGTCGCCGACGGCCATGCGGAATCCGGGCTCCGGCGCGTCGTTGCCCCAGCCGTCGTGCCACTCGCCGATCTCCGTCGCGACCTCGTCGGTGAGTTCGGTGGCGCGCGAGCCGTGGCCGATGACGCCGATCTGCCAGAACTTGCCCTGCTCGTCCTCGCCCTCGCGCACGGTCAGGTAGGCCAGGGTGTCGCCGTCGAGGGCGGCCATGGAGCCCCAGCCGAAGTGCGGGTTGAAGCCGGGGCGTGCACCGGGCATGCGGGACAGACCGTTGGGCAGCACCGACGCCAGGTACAGGTACAGCCACTCCCAGGGGGCGCCCTTGCGGAACTTCACGTCGGTGTAGACCGTGGCCTGGCGCTGGTCCAGAACGGTGCGCATCGCCTCGCGGTCCACCTCCTGCTCGCTGAAGGTCTCCAGGCGGACGGTGCCCTCACCGTCATGAGGCACGAGGGTGTAGACGTCGTCACAGACCCCCTTGCGCAGGGGAACGAAGGTGGCCATCTCGCAGGAGACCGTCTTCCAGGCGTCACCGTCCCGCTCGAAGGCGAAGGACCGGGAAACGCTGCCCCGGATTCGCATCGGGAGGACCAGGCGTCCGCCGGGGGCGAGCTGGTCGAGGATTCTCACCGGAACGTCGCCGGCTCCGACCGTGAACTGAATGCGGTCGAAGGGAGCGTGCTCGGGAAGGCCGGCCGCGCCGTCGCCCAGCAGGGCCGTCACGTTCGTGGCCCCGGCTTGCGCGAGATTCTTCTGGGCGCCGTCGATGAGGTCTTCGTCGACGTCGATGGTCCACACGTGGCCTTCAGGAGCCACGAGAGCCCCCAGCAGGGCCGCGTTGTAGCCGGTGGCCGCCCCGGCTTCCAGGACCCTGTGTCCGGGCTGGGCGCCCATCTGCTCCAGTTGGATGGCGACGATGTTGGGTGCGGAGATGCAGGAGATCATCTCGCCGGCTTCGTCGTGCTTGATGGGCACGGCGTCGTTGACGTACGCGGTCTGAAGATTGACGCCGGGGAGGAACAGGTGACGCTCGGTGGACCGGAAGGCGGCGACGACTTCGGGGGTGTGCAGGTGGCCGCCCTCGGTGAGGCGGTTCACGAGCGCTTCGCGCAGTTCGACGGGGTCAGTGACGGAATTCAGGGTGGTCTCCATTGGTGCGAGGTTAGATTCCGGTGAGGTGGACTTGCCGGTAGACACGTCGGCTGCACCCCTTTCGGGGAAGGCGACTTGACAGCCCAGCCATGCGGTAGCGGCCTGCTCGTCGGCAGACACTCCGGCGCGGTTGAAAGCGAAGATCGCGTGATGGGCGAGCACCGCGCGAAGGCCCCGAGTCAGCCGCCCGTCGGAGGCTAGCTGCTTGAGTCGGCGCCCGGTGTCCTCGAAGGCGGCGACCCGCTCGACCCAGCCAGGCTCGGCGTTCGTCCGCCGGGCCGCATCCGCGTTCATCAGGCGCCGCATGGCCGTGACTGCGCCGTCGAGCGCGGGGCCGGTGGGCGGCGTGACGGGTGGCCGCATGGCGCCGACCTTCGCCCAGACGTCGCCGGCCTCGAAGGGGTCCAGGCCGGCCGACCGGATCATGGTGGACAGCAGCAGAACACAGCGCTCTCGGGCACCCTGGCTGCCGGTCTCGGCCAGAGCGGACCGGCTGTCCACGCAGAACACGTCGTGTGCGACGTCCATCCCGTCGGGGCCGCCGAACGCTACGGGCTCCGGCTCGTAGATGCCGATGACCCAGCGGCTGACCTGCTGTCCGGCGACCAGGCCGTCCAGGAGGTCGGCCACAGCGTGCTCGGTCCGCAGGCGCAGCCCACCCTCCTTGCGCAGGAAGTGGAACCGCTGCCCGCCCAGCGCGGACGACAACGCCTGAGCGGCCTCCGGGCTCACCCCGGCATCGCCGGGGAACGACACGCGTGCGTGCCACCAGTCCGTCTCGGCTCTGATCGGAAGGTTCTCGTCGTCCATGGTCGTTGAGCACTCCTTTTCGGTGGGGTTCGGACCCAGTGCCGGGCGGTCAGGTGATCAGCAGGGCACGGGTCCAGTCCGTGTTGTTCGTGCCGTCCAGGGCCAGTTGTGCACCAGCACGTCCCTCCAGGAATCCGGGCTTGGACGGGCGGTTCAGGTCGGCGGCCAGGCGCTCGGCGAGGTCGTCGATCAATGGCTTGAACCGGTCTGGAGTGGGGCTGTCGTCGGCTACGGCGCGGGTGACGGTCAGCAGACCGGCCCAGCCGTGGCACAGCGACGCGTCGGTGATCAGGTCGAGGCCGCTCGGGTCAGTCAGCGCGTGTACGACGGTGTCCTCTGCCGCGAGCTGGCGGGCCGGGTCGCCTAGGGCGAGCGCGGCGAGCTGCTGGGTGCGCGCGATGCCGAGCTGCCCGTAACACCAGGACGGGCGCGCACGGGCTGGCTCGGGCGGCTCAGAGGCTGACAGTTGCTCGTGGGTGGTCCAGTAGCAGCAGCCGTATGTGTCCAGCCAGCGCGCGAACACCTCGATGGCCTCGTGCTGCCCTGGCACCTGGACGCCGCGCAGTGCGGCGAGGGATACCGCTGCCAGCACGCCGGCGATGCCGTGCGCGACACCGTTGTTGCCGTGTCCGCCGTCCATCTCCTCGTGGCCGGGGCCATCCGCTGACCACCATCCCGGCAGCTCCCGGCCGCCGATGCGGACTGGTCGTGACAGGGAGACCAGATAGGCGAGAACCTCCTCCAGCAGCGGTGAGACCGCATCGCGTGTCAGAAGGAGTGCGCCCAGGCCGGTCAAGCCCTGAATGAGGTCGAACTCCGCCAGGTGCGGCAGCGTCCCAGCCGCCTGCCGGCGGTGCGCTGCGGCCAGTCGGGTGGCCACGATGCGGTCGACGGCGTCGCGGACGGCGCGGTCGGAGCGTCCGGCGCGGCTGAGCACGAACTCCAGTGCTGGGGCGCCGTGGAATAACGACGCGTTGCCTCCGCCGCTGACCCCGGCCGCTGTCGCCTCTACCAGTGAGTTTCGCGCTGCGGCCAGGTCACCGCGCTCGATGTACAGCAGCGCCATCCCGAGTGCGCCTTCGGAGAGATCCTGCGTTTTGGGCAGGCTCCCGGCCGTCATGAACGTGCCTTCAGGGGAACGACGATGCTGTGGGCACGCCCACCGAACCATCCGTCGGCGTCCGGTGGCGGCGCGTCGAACAGGGTTACGACCCCGGTCCGGCTGGCGTCGAGCTGGGCGCGCAGGAGGTCTAGCGGCATGTCCTGGCGAAGATCGAGCGGCAGGTGCTGGTCGTCGTCGCCCACAAGCACACAGTCCGGGACGCCGAACCGGCGTCTCCAGGCGTGAAGTTGCTCGGCCCACTCGTCCAGCGACGCGGCGCGGCCGGGCAGATCCCGAGCGCGCAGCCTCCACCGCGCAGCCGCCAGGATCGACCGCCGGTAGCGCAGCGCCGGCGTGAACGGCAACGTCCAGGCCGCGCCCCAGTCGAACCACGTCACCTGGGGCGCACCGGCCCGGCTGATCTCGGCCAGGAACCGGGCCACACGAGGGGTGTGGTTGTTCCACACGAAGTTGATCGCCGTCGGCGCAAGCAACTCAAGACGTTTGTGGGTGGCGGCCTCGGTGAGGTAGAGGCGGCCGTCACGGAAACCCACGGCCAGATCGGATGGGAACAGCACCCCCTTCCCGCGGTGCCGGAACTCCCCGACGCTGACCAGCCGGGGCAGCACCTGCGGGGCCCGAGTGAGCAGATCGGCACGGACACGGCCGGCGTGGAAGGACAACTGGGCCAGCTCCGCGCCGGGTTCGACCGTGGGCAGACCGGGAGACGTCGCGCCGGCCTTCGGGAACAGGTGCCAGAACCGGCCCGTGAACGAGCCGGCCGCCCGCGATGCGGTGGACACCTGAAGACGGAAGTCGCCGCGCTCCAAGGCCCGCATCGAGCCGGACTGAACCTGCCCGCACAGTTCGAGGTGGGGCGGGGCGAGCACGGACTTACCCGCGGCAGCTTCCAGCTCCTCGATCATCGCGCCGGACAGCGTCACCTCCCGGCGGCCCTCGACGGCCGCGATACCGGCCAGCTCCAGCAGCAGCCGATCTCGTCGGGTCATCGGGCGGGGAAGCTCGGACGCCTGGCCGAATCCCTCGGGCAAACCCAGGCCCTGCTTGGGATCTGTCACCAGTTCCAGCGCCACCTCGACGCCCTCGCCGTAGCGGTCGGCGAACTGCTCGGTGTAGCGGTGCCACGCCGGGGTCCCCGTCGGATGCATGGAGAGCCGGGTCAAAACCGTCGCCGCAGTCTCCGCCTCCGTCAGGACCGACTCCGGCAGCCGCACCGTGGCGTCCAGCCTCAGATCCGGCGCCGTGGGGTGGTTCCGGGCGTCCTCACGCAGAGCAGGCGGCAGGGCGGCGGTGGGATCGACGACTGTGGCGGGCGCACGCAGCGAGGACCGCAGCAGGCGCACCCGCAGGAGCTGTCCGAGCAGCCCTACTCGTTGGGGTTCGGTCGTGTTCGGGAACTCGGCGGCGAGCTTGTCCGCCAGCGCCGAGTACCGGATAGGTGAACGGGCTGCGTCAAGCACCAGTGCGACCGCAGGTGCCAGTGCGAGCGAGACCTCCGAAGCGCCCTCGGACGGGACATAGACGCGCCCGCCCTCCTGCCTGAGCAGGTTGTTGACGCAGACCTCCACCTCGGACATCCGCGCGCCGTCCGCCTCCCAGCCGCTGATCGCCGCGTCGAGCGCCACCGGGTCCGGCCGGGCAACAACCTGGTGACGGACGCCGACCCGCACCTCGGCCGTCTCGCCGAACTCGAAGAGGGCGACACCCGCGAACAGCCCGAACGGGGCGGAGCGGCGCGTGTACCTGATTGCGTACCGAGCCGTGGCCAGTGCCGCCCGTCGTACCCGGCGCACCTTCGGCGACCGCCCGTCGAGAATCGACTGGACCTGGCGGGACAGATCCGGGCTGGCGATGGAGGCGGCCTGCCGGAACGTGTCATCGGCCCACACCGCAGCGAGCCACGAACGCCAGTGTTCAAGATGTGCGGTGGGGCCCGGCCAGGGCGGCATGTCCGGCCCGGTGCGGTTTACCGCGGCGCGCAGCATCCCTTCGCCGGCGCCCTGGTACAGGCTGAGTCGGGAGCGCGTCATGACCCTCCGTTCTGGGCAGAGGGGTGCGGGCTGGAGGGACAGATCCGCCCAGCCCGCACCGCCGGACTGGACTGGTTACACCGTGGAGCCGGAGCAGGCGCTCGGGCAGGACGTGCCGCAGTTGTCGCCCGTGCCGCACATCAGGACCGTCTCGGTCTCCGGCGTGTTCTCGATGATGGTGATGTCGAGCTGGAACGGGTCGTCCTGGTCGATGGCCGGCTGCGTGGGAGCAACCGGTCGCTCCAGATGGACGGTGGTCATGCATGCCTCCGCTGAGTCGTAGCGAATGGTGCAGGATTCCGGAACTCGGTCGAGCCCCGGAGCTTTGGGCTGACGGGCCCGGCCGGCACGGCGCAGAACACCGATCGGGCCCGTCAGAGCGGCGGAAGGGGACTTTCCCGGAGCGCACATCCCGAAAAGTCGATGTGGAACGCTCCTGTTGCGTCTCACCCCTGCCGCCGCAGTTTTCGGTCACCCCCGCCGGGCCGGTTGCTCGGCGGGGGTGAGGTGCACGGCTCGCTCCCAGGGGCGTTTGGACGAGCCCGAGCCGTACACGCCGCGAACGTCACCCCCCTCGGGTCCCGCGTCCGCAGCCCTCGGCGGACTAGGGCCCACCCCAGCCCGTCGAGGAGTTTTCTGTCCCAGGACCGTCGGTCTCGTACGCCTCCAGGCCACGACGGACGGTGTCGAGCAGGTCCAATTGCTCGCGGGGGTCGGCGGCGACCGGGGTGGCGCTGTACGCAACGCGGGTGGCCTCGGCACGAAGAGCAGCTCGCCGTGCCCGTTGTCCGAGCGTGAGTTGGAGGGCGCGTCCCTGGGCGATCAGGTCGGCCAACGCCGCGCCGTCGAGCAAGACTTGAATGTCTGCGACCTCAACACCGTCGACTGGCTCGGCGAATTGGCCACGCAAGCGGAGCCGCACCGGCAAGTCCGGATACGGGTCCTCAGCTAACGCGTCCTCCTCGACCACCGATAGACGGAAACCGGCCTCTGCGGAGCGCATCGGGCGGTTCACCATCCCTTCGGCAGGAATCGGACAGCCTTGCCGTCCGTAGTCTCCAGCACCTGGTAACCAGGTGCGCACATCTCCATCAGTTGCAGGCCCCGGCCGCCCTCCGAATCCAGATCGGCTACCCGCCGGCGGGGCAACACCGGTGAGTCGTCCCAGACTTCAATCCAGAGGTCAGGGAGGACGACCACTGTGAATTCCGTGCCTGCGCTATGCGTCACAGCATTGGTGACGGCCTCGCTCACTAAGAGCCCGCAGAGTTCGACCAGGTCCTCGTCCACGCCAGCATCGGCGTAGACTTTCGTCGCCCAATGTCGGGCCTGCGGAACGGAGTTGGTCTCTCTGGCGAAGGATCTCGCCACAGAGCTTCGCTCCATCCGGTGCTCTCCTGTGCGCATGGCAGCCTCCAGCACGCGGCCGTGGGCAGCCGCGTAGATGAGCACGCACCGCTACGAGCCCCGCTCGGTGCGTAAGCCCGAGTGTGGTGCGATCGCAGGTGCGATCGCAAGTCCCTCGGCTGAAATGCCCTCAGAAGTGCCGCTGCGCTGGGCTGCGCGCTACCCTGCGGATGTCGAGCGAGCCGCGAAGGGAGGGCTGCACATGTCGGTGAACACGGCGGGGATCGTCGCGCGGCGGACTTTCGGTGACGCACTGAAGGCGTTTCGCACCGAATCGGACCACAAGATCAAGCAGATCGAGATCTCCCGAGTCCTCGGACGTAGCACCGTCGACCGCTACTCACGCTTCGAGCGAGGGGCGGCGCTGCCCGACGACGCGGAGTGGCAAGCCATCGTCAAGGCCCTGCACATGGACCCGGAGGCGAAGGTACGGCTGGAGACGCTGCTGCGAGCCGCCCGAGACATCGAGGGTGCCTGGTGGCGCGAGTTCGAGGAGGAGTTCGACGAGTCGCTCCTGGAATTCGTGGCCTACGAGGACGCTGCCACGAAGATCACCACATGCGCCGGCAACGTCCTGCCGGGCATCCTGCAACGCCGCCCGTACGCGGAAGCACTGACGCTCTCGCTGGACAAGGCGGTCCTCTCGCCGCACCAAATGGACCGCTCGGCACATCTGCGTGGACAGCGCCGAGGGATCTTCGACAAGAGCCACCCGCCAACCGTCGAAGCGATCATCGGTGAAGGAGCCCTGCGGCAGGAGGTCGGCGGCAAGACCGTCATGGTCAGCCAGCTCGACTCCCTCATCGAGGACGCGGAAGCGGGAAGGGTTTCATTCAGAATCATTCCCTTCACGGCTAGCGCAACCCTGACCCACATGTTTACCCTGCTGGAATTCGGTGGGGCGGGTGAAAAGCCGATCGTAGCTTTCGACGCGATGACGGGGATGACCTTCAGGAAGTCAGCCCGGGAGATCCGAGAGCTGCGCTCCTACATTGAGTCGTTGCGGGAGCTGGCTCGTTCACCGCTGGCTTCGTTGGAACTGTTGAGATCAATTAGGAAAGAGCTGTCGCGTTGACTAAGGAAGAGACTCTCAAGGCCCTGCTGGCGACCGACCTCACGGGCGCCGAGTGGACCAAGTCTTCATTTTCGGGCAGTACCGGTCAGGACTGCCTGGAAGTTACTCGGGTCGCGGGGCTCGGATGGGTGCTGCGGCACTCCATTCTCACCAGTCACATGATCCCGCTGACCGACGCCGAGTACTTGGCCCACTGCAACGGGGTCAAGGCGAACGAGCCGGGCCTGGTGCCGTAACCCAACTACTTCCGGACCCTCACAACCGGCGAAGGCCCGCTCCCTCTGTTCAGGTCAGGGGAGCGGGCCTTCGCCATACCGGCCTACAGGCCGAGGAAGACGCCGAGCTGGACGGTGAGGGAGAGGAACAGGTCGAGGCTGCTGGACATGGAGACCTCCGGGTCAGTACGTGGGCATGGAGAAGATGCTGCTGCGGCCGTTGGTGGTCGACGGGGCGCCCGTGGGGGCGGCGCCGAGGCCGAGCTGGGGGCGAGTGGGGCGACCGCGGGTGGGTGCGGTGCCTGGCTGTGCAGTCAGGCGCGGCAGGGTCGCGGCCTGGAGCGCCGGCGTAGCGCCGGGGCGGGGGTCGGGCAGCTCGGTGGGCCAGCCGGCCGCGAGGGAGCTGCGAGGGCCGCCTGTAGGAGTGCCGGGGAGCACTTCCTGGTATGCCTGCCAGCTTGGGTTCGGCCGCCGGACGAGGGGCATGACGGTCACCTCTTCTCGGATGGGGCGTATTCCACGGTGGCCGGCGGAAAATTGTTCGTGGTAATCGTGGACAGGGGTGAGGCCCGCGTCCTGGCTCGGGGAATTCAGGTCGCGGGCCTCTGTTCGTGGGCCGGTCAGGGGTTTCCGTATTCCGGCTTCGCGTAGGTCATTTTCGGGATCAGGAGATTCAGCGCTTGGATGCGCATGTACTTCTCCTCCGTGGAGTGACCGTCCCACGGGTACTCCTGGACGGTCGGCACTTTGAGGCCGTCGAAGCAGTCCTTGTCGTCGGGGTGGATGTGCCACGACGTCTGGCCCTTGGGCGTCTCGATGTACAGCACGGGGTACTCCGGGGCCTGGAGGTCGGTGTGGGAGAACACCCCGCCGAACATTCCGACGTAGCCGCCCAGGAGGTAAGCGCGTTCGCGGTAGAGCGTTAGCCCGGACTCCAGCTCACTGTGCACGGCGCACCGCCATCAGGGGCACGGGGAGCACTTGGCCGTCGCGCAGGGTTTCCCACCCCATACGCAGGACCATTTCGACGTTCCGGGTATTGCCGAGGAGGAGGCCGGCCACGACGGTGCGGGTCGGGCCGACCGTGTGTACGGGCGTCAATTCAGTCATCAGGGTGGCCCCTTTCTGATCTGGGTTGACGCCCATACTCACTACGTGATGGGAACTGTTGTCAGCGACACGGACGGCTGACCGAGTGAAATGCTCCCGCCCCCTACGCCGAAGCGGATTTCCCGGTGAATCTCGGCGAGCGTGAAACTGTTTCTGTCTCGCTCGAATGGCGGCATGTACAGGCCGTAGAAGCAGTCGCGGTTCTTGTCGTAGCCGACGCGAGCGAGACCGGCTGGCGAGCGGTACGGGACCTCCCAGCGCTGCCAGTGGGTGGAGACGAAGCCGAACCGGTGCAGCTCCTGCATGGCGGCCTGGAGCCGCTGGTTGGGCGCGATCGGCTCGACGACGGTCCAGCCGTGGTCCTCGGGCTCGAAGCCGCAGGGGAAGGGGAGCATCCCGAACATCACAGGCTCCTCGGGGCGAAGGTGAGGCAGGCGGCGATGCCGAGCTGCACGGCCATCCGCCGGCGCTTGGCCTCGCTCGTCCTGCGGCCGGTCTCTTCGAGGGTCTTCTCCAGGGCCCGTACGAGGTCGGCCCGGACGCCCAACGCTTCACCGTCGCTGTAGACGTGGCTGTCGAGCCGGTCGGCTTCCGCGTTCGCCAGGTGCAGCAGAGGAACACCAGCAGAGGTCGGGCCGGCGGTCCGCACCTCGGCGTGCTCGCACTCGACGCAGCAGCACACCAGGGAGCGGAATTCGTCCACGCCCCGGCACATGGTGTGGTGCCCGAGGGCGCAGGCGGAGGAAAGGTAGAGCACCTCCATCAGGCCGTGGAGCAACTTGGCGGCCTGATGGAGAGGCATGTCGAGGTCGGTGCCGTCAGACACAGTCCATCTCCTCCTGCGTGGAGGCGAGTTCCCAGGACTCGACTGTCTGACGGCCGGCGTTGGTGATGGTGTATCGAGCGTGGCCGTCCCGCTTGACGCTGACGGCGGACTCTTCGCGGACGAGGGCCTGAAGCGCAGCGAAGGCGCGACCGGACTGGATGCCCGTGGCGTCCACGAGCTGGAGGACGGTGCACTCCCCGTGTACGGAAAGTGCGTGCAACGCCTGCATTTTCTCGGTCATGACACCTCATTCGCTCGTGCTGTGGGGTGTGCATAAGCAGAGAGCCCCCTGCCGGGATCAGGCAGCAAGGGGCTCCCGTGCACAGATGTCTGATAGGAAACCGACCGACGAGGTAAGGCCGACTACCCGAGCAGATACCGTACAGAGACATAAACGGGACGCCCCCATTTTTGGTTACGGATCTGTTGGGTGCTCACTCTGATGGCAGAGCGTTGAGCGCAGGTCTTCGAGCATTACGGGGACGATGTCGCACACGCGCACCCCGGGCTCGTCGGCGTTGTGCTGGTGGGCCCAGGACCGGCAGAGCATGCGGGCGATGTCGGCTGCGACGTGCCGTGACCTGCTGATAGGGCGCATGGTCAGGCCCAGGCCCTGGCGTCGATAGCGCACGCGGCGAACCCACGCGGCACCGAACTCCGGGTCGCGCCGACGGAGGTACTCGACCGCCCGGTAGGAACAGTGGGTCTCGACCCCGAAAACCATCGGGAAGAAGACTTCTTCGGTCACGGTGAACGCCAGCCGACCGATGCTCGCGGAAAGCTCTATGGGATGGGCTTCCATGAGGCGCTGGTTCGCCTTGTCGTTTGTGATGAAGGACTGAACGTAGGCGCAGCCAAGCAGGCGCCAGTCGTTCCCGACACTTGTTGCTTCCGGCATGTTGCGCATCGTAGCCATTACTGTCCCCATATGAATTCAAGGCGCGAACTCCGGACCGTGTGTCCCGAGTGCAACAACGAAATTGGTTCCACCCAAATGGCGTATGGGTACTGCGGGGAGTGCCGCGACTTCTACGCCGCGCAGGCGGATTTCAACGCGGCGCCGGATGCGTTCACACCGCCGCAGATCATGGGCGGGGGGTGGATGCGCTGCTGCGGCGCCGCGCTGCGGGCCTGGGCCGTGTACCACCCGGCACCGTGGACGGCTGGCGAGAGCGTGCCGTGTGTCTACCAGCTCGGCAACGAGCTGCACGGGATGCGGCTGTGCCCTTGCGGTTACTGGCACTGGGTGAAGGCCACCTGCGACGAGAAGCCGCCGGCATGAGCGGGCCGACCGCGTGCCCCTGCATCGTCGAGGCCCTGGCCGTCCTCGCCGTGGACCCCGCGACCCGGCCCGGACGCTGCTGCGTCTGCCCTTCCCACGTGCAGCTCGTCGTGTGGGATGGAGCCCGGTGGCGCTGGAGCAACCAGCCGGCCGACATCGACACGGCGCTCCCTCGAACGGCGGATGGAGGAATTGTCGGCGCGTGCCAGACTGATCCGCGGATTGAGGAAGTCCACGCATGAGAATGCCGCACTCCAGGTTCCCGGGGTGCGGCATTCTCGCGTCACGTCCTTTCGAGTACATCGGGGAATATCTCCACTTCCCACGAGCCGTCCGGCATCCGCTCGAAGAGGGCGTTGCAGGGGAACACTTCGTTGTGGCCGAGGACGGCCTGGGCGCGCTCGTCGATGTCCAGGGCCCAGGGGAGGAACTCGCGGGGCAGGCGCCAGGTGCCGTTCCTGGTCTCGATCCACGCCAAGCCGCTGTCGGTGTCCGCGTACACGGCCTTCAGCTCGGTTCTTCGGCGTGTGTAGCCCTCGTCGATGCGGAACTCCCGGAGGGTCCGCACCTCGTTGAGCTGCCGCGTCAGGTTCACGCCGTTGAAGGGCGTCTGCACCCTGTCTTCCCTCCCAGGATCAGGCGGAGATCTTCTCCACGGCGACCGTCTCGCCGACGCGGCGGAAGGCGAAGGCTGCCGGCATCCGCAGCTCACGTCGTCTGGTCTGGGCGTCCAGCTCCATGGCCCAGGGCCAGAGCGTCCGCGGCAGGCCGTAGGCGTTGCCCTCCATCGTCAGGACGTACCAGCGGCTTCCCTGCGGTTCCGGCGTGACGCCGTTGATATGCAGGACCAGGCCCTGGTCGCCGGCCGGCACTGATGGGACGAACAGCATCGGAAGCGTCACTGTCCCGGTCCCGTCCAGGAGAGTTCGGCCGCCCAACTCGGTTCATTGGTCGGCTCGTTGGTGCCGACCACCACCATGGCCATGGCCTGCTTGTGCTCCTGGACGGCCTGGTCCGGATCGTCGTAGGTGACGAGCACCTCCAGGAGCGCGTTCTCGGGGGCCGGCGTGTACAGGGCCGTGCCCCATACCCGGGGCCGGTAATTCAGGGACACCACCACGCCGGCCCGAGCGTCCGGGTCGAAGACGAGGCCCAGGGTGCGCACGGTGACCCATTCACCGGTGGCGAGGCGGAGGTCGGACTTGAGCAGTGTTCGCCGCTCGACGTCGGCGATGAGGTGCGCCGCCTCGGATGACGAAACGGGACTGCCGTCCGGGCCGTATGAGAAAGGCACCCCTGAAGGTCCCAGTGCGACGGAGGCCAACTCGGTGACTGACACTTCGAATTCTCCCTCCAAAGCGGAAGGCCCGGTACAGAGGCGGGCGCAGGCAAGGGGGGGTTTGCTGCGCGGCCTCTGTACCGGACCGGACTTGGGTGGACGACGAACCCCCGAGAGCAATGGAAGAGGCCCGGGGGCCCGTCGTGTGCACCGCGAAACATTCAACCCACAGACCGACCCAGGAGTCACGGGGGAAAAGAAAAATTGTGGGCCTGTCACTCTAATGGGTGACGGCGGTCTTGTGGTCCGCCCGGTTACACGCTGCGCATATGCCCGCCGGTGGGGATGTCCAAGATGCCCGCAATGTCCATCTGGAACGCCGGGCCATCAGCACATATGGCCACGCTGGGTAACATCACTCCAGCATCTGGTGCAGGTCTCCCGAGGCCCTTCGTCACCCATTCGGCGGGGCGCCAGGAAGTGTTCCGCCGGTGTCAATTGTCACCAAGGATCGCCTAAGCAGATGGAGATTCCCCTACCCCCGCGTGCGCACCGCGGCCGGGTTCGAGACGCTAATCGTCCGCGAATCTCGCGCCCACTCGACCGTGTACCAGTAGTCCGTACCAGACGACAGGCCGGTGTCCTCGAACGTGCCTGACAGATCCGTGGAGTACGCCACCTGCTGGGCCAGGAACGGCGACCCCGGCGACGTCGACCTGATCCACCGGTAGATCCGCACCGTGGCCTTCACCGAGGTTCCCCACGCCAGCTTCACCGAGCTGTACGTCGCGGAGTCCGTCACCACGCTCACGGAAGGCTTCGAGCCCTTCGTGCCCGTCGTGGTGAACCGCGTCTCCGCAGACCACTCCGACGTCACCTCACCCGCGGTCACCCGGGCCCGGACCGCGAACGGTGCCCCGGTCGACAGACCCTTCAGCCCGAACGAGCCGTCGTACGGCCCCATCTCCGACAGATTCCATGGCACGTCCGAGATGGAGTACCAGGGGCTATCCGTCCGTGTGTCCTTCACCTGCGCCTCGACGAGACGCGGCTGGCCGGCCAAGGCCGGGGTGAGGACGTAGACGGTGGCGTTGCGGTCCAAGATGCCGGCGACCGTCAGCGTCGGCGCCTCCAGCGCCGAACCCGTCGTCTCCGCACTGGCCTCCGCGCTCCATTCCGACTCTGCCTGAACCCGGAAGGTGTACTGCGTCCCCGGCCGCAGGCCGGCCACGACCAGACTGCGCGCATCCCCCGCCACGGACGTCTCTGGCCATGAACCACTGCCCGTGACCGACCACGCCACGACGAAAGCCAGCGGATCTTGAGCGCTCGACCAGGACACGCGAACGCTCGTATCCGAAAGGACTTCGGTCGACACATCCGCCGGCACTTCCACCGCGAGCGAACTCACGCTTTCCGTAGCCGCCAAAGTCGTGGTTGTGGCGGAACGCTTCGCGGCCATATCGGTATCTCCTTCGCGGGACGCACTTCCACAATCGTCGCATCGCGAAAATGAGCACGAAAAGGCCCCACAGATGCGCTGACGGGGGATGCAGCACTCCTGCGGGGCCAGCTTTCGGGCCGGAAGCAGCCTAAGCCGCGTCCGGCTTTCCGGTGGAGAGGCCCTCGACCCAGTCGTCACGCTCGTCGCCGAACGCCGACCCGAGGTACGGGCCTACCCGTCCCTCAAGGTCACGGAACCAGAGCGCAGGGATGCTCTCCTGCTCGCCCTCCAGAAGATCGGTCGGCCTCGCGGCCTCCGGCACCGGCACGTACGCCCTGGCCCGGAAGACACACTTCCCCGCCTGCTCCCACGAGAGGCTCGACACCACGGCGCCCGGCTTCTCCTTCAGCAACCGGCGCGCGTCCTCCCAGGACATCGTCTCCCGCGCCGCTCTCTCGCTCATCGGTTGCCCCCTTGATCCGGTCCCAGTCGATCTCTCGCATGCACCCAGGGCACAGCAGGAGCTGAAGCATTCCCTGCTCGAAGTGCCGACGGTGTCGCTTGCAGTACGGCACCACGATCGGCAGCTTCGGCGCCGAAGGGTCGTACCCCTCAAGGCGATTGACCTCGCCGAGCAGCTTCTGGAGCTGGTCCACCGCACTCATCCGGCGCCTCCTGCCGATCGCCACGGCCCGCACGTATCCGAGTGACTGGCCGCTGCCACGAAGGTACGCGCTGCGAGCGCACCTGCGATCGCACATCATCGGAATGGCATATGCCAACGACGAAGCGTCATGCCTCCGGCTTGCGGCGCGCCCCTGACTGCCGCCCGCGGCCCCAGACGACGGCGAAGCCCTCCTGGAGTAATGCGCCAGAGGGTCTTCAACGTCCCCACCAGCGCCAAGAAAGAGAAACTGTCGACCACTCACCCAAACAGCCCACACGTGAATTGCCTCAGTCGTCCACGGATGCATAACGTTCCACCCATGACGACGCGACTAAGCCAGGTCGTCGCGGTGGAGAAGACCCGAAAAACTGAGGCGTACGGCGCACTGACCGCCGCGCACCACGAGGTCCAGAAATCCCCGTTGCTGACCGGCATTTCACGCACCTACCGCCCCCGAGACGAAGAGGGCGAACAACTCCCCGCTGAAGCCACGCGAGTTCAGCTCCGGGCCGACGACGCAATCAACCGGGCCCTCGCTGGCCTCATGCCGTTCTACGACGTGACTGCTACCAAGGACTGGGCGAATTGCTCAGCCCGCGCAGACATCCGGATCGGCGACCAGGTGCTCCTCGCTCAAGTCCCCGTGACCTACCTACTTTTCCTGGAAAAGCAGCTCCAGTCACTGCACACCTTCGTCGACAAGCTCCCCGTCCTCGACCCCTCCGAACAGTGGCAGTGGGACGAGCAGGCCGGCGTCTGGCGCACCGCAGCCTACGAAACCGTCCGCTCCAAGAAGGTGCCCCGCAACCACGTCAAGGCCCCGGCCACCGACAAGCACCCGGCCCAGGTCGACGTGTACTTCGAGGACGTGCCGGTCGGCACCTGGACCACGGTCAAGTTCTCCGGAGCCCTCCCGGCAACCCGCCGGCAGGAACTCCTCGGCCGCCTCCAGGTCGTCCGCGACGCGGTCAAGTACGCCCGAGAAGAGGCCAATTCAGCCGAGGCCACGAACCAACGGCCTGGCGCCACGCTGCTGAACTACCTGTTCGCGGCGTAACCCACAGACCCCCGCCGCCGGCGTGCGGTGGGCGCGCAGGAGCGCAAACTGAAACTAACGCCTGAAATTTGGAACACGGGCAGGCCACAGCGGAGGTTCGAATCCTTCTCCCGGCACCACACGCCGGGGTAGCCCAGAGGTAGAGGCAAGCCAGCCCCGAAAACTCAATTTCTCGCTCCAGTTTCAACACGCCACCAAGCGCCGGATCGACCGGCCCGAGCAAAATCATCGAGATGAGGGTTCGAGTCCCTCTCCTGGCGCTTCATGCCGGGGTGGTCCAATGGCAGGGCGCGGCGATCTCAACACGACTCGGAGCCTTAAATGTGCCGGCGTGAGCTGATGGGTGGACAACCCTTCTTAGGGCTCGTTTTAGGAACGAGTAACCTCCCCAGGGGGGTCGGGACTGGCTACGTCCCGGCCCCCCGCCAGCATTTCTCAGCCAGGCCGGCGGAGCCTGCCCCCGCAGGCGACGCGACGCAAAAATCCGGGGCCAGCACCTGAAGCATCCTGCGATCGCAAGTGCGATCGCACCGCTACGCTGCCGCCATGACTCAACCGACTCTGAACATCGACGAGTTGCTGACGAGGATGGGCGAGCTGTACCGCGCTTCCCTTCCCCAGCGGTCCCCCGAGGAAGAGGAGGCGTACTGGCGGGACTACAACGCCCGCTTCTACGCCAAGGTTCACGCCGACCTCGACACCCGCAAGGTCGTCATCTGCTGCCTCTGCCACAACGAACGACCCCGCATCAGCCCCGACGAGCCGTACTACTACCGCTCCAGCCAGTGTGAGAACGTCCGCCAGCCGTGGCACTACCACCGCACCTTCCGCTCCAGGAAGGCGGACGCCCGCGAAGCACGCAGGCACCGGCGCCGCCTCCGTAAGGGCCGGGTGGTCCGAACGTCTGCGTAACTCACAGCGGCCGTACGTAGCATGGCCTCATGCCAGACAAACCCCGCGAGCAGGCCACCGGCCGAATCAGCCACCGGGACAAGGAAGGCCAGCCCCTGGAGTTGCTGGAGTGGGCCGCCCTTTACGAGGACCATGCGTACCGCCTCGTGGCGGAGACCGAATTCGACGACGTCCTCGTGCGCACGATGTGGGAAGGGATCGACGCCGGGGTGGTCGGCGCCGGCGACATGTTCCACACCGGCGTCCGCCGAGCTGGCCGCTGGTCCGATGCCTGGGCCGGCCACCACCCCTGCACGCTCATTGAGGCCGAGGCTGCGCACGAGCTGGTCGTCGCGAAGGTGCGCGAGCAGCCCCCCGCGAGTGCCGAGAACTAGAGCTGCTGTCCGCAGCCGCAGGTGTGGCCGACGTGGCACGAGCAGGGGCAGTGCCGCAGGAGGCACAGCCCCCAGCAGTTGTCCGCGCCACAGGTGTCCCACACGAGGCACTCGTCCACGTGCTCCTCCGGGCAGCAGCTCGGGCCGGCTTCAGCGTTCATACCGGGACATTACGCTTGAGTCGCCCCGGCCATTTTCTGAGCCAAATCCCGTCGTCCTAGAGCCTGAACTGCCGCACCCGCACGGTCGTCGCCTGCACCTCGGTCACCGTCAACTGCGCCTCGGCCGGCCTGCGTTCGAAGAGACGGAGGAACGAGGCCAGCGCGTTGGCGCCGAACCACACAGGGACCCACCACGGGATGTTGAGAAGCCACCAGAGCAGGGCAGCGATTGAGGCGAAGACGAGGGAGCCGACCATTTCGTGCTTCCACAACGACGCCGGCCGCTCCTTCTTCCAGTTGATCCGGTACCGCACGTGGGGCCTCCGCCTGACGACTGGACAGTGCGCACAGACTATGTCTCGCACATCAGGTGCATGCCAGCAGGTTGAAGTGCGCTCTGCCCGCAGCCCCGGGCCCACGGTCGGCGGCATTTAAATGGAATATCGGCTTCCGGCCACTGCCGGCGGCGAGGACACTGGCTCTTGGTCTAAGGTCGATACTCGCGAGACGGCCCAGGCACCCAATTGTCCGCTTCGCCCGTTTAATGGTGGGGGGTCCCTATTTAAGGGGATTCGACCCCTACGCGGCGAATGAGGTGTACGCGAGGTCTGTGGTGTTAGTCGTTAATATACGATACCCCCGGGTCTGCCCAATAATGCCCCATGGGTCCGCAAAGTCCGAGACGTGCGTGAATGTCCGAAGTAACTGCGCGTAAGATACCTTACGGGCAGTAATTCTAGGCGGAGCGTGACCGGTCGCACGCGGACCGTGACATTACCGGAGCAACCATTCCGCTTTGCTCAGCAAATACGGGCATAATGCGTATTGCTCGGGAATGTGGTATGCGCGCCCATAGTGGTGCAAGCATGAGGTACTGCCTAATTGTGCTTTATCGGCACTTACCCGGCACCCCTGGCATTAGCCATATCTGGCGCAAGAGGGAGTTACCACCTCAGAGCACCGCATGAGCCGCACATAGGCATGAGCCACGCGCAAGCCGCGCAGCGGGGCAAGGGTGCGCATCCTCTCCTACCTCTCATGTGTGCTCTATGTGGCGTCAAGGGCAGATGCCTTAGAACCCCCGAATTTTCGCACCCTGGCATTTTCTGGGGCGTGTCCGTCATGCCTTCTTTGTGGGGGCGGGCCGCCGTGCGCCGTTCTGCCGTGCCGACCGGCCCCGGGGGACCGTCGGGCGCGCGTGCCGTGACAGGCTCTCACGCGGGCGCGCACGGTCCCGCGCGGCCCCGTTCCCGGGGGAGCGGCCCCGGCATGCTGGCACCGTGCGGGGGCGTGGCCGGACGCGTACGGGCCCCGTGGGGGGCGGCCGGAGTGACGGGCCCCCGGGGGTGCCGGACGCCGCAGGCAGGCGCCTAGCCAATCGTGGGGATTTTCTGGGGCATACCCGGAGATTCTGAGGGCACCGACCATGCCCGGCGGTTGCTGACGCCCCGTCATTTCTGCCATGACATGCACCACTAGAGCCGCATTCGTAAGGAACTAAGCGGCATGGCATGTCATGTGCCCTTTTTCCCGGGCATTTTGGACAGCTTGATCGTCCATATTCTGAGATTTCCCCCCTCTTTTCAAGATTCTTTAGCACCCAAAAACCCTGCCTGACCTGCATCTATCACGCCATGCTCATGAGTGATTACAGGAAAGGTGTTCCCCCCACGGGGGAAGACACCTAATGTCTTCCATGTCGCCACCGAGGGACGCGAACCCCGCAAGGGGGGAGCGGCCGGAGGGGGCGGCGGGGACACACGCGGGCAACGACGACCACGCGATAGCACCCCCGGGCACGCCGGGCGAGTGCATGGACCTAGGTAGAGCTGCGCGCTTTTCGGCGGCTCCCCCCGCATGTCCCGGCGGGTGCGAGTGGTGCACGTGCTGCGAAACACGTGTGCGCCTGGCAATGCGCCGTACCCGTGAGGGCCGGTTGCCTGTCTGGCGAATATTGACAGCTAATCCGTGCGCGTTACGTGAGTGACGTCAAGCGGGAAAGCGGACACCGAACATATATGTCCTTACCCATGGTTGGGGTGCGGGTATATCGCTAGGTGGTGGACTGCAAAGGGTGAATTCCCGGGGTCCTTTATCTCTTGCCCGATACCGAATGATCCTGACTTGCACGACAGAAAGTCTGGCGACGGATTGGCTTTGGCGAAAAAGCACAAGGGGTGACGTGCGCCTAGCAAGCGTGCACACCCATCCGCCTAGTACCGCTTAGCGGGAACGGTGTCTTTTGCCTACGGACGGGGGGAGCGGTCCCCCGGGATTACTCCCCCCGTCTGTCAGCATTCCGTCAGATCTGCCGTAGGCGCCAATTTTCCCTGTCAGCCTCGCACCATTAAGGGGTTTCCCATGGCCGCTAAGCCGTTGTTCGCCGGTCTCTCCATTGATGACCCTACGTCCGCACAGATTTACGCCGACCATTTCGCGCGTGAGCAGTACACCGAAAGCGCACGCGCGCATTTGCAGACTCCCGCCACTCCTCCGGAGCGTCGCCCGATTCCGGGCCGGTCGTCGTACGACCCCCCGAAAGCGGACGTCAAGCTGATCACGACCCGTTCCCGGGGTGAAGTGCGCCCGTCGACCGGTACCCCCAGCGTGCCCACGGGTCTGCGTAAAAGCGCTGGTGAGCGGCTGCGCCCGAAAGCCAAGGATGGACGCCGGAAGACTCGCGCGGCTGCAAAGTCGCGTGACAAGGGCGCGGAAAAGGTCCTCTATAACTCGCGCGTCGGCATGACCGCCGGTAGGCGCATGACGCCCGAAATTCGCGCACGCGTGGAAACCCTGACGGCTGTTCAGACGCTCGTAAATCTTCAGTCGCGCGACAACGCGCGGCAGGAAAGCGCACGCGTGGCGCGTGAGGACGCACGCGAAAACCTGCGCGCGGCCATTGGCCGCGAGCGTGACGCACTCGCGCGCAACGACGACGACGCGGCAAAGGCCGCTCGCGACGATATCCGCAAGTTCCGTAAGGCCGCCCAATTCAAGGGAGTTTGATCATGACGCCGCCGCTCACCTACAGCACCATTGCCGCTATCGACGTCGCCAACTCCGGGCGCATGCGTGCCGGACTCGCCGCTCTGGAACGGCGCAACCTGGGAGCCAAGCGCGGGCGGGCCGCGCGGCAGCACAAGGCGCGCGTCGCGGCCGAGCTGCGCCGCACCAACCCCGGCATCGTCGGTGGGCCCGTGCGCCGCGCGGACGTGCCGGTCACGTTCAAGGCCGAGCGACCGGAGCGCCGCAGGGTGACGCGTCCGGCGACGTCGACCGCTCCGGCGGAACGCGTCCACACGCCGATCAAGGCGGCCGAGCTGGACAAGGAGATGAAGGCCGCAGCCAAGCGGATCGTGCAGGCGGACACGTCCGGCGGCTGGCGCCTGGTCGGCGTCATGAACCGCGAGGACGGGCGCGTGAGCGTCTACGTCCGCAAGCACGGCGCGTCGGTCCGGTACTCCACCGCCGCCGTCTGATCCGCACAGCAGGGCGTCACTCGGGCGATACGTCGTCCGGGTGGCGCCTTTTGCATGCCCAAATTCCGTCCCGTATTCAGGGATGCAGCCGCAACCGCCCGGAGGTTTTCATATGGGCCATTCCGTAATTCGTCGCGCTGCGGCGCGTAAGTCCCTCCGAGTCGACCTGTGCCGCATGGTGCTGAAGGCGAACGGCACGCAGATGAAGTCGTACCGGGCGGAACTGTCCGCGCGCCGGTACGGCATGACGGATTCGGCGTTCGCGTTCGCCGTACGCGCCGGGCACGAGAGTCGGCGTGCCACTCGGCAGTCGGTCGGTGACCGGATGGGAAACCTCCGCGATTGGAAGCCGAAGCGTCCTTACCGCGACCGCGTCCAGCGCAACCGAGACCGGTACAACGCCGGTGACCCGAACAACCGCAATTCGTCTCGGTACCTGTGGGAGCCGATGCACTGCGGTCGCTTCTACGACAACTGAGCGGAGGAAATCGGCATGAACAACGGAAAGCCGAAGTGGCCCGAGTGCTCGTCGTACCAGCGCACGCACGTGGTGATCCGTCATGAGAACGGAAACGGCGTACTGACGCACACGACGACGCATCCGAACCTTCTCTCCCCCACGTTCTTCGGCGACGGCAGGAACGCATCGGTGCCCCTGACCCGCCCCGGATATTTCGCCAACGAGATCGGAGCAGCATGAACAACGTCGTCCGCACGGAATTCCGGGCCGAACACAGAATGGCCGACCGGCTCGACGAAGCCGTGGGCCGAGAAATCAGCGCCGTGTCCGACGACCTGGAGTACCTGGCCCAGGAATGGGCCGAATCCGGTGAGCTGCTGGACAGCGCGATCCACAACATGCAGATCGGCCTCGACCGGCTGCGGCAGCACGGCATGATCCTGGCCCGCGCGGCGGAGCTGCGCGAGGCGCTCCGCGACATCGAGCGGCTGCCCGAGGAGTTGGCCGGGGACCGGGGTGAAGGTGCGGTCGACCGGTCCATGCGCAGGCTGGCCCACCACATGACGATCGTCCAGGAGTCCGTGGACAGCGTGATCGCGTAGATGGCTTCGGCCGGTCTCGGCGCGGGCGTCCGCATCGAGGCCGGCCGTGGCTGTGCGCACTCCTGTGCATGGTCGGGCAGCGGGTTCGCCAGCCGAGGGTCGGCAGGGATGCAGCAGAAATGGAGGTGCGTATGAATCAGCGCCACGGTGACCGCTTCAGTCGGCCGCCTGGTCGTGGCTGGGTCTGGAATGACGAGCTGTCCCGGTGGGTGTGGAAGTCGTACCCGGACCTGAAAGTCGAGGCCACCGAGGACGGCTCGCTTCGCTACATGGGCTGGGACTACGCGGCCCGTGCCGGTAAGGGCGAGTGGTACGAGCTGACCGAGTTCGAACGCACGGAGTGGGTCTTCCAGTACCTGCCTCGCGGCTTCGGCTGGGGGCCTCGGGCGCTGACCCGCGAGCAGTGCAACAAGGCCATGCGGGAGGACCGCGAGAACGGCTTCTACCTGACGGAGTGGCAGGTCGAAGACCTCGACGGCAACCCGATGTGGATCGGCTTCATGAACGGCTTCAGCACCGGCCGCGTGCTGCGCATGTACGAGTACGTCTACTCGCCCGGTGAAACTCCGGCCAGCTAAAACAGCCACAAGAAAAGGGCCCCTGCGTATTCCTGTGCAGGGGCCCTTTGGCATGCCTAAAAATATCGAGGGGTGGGGTTATTCCATGAGTGTGATGGACGAAATCGCGTCGATTCTCCCGGAGCTGGGCTACATGGAGTCGCTGTTCGACTCGATGGAGTGGGCCGAATCCGAGATCGACAAGGCGATGGCCCGGCACGGCGAGCCGAAGCCGCCGCAGGGCAAGAAGGGGACGGGGCCGATCTGGAACAGCTTCATCCTGCTCAAGGCCGCCCACAACGAAGAGCTGCTCCGTGAGCCGCTCTTCCGTGCGCACTGCCACGAGCTGCTGGAGCGCGTAGCCAAGGGCCAGGACACCAGGCCGGGCACGGATGCGGAGATGATCACCGTCCTGTCCAAGACGAGCCTGGTCGCGCCCATGACGTCCGCCGCCGCGTGCTTGTACATGCGGCTGATGGACAGGTCGGTGCCCGAGTTCAGCCGCTCCGTATCCCCCGTGGTCGACCTGGACGCGTACGAGAAGGTCCACGGTCGCAAGGCGGACGAGTACGAGGCCGACATGCGGCACAAGCTCCGGCAGGAGTGGCGGACGAAGTAGCCGCGACCGGGCCGGTACGACAACTGAATCAGGCGAGTGAAAAGGGAGCCCCGGCACGGGCGTGTGATGCCGGTCGGCTCCTTTTTCGCTGCCCAATGAACTGTATGTGCGCCATCCAAACAGCCTACGGAGGGGACTGTGGCGGATCAGCCGCTGACGTGCGGGCATGCCGCTAACTGGCGTGGCCCGGAGAAGTGTCAGAAGACGGGTAAAGAAATCTGCGCCCACTGCTACGACACCCAGCATTACGCACGAGTCCGCGCGCAGTACGCGGAGTTGGAGGCCAAGGGGACCGCGGAAGGCTGGACGTACGAGTACATCAACACGTCGTACGACGCCTACGTCCGCAGTCGAGAACTCGTTGGGAAGCTGGTCTGCCGGGCCTACTGGCGCCGCCAAGACACCCCGGCCTGGGACATCGTGCAGCCCGCGCACATGTACCGGTCCGCATTCAAGCGGCTGAAAGCAGTTGTGCCGAACAGCCCGGTCACGGGATTCGCCCTCGAATTCGAGGACGGAAGCCGCGACCCCCTCTGTTACGACATGGTCTGCGTGATCACCCGCGAGCCTTCCGGGCAAAACGTCTGACGAATTTCTGAGCGACTGAGCTAACGGAAGTCCAGGGCGCAGCAGCAACGCCGCGCCCCGGGCTTTCGACTGTCAGCAGCTATTAGGGAGGAATAGTGGAGCAGCAGCGAATCGACCTGGAAATCGGGGACCGCATTTTCTTGACCATGCCGTGGTCCGAGGTGTGCGTGCACTTGCAGGTCGCCGACAGGGTCATGGAGGTCGAAGTCCGCGAGCACGGGGCCCAGCTCCTCAAGGACGGCGAGCCGTACTCCATCCCCATCACGTGGGGCGAGGCCGGTATCTACACCGACTCGACCACGAACAAGCCGTACACCTACACCGCGGAAAGGGCGGAGGTCTAAATGGGGATTGACCTGCGCTTGGAGGGCGACGGCGTAATCGGCCAGTGGTCCGACTGGCTGGAGGACAAGGCCGAGGAATTCGACCGGCTCGACGTCCTGTACGAGAAGTGGTCCGAGAACTACGCGACGACCACGGACTACCCGTACGGCGCCATCGAGTTCCTGAAGTGGCTGGAGAAGCGCGGGGTCAAGGTCGCCGGCCCGCACTGGAGCGGCGAGCTGAAGACCCAGCACACGTCCAACTTCATCTCGTGGATCGACGAGGCGCTCCACTTCACGATTTTCAAGCTCGGAGAGCAGTACTTCGTCGCAGTCGCGCCGCCGAACCACGTGAAGGACCCGAACTTCTACCGGCTCACCTGCGCTGAGCCGGACGACTTCCTGAACTTCACGAACGCGTGGATGGAGTGCGAGGGCGGCCACGCATTCGAGACCGAGGACACCGAGCGCTGGCAGTTCTACGTCGAGGGTGTCGGCCCGCGGGGGCCGAAATTCCGGCTCTACGGCCTGGACCAGGACGAGGACGGCGACCTGCTGTGCCCGAAGTGCACGAACAAAATCCTGAAGGTGGGAGCGAACTGATGAGCGTGGTCGGCTACACGTACGGCGTCGACAATCTCTGCCCGTCCTGCACGATCGGGCGGATGCGGGCCAACGAAATCAAGGTCGCCCGCGGCAGTGACCACGAGGAAGCCATCCGGCGAGCGGCCGAGCGGGTCGGGGTCGACTTCAGCGACGAGGGCTCCTACGACTCCGGTGATTTCCCCAAGGCCATCACCAGCCAGCAGGCGAGCACCGAGCTGACCGAGCTGCCGAACGGCGAGTGGGGCCAGATCTCCGACGAGCGGTGCGCCCGGTGCAGCAAGTGGATGAAGCTGGGCGAGAAGTCGCCGTCCGAGGCGGGCCTGACCCGGTGGGTACGCGACAACTACGAGTTGCCGCAGGCCCTCGCGCGGGACATCGCCGGGAAGCTGCGCGAGTGGGGGCTGTCGCATCCGGAGTTCATCACGGAGGACAACGTCCGTGAGGCTGCCGCACTGTTCCCGCACGCCTGGATCAGCTACCGGTTCAAGGACGGCGACAGCACGGAGGTCGAGCCGATCCACGCCCCGGACTACGACGGGGCGGAGTGCATGCACTGCAACCAGCCGCTGGAGAAGCACACGTCTTCTGCTGCCGTGTGAAAGACGGGCCCGGCGGACGAGTAGCGAGTTCCGTCCTCCCCTATTCGGAATTCGGCGGGTTCGATTCCCGCACCGGGCACGACAGAAATCCATTTCGACCGTCAGGAGGTAACCCGTGAGCGGATACGGAAGCAGGCGTGCCGTGCGCGAGTTGGTCATTGCGACCCTGGAAAAGGAGGGACGCAACCCCAACGCGTACAACATCGCCGGAATCATGCGCGACGCTTTCTATGACCGCGGACCCGGAAACGGGTACGGAGCGGAAAGCGAGGAGCACTGGCGGAAGGCTGTCACGGAGCACCGCCGGAAGTTCGGCGTCGGTGACATGGTGCGCGTGGTCCTGGAGGTCGACGGGCAGACCGAGCACCACTACGGCACGATCGCGCAGTTCCGGAAGGCCAACGGCGGCAGCTACCGCGGCACGCCGGTCAAGCCCCACTCCGCGTACATCGAGCTGATCCACCACAACGGCCGGACGGTTCCCCTCGCCGAAGTCACGCCGGTCATCGACGACTTCGAGTTCATCCGGGACTACGACGAAGTCCACAAGGGGGCCTTCGGAGACCTCGGAGTCCTGTGGTGCATGGGCTGCCCACGCCCGTATCCGAGCCCCGCCCAGGTGAAGGTGGTCCACAAGGCGACCGGCGAGAAGACGCAGTTGTGCGACGCCCACAACGACGAGGAGCAGTGGGCCCAGCTCGGCCACCAGCCGATGTTCAGCGCGCGTACCAGCCGGGACACCATCGAGTCGCTGATCCAGAACCCCGAGGAGATCACCGGCTCGGACTGGGACGCCCACCAACTCCGCGAGTGGGCCGACCTGTTCCCGTACCTCGTCCCGGCCAAGGCCGCCGAGCTGCACGCGCAATGGAAGGAGAAGCAGAGTGCGACTCTCGCTGCCTGAAATCTGGATTCGTCCGCAGTCGGACGTCGACCTCAAGGACTACGAGGACGAGGACGCAGCAGCAATCCGCGCCGGTGACATCGTGGTGTACGACCTCGCGATCATCGAGCCGCGCACCGACGAGAACTGGGAGACGCCGGAAGCCTGGGAATTCCTCGACTCCTGCGGCAACTACTTCGGCAACCCTGGCAACGACAACATCTACGGTGACCCTCGACAGATCGCCGATGAGTTCCTGCGGTTCTACGCGACCGACATGTGGATGTACAACCTCGGGATTCGCCCGGGAAGTCTTTTCCTCTACCGCGGTCAGGTCCACGCCGTGCTCGGCTTGGAGTGCGAGCCGTACGACATGGACAGCACCGGCTACGCGACCGGCTTCCTGGTCTGCCGGCCCGCGGGCGGAGGGGCCCCGATACGCGTGTCCCCCGAGGACGCGACGCAACGGGTCCAGGAGCTGAGCGCATGAGTTACGACCTCTCCGACTCGTGGGACCGGTACATGCTCCGGCACGACGGCTACGACTCCACCAGCGCCGGAGAGTTCGAGGCCATGGGCTACCCGGTGTGCGACTTCATGTGCTGCCTGGAGAAGCCCGGCCCGGACGCTCCTCGGTGCGTGATGGTCGTACCCGACCTCGACAAGCCGCCCGTGGAGGCATGCCGGGGCGTGGCCACACACACGCTCTTCTACTCGATCAAGGACTGGGAAACCCAGATCCGCGAGTACTTCTACGCACCCGTCTGCATGCCGTGCGTTCGCCGTATCCGGCAGCGCAAGGAGCTTCAGGTGACGGCATATCTGATCGGTGAGGAGCCGGTCGTGATGCTCGTTCCGGGTAACGCCGCGGCTGCACAAACTGATCAGTCGGACAGTAAGGAGAATGGCGAATGACGAGACGGACGGTAGGAGCAGAGGGCTGGACCGTGGTCGACGTGGCCCGCCAGCGGCACTACGACGACCGCTATTACGGGCAGTTCCTCGGCACCCGTACGGGTCCCACGGGCCACGCCGAGTGGATGGTCGGCCGCCTCTTCGACGGCAAGACGATCGACGACGGCTTCCGCGAGGGCGAGTGGGCCTACTCCAAGCGCTTCGCCACCGACAAGGGCACCGACAACGCGGACCGCGCTCTGAAGGCGTACGTCGAGATGGCCTACAGCACCTTCGTGTGGGACCGCATCTTCGAGCAGCGTGTCGGCGAGGTGATCGACCAGCACTGGGCCGGGCCCGAGGTCCCCGGCGCCCCCAAGCTCGCGGCCGGCTGGCAGGAGAGCGATGCCGGCCACCGCAACCCGGCGCGCGGCCACACGATCCTGCTGCCGTTCCACGAGGCGAAGTACAAGCTCCTGCACTTCCTGCGGAGCACCGAGCTGGGCGCGAAGGCGCACTTGACGCGGGGCGTGACCATCGACCGGCACCAGGCCGTCGAGCTGGTCCGGGAGGCGACCGGCGCGCTCCGCTTCGAGTACGGCTACAACACCTACTGGCTCGCGGCCGACGAGTCATGACCCGCAGCGTCTACGTCGGCCCTGAGTGGCCGGACGGAGAGCCGGAGCCCGAAGCGCAGAGCCATTTCTACTGCGCCAACGACGAATGCCCCAGCGCGTTCGGCAATGGTCACGGCCCCGTCCCCAACACCCGGAAGTACCGGGTGCCCGGTGGGTACATCTGCGAGCTGTGCGCGGAAGCACACGACAGCGCGGTGCCCGCCGAGGATGCAGCCGCAACTCCCGCCGTGCCCACGGCCTTTCCCTCATAGGAGCGTCATGCGCTGTTCCACTCTTCAGTCCACCGTTGTCCCCGCGGACGACCCGTGTGCCGGTGAGGCCACCCACATGCTGCTGGGCTCGATTCGCGACGGGGAGACCGACACGAGGGAGCCGTTCAAGGACCCCGTGTGCAGGCCCTGCGGCGAGTCCTTCGTCCGGCGTCCCGCGCTCAAGGCACGACTCGTGCCGCTGCACGTGCACATGACGGACAACATGTTCATCGAGACCATCGAAGGGCACCGGCTGGTCAAGGACCCCGACCACGAGGCCCGGTGTTTCGACTGCGGCACCACCGGCAGCCCGACGTGGTTCCGGTTCCAGACCAACGGCTGCCCGGGGCGCCCGGAGTCCATCACCGTGCTGCGCTACTCGCGCGAGGCCATCGAGGGCTTCGAGAGGCCCGCGATTTCCGCGAAGCTGTGGTGGGACTACGCCGTCGACTACCTCCACACGCACGTCGAGGACTGGCGGCTGGTCACCGATCACGCGGAGTACAGCGCCTACTTCACCTTCCGCGACCGCGAGTACGCCGTGAAGTACAACCTGCTCGACTTCCGGTTCGGAGCCGTGAAGTTGCCCAACCGTGGCCGACCCGAGCCGGAGATCATCAACCCCGAACTCGACCCCTACAACCAGGTCGTCTTCAACTTCCACGGCCGGATGACGGACTCCGGGTCCGAACCCTTCGCCACCTGGACGCCCGGCCATGCGAACGTCACCGACCGCGAGCTGATCATCCTCTACACCCCCGAGGGCCGGATCACCGAAGTTCTCCGCGTCCCGGGCCTGCGGGGGTGGGCCGAGACGACCGAAGCGATCTCCGACGCGTTCGGCCCCATCAGCCGCGTCAAGCTCCAGACCCGCATCTACGAATAGGACTGACCATGACCGAGCCGACTTTCCGCTACCACGCCGTCAACGAGGAAGAGACCCGCTTCAAGGTCCACACGGATGCCCCCGGCGACGACGACGGCTTCCTGTACCAGGGCATCGTCTACGAGACGGCCGACCGGAACTGGGTCGCTGACTGGACGGGACGCAGCAGCAACCCGATCGCCATGCCGGGCTTCGCGACCAAGGAGTACGCGGCGTCCGCCCTGTACTGGTTCACCCCGCCGGCCCAGTCCTTCGGCAGCCGGCCCGCCGGTCAGAGCCTCGGGGTGGTCGACGAACTCAAGATCGACCTGTCCGTGTGCGGCTGCTGCATCAACAACGACTGCGACTGCGAGGGCTACAACCGCGTCTCGCAGCGCTTCGCCACGAAGCAGACGTACGAGGTCCAGCCCTCGCTCATCCCCACGCCCGGCGTGCTCATCTCCCTCCTGCCGATGCCCGACGGCGACTTCCTGGTGGACTGCAATACGCACGGAGCGGGCAGCGGAATCGGCTACCTCCAGAAGCGCGCCGACGGCCGCTACGACGTGCGCATGGGCCACCGCTCGGTCGGCTCGGCGGACTCGCCGGAGACCGGGATGTGGGCGTGCTTCAAGCTCCACACCGGCACCAAGCGCTACGGCAAGCTCACCGAGGGCTTCAACCATTACGTGGACATCGACCCGTGGGTGAACGGCACCATCACCTTCCGCGGCGAGACCGTCGAGGCGGCGCGTGAAGCGGTCGACCAGGCCGTGGAGGCGCTCGTGGACGGCCACACCGAGTTCAAGACCGACTCCACCACATACGACGTCACGCTCAAGGCCGAGCAGTGAACGCAGCGCTCCTGCCCGGCACCCCGGTAGCGCTCGAAGACCCCGACTTCGGCACGTGGTTCGGGCTGGTGGTGGTGTGCCTGTGCAAGCGGCACACGTGGCAGCAGCAGGTTGGCGAAGGCGGCCCGGGTCGCGAGTGCGGCCACGCACAGTGCGGCTACCCGCGTCCCGCGAGCGCCTGCCCCTGGCCCCTGCACGTCCGCTGGAACAACGACAACGAGTCCCACCAGAGCGCCGAGTCGCTCACACCCCGCACCGCGACTGAGGAGGAACCGAATGACTGAGCTGACGTACACGAAGGCCGATTGGCGCGAGGCCCTCGAACGCGCCGCTGAGCTGTCGTTTTGCGAGATCGACTCGGCGGAGCAGGGCGGTTATCTGGCCGGTGTGGTGGCCAGCCTCTACGAGGACGAGGCCGACAAGGACGACGACAGGTTGTACGCGGCCATCACGGTGGCCGGCGGCCTGGCCGTGGAGTTCGGGCCCGAGTTCCTCACCACCGTTCTGCGCGGACACGACGACAACTCGGGGAAGGGGCTGAAGGAGCGGGCGAAGGCGTATGTCGAGCAGCAGTGGCCGGACTTCCCCTTCGAGGAGATCGGCCACCCGGACGGGTTCGCCGCCCGCCACACGCTGAAGCCGCATGAGCGCTGGGCGTCCAGCGAGGAGGGCGACGACGGCTACGTGTACGTCTTCAACGTCTCCGCGCTGGTGAAGTCGGAGGCGTGACGTGGCGGACCGCATCCACTTCGAGGACATCGTCATGCTCGACGGCCGTCGAGGCATCGTCGACCGCGACTGGTCCCGCTACCCCCACAACCCGGACAAGCGCCTGATCCTCCTGGAGGGCGGCGGCAGTAAGTGGGCCGTGGCCGCGGACGTCGAGAAGCTGCCCACCGTGTTCCTCGGCATGCCGAACGAAGACCACGCCCCCGAGCCGGGCCAACCGCTGACGCTGTGGCAGCAGATCCCCCACGGCTTCGACTCCTACCTGTGGTGGGACTCCTGGGACCGCTGCATGTACTGCGGTCTGGGCGGAGCCGCGAGCATCCACGTCGAGGAGGACTCGTCAGAATGACCCCGCAGCCGCTGGTCGTCGACCCGAGCGAAGCCATCCAGCATCCGCTGTCGGTCGACCCGTTCGTCCCGCCGGAGGGCTGGACCATGCACACCATCCCGGCGTTCGAGACCCGCATGAGCGTGTGCGCGCAGCAGGCCCGCCAGATGCCAGAGGACGCGGTATACCTGCTGCCCGCGATCGAAAAGCTCCCCCGGTGGGCGCGCGTTGTACCGGCCCTCACGGAGTACAGCCTGATGTCCATCGAGCGGATCACCGGCTGCATCGACGACGCGTATTTCCAGGAGCACGTGAAGAAGCTCCAGCTCGAACCGTGGGGCATTCCGTCGACCGACACCATCCACTACCCCTGGAACCAGTTCTAGACCAGGGACACCACAGAAACAGCGCGGCCCGAAATTCGGGGCCGCTTTTTTCATGCCCAAAAGGAGGCGGCCGGCATGGACAAGGAGTGGTGCGAGGAGTGCTGCGGCTCGTGCGAATGCTGGTCGCCCGAGAGCGTTGAACACCCGCCGGAGGGACTGGAGTTGGAGGGGGAAGCCCTGGTGGCCTACCTCGACACCCTCACCGAGGAGCAGCGACGGGAGATCGCCGGGCCGTGGCCGGTCCGGTGGTTGTACCCGTGGCGCGAAGGTGAGCCGGAGCGCGGCATCAACGTATGCGGCGGCTGCGGTGGAGGCTGCGTGGGGTTGCGGCTGGTGCTGGGAATCGAGCTGGACCTGATCTGCATCGACAGCTCCAAGGACGCCACCGCTACGGCCCAGGCCGCCGGGTGCAACGCGATCCGGATGGACGTACGCGACCTCGACCCCCGGCATCCCGCACTCCGCGGAACCCGGCGCGCGGTCTTCACCATGCCGTGCCCGGACTGGAGCGTGGCGGGCAAGCGGCTCGGTCTCCAGCCGGAGAACATCGAGATCCTGGTCGACGCGATAGCTGACGTGGCCGAGGCGTACGGCAACGTCTGGCGGGCCGGTGGTCACCACGGGGACGTCTCGACGGCCGAGTTCGGCAAGCCCTACGACGACGTCACCGTGGCGGAGATGTGGTCGTGGGTCGGTGAACTCACACGGGAGAAGAGGACGGCCGGCCTCATGCTCGCGCCGGTCCTGGTCGGCATGGGGCTGCTTGCAGCCGGAGCGCCGCTGGAGTCGGTGATCATCGAGCAGGCGTGGACTCTTCCCGAGGCCGTGAAGGCGGCCATCGGGATTGAGTACATCGTCGCCGGGTGGAACGGAGTCCTCTGGGACATCCTGGACGCAGGCGAGTTCGGCTCCCCGTCGACCCGACGACGGGCCATCATGGCGGCGTCGCGCGAGCACCCTCTGACGGCCATCACAGCACCCGGCATCACCACCTGGGCATCGGACGCGATCGGCTGGGACCCGGAGACCTGGATCAATACCCGCGGAGTCCGCAAGACGTCCGGCGGGAACGAGTTCAAGCTGGGCCGGACCATGCCGGGTGTCACGTCGAAAATCCGGGGCTGGTACGACGCGGACGATCCGGATCACCGCTTCACGATCGCCGAGGTGTGCCTGCTGGTCGCATTGCCTGCCGATCACCCGGTAGTCGGGTCGCGCTCTTCACAGTGCCAGCAGCTCGGCGACATTTTCTCCCCGCTGGTATTGGCGGCCGTGTGGGGCACCCTGCTGGGCATCAACTGGCTTCCATACCTGCTCCGTTACCTGGCCGAGCGGTACCCGCAGATCCACGGCCAGGATGCTTACGCCGACGCGGCATAAGTCCATTTCAAAGAACTGTTATGCCGTCACTCGAATGGGTGACCTTGCCAATTCCGGGCCCGCTCGTTGACCAAGGCGAGGGGGCCCTTCGTTTCTTCGAGAAGGAGCATGTGGTGAACGGACTGCTGAAGTGCGGAAATTGCAACGAGCGCTGCATCGAGCCCGACGAGGGCGAGACCGGTGACGAGAACGGCTACGCCTCTCGGTACTGCGGCGAGTGCGTCGTCAGCTACGGAATGCCCAGTCCCGACGAGCAGAGTTTCCGCACGATCGTCGCCGACTGGGAGAACGCCGTGGGCGACGACGGTGAGACCACCTGTGTTGACCTGCGGCCGGTCGTGATCACGGTGGAGGCGACCACCTACGAGGAGGCCATCGAGCGGGCCTCCGACATCCTCCAGACCCACTTCGGGGCCAGCGTCGAGCAGCTCTACGCCGAGGACATCGAGCGCGACTGGTGGTTCGGCCTGAACGACTGCGAGCCGTTCCTTCGGGTGAACGCCTTCTTCATGGGCGCCCCGACTCTGATCAACGACGGCGACCACTTCAACGCTCTGCGCTGACCCGGCCGCTTCCGTGGCGCCCCCTCGGGGGCGCTCGCGGTCTCTGCCCGGCCTGCCCCGTACGTCAAGGAGAAACGCATGCCCACCCAGGCTCAGCCCGAGAACCGCATCGAGATCATGCGGGGTGTCCGACCCAAGGAACTGTCCGAGTACGCCGGTCACTACTTCCAGGTGATACGCGGGACCTACGGCTACGCCGGGCTCCTGGTCCAGGTCGACGGCGACCACGCCGAGATCTTCCAGCCCCGTCTCCGCGGCACCGAGCGCTTCAAGATCTTCGACTGCGCGTTCCTCCGCCAGCTCGACAAGACACCGCGCCCGGCCTACGCCCGCGCGCTTGCCTACCAGCAGGTTTGGAAGGACATCGACCTCAGCCTGCGTCAGGGCGACGAGGACGGCGAGATCACCGACCAGGAGATCTGGGACCGCCGACGCGGTGAGTGGGAGGACGGCCTGGCCGAGATCTACGAGGCCCTGATGCGCGAGATGTACGACGTCCCGGTCTGCGACACCCACCCCATCCACCACGACGAGGAGTTCTCGGGATGACCACGACCAGCACCGAACCGCCTGGGCTCACAACGCCCGAGGGCGGCTCCATGTCCCAGCCTGACAGCCCCGCGAAGTGGCACGCTCACCCGTACGTGTGGGCATTCCACGCCATCGGGGGCAGCCTCAGCACCGACTACATCGAGAGTGTGTGCCAGCAGGCCGAGGCCGAGGGCGCCCCGCCCGACGCGGTGTACAAGACCCGCTCGGACGACAAGAGCAGGCCGGACGAGTGGATCACCGTCGGCCTGATCGCCAACGCCGATCAGCAGGCCCGGACGCGTGCGTATGCCACGGCCCTGGTGGAGTGGCAGACCGCTCTCAAGGCGCACCGCACGCGACCAATGGTGCAGCCGCTCCAGGCTGCGCGGCGGGACGAGGCTGCCGAGGACACCGAGCTGCACGAGTACACCGTGGCCTTCACCGCGCGGATCACGGGCACGGTGAAGGCGGCCAGTTTCAGTGAGGCCATGAGCATGCTTGCGCCGAGCGAGCACACCGGCTCCAGCGGTTACGTGGGCGGACTCGCGGCCAGCCGGGAGGGCGTGGAGTGGTTCCTCAACTTCGACCCGGCCAGGGCCGACATGGTCTCCACGAGCGACCCGCGCATGCATCAGCCCGCCGCGGTGGCGCCAGGCAAGTAGCGCCCCGTCCCAGTCCGGTCCGGCCCCTGACTTCCCCATGAGCCAGGAGCCGGACCTTTTCCGTTTCCCGCTGCCAGGCCCCGTTGGAAGGATGCTTCACGTGCTGCACATCGACCCCTCCGCAATCCCCGACTACTTCGAGCGCTGGCCGAAGCAGGGCAACGGTGAGATGCACGAGCTGACGAAGTTCCTCGGCTTCTCGACGATGACCGTCGAACTGCGCCAGATCACCGAGGAGAACATCGACGAGTGGCTCTACCGGCTCGACGTCTTCTACAGCCTCTACGGCCTGCTCACCATCGACGGCACCGAGCGTAAGGTGTCCCGCGAGGAGCTGGAGGGCCACATCGGGCTGAAGATCAACGCCGGTGAGATGGACCGCGCGGAGTTCGACGAGAAGATCGCCGAGCTGCGGTACTACAGGGAGCACAACCGGCCGCGCCCGCTGTTCGTGCACCTCCGCCGGACCAGCCTGCACCGCCTGGACCAGCCGTGCGACATCTACCAGTACGTCCACAGGAAGGACGGCGAAGAGCAGCAGCGCGTCGAGGTCTACCCCGACGGCCGGCTGCTGTGGGTGGAGGGCAACTACGACGGCACTGGCGAGATCGACTGGGACTACGCCACCTTCCGCGGCCTGGAGGCCCACAACGCGCGGCCCGGGTGGGAGGCGGAGTTCGTCGAGGAGGAGATGTTCCAGCGGCTGTGGGAGCGGGCCAGGGCAGACCTCTGCGGCTGGGTCGAGGAACTCAAGGGGACGAAGGAGTGGTCCACGATCGACGAGACTGAGTCGGTCTACTGCACCCAGCCCCGGAACGACGCCGGGTCGGCCTTCTGCGTCGAGCACTACGAGATGGCACGCAGGATGTTCCCGCGCCTCTTCCCGGCCACCTGAGCCCGGACACAGCAGCAACGCGCCAGCCAGCGCGGTTCTGCTGCCTTCTTCGCCAGCCCATCCCTTGTACGCACGAAGGGGTGGGCTGGAGTGGATCGCAGCCGAAAGTATCCCCGAACATAGGGCCTGGTCATCGGCAGCACTGAACCCCTGGGAGGACACGTGGCCGCTTCGGGCTACCGCATGAAGTATGTCGATCGTGACATGAGGGAGCAGGCGATCAGGCAGCGCTCCGTCGACCGGCTTGCGTATATCGCCGAGCACGCGCCCTGCGGCCGATTCGAGATCAAAGCGGCAACCGGAGAGCTGTGGGACAGCCATGAGGTCCGGACGCTGGAAGAGCGTGGCCTGTGGGATGTCGAGTGGCTGGAAGCCGGAGACACAGCGCACGAGGGGGGCTGGCGCATTCTCCACCTGAATGACATCGGCAAGAACGTACTGAGGAAGTGGCGCGAGCGGCACCAGGCCGCCGGCCAGAGTGAGGGGGATTGATGGGTAGGCTCACGCAGCAGCGCTGGACGCTGGTGCAGCACTCGGCGTACGTGGTCAAGCAGGACGCCACGTTCCAGCACCAAGTCGAGCAGGTCAGCATCACAACTGAGGCTGATCTGGGGCGAGTTCTAAACCTCGGCGGTCTGGTGTTCGAGTCGTACATGGCTGCGGAGGACGCGGTCGACGAGGTCAACAACCCCACGGGGCCCGACGGGCAGCCCGCCGACCCCATACTGGCCTTCCATGATTCCTACAAGCAGTCCGGTCTCCCCCTTTACATTCCTCCAAAGGAGGGCGCAGTACCGTAACCCCTTACATGACTCTGAGCAGTTGAGGAATGGTGGGGTCGTCATCCGAATGGGTGACAGGAGCATCCAATGGCATCGCGCCTGTTGAAGGGTGACGCAAGGAATAGGCCAGACTGCGGGGGATGGCGTACGCGGGGGGCGTGGCATATGCGGTTCAGTGCCCCCGTGCCCCCGTTTACCCGCCAGGTAGTAACTACTCCTTAAAATTGCAACAAGCCAACAGCCTCCTGGGGGCTGCCCGCTACAGTGCGGCCCCAGGCACTAATTGTCGTTTCGCCTTGGAGGAAGAGACATGGCGCAGACAGTCCGGGTACGCCTCGTGGATGATCTCGATGGCAGCGAAGCGCAGGAGAAGGTGAGCTTCACCTTCGACGGCAAACCCCGGGAAATCGAACTGTCTCACGAGAACGCCGCGAAATTCCGGCAGCTCATGCAGCCCTATATGGAGGCAAGCCGCCCAGCCAAGGCCGACAACATCGCAACGAAGGGCGCCCCGGCGCCGGTGCTGACGCAAGCCCAGCAACGCGAAGAGGGCGGCGCCATCCGCGCCTGGTGCGAGAAGCACCACCTACCGGTCAACAAACTCGGCCGCATCCCGGCAATGACGCGCAAAGCCTGGGAGCAGGAGACCCGCCACGGTGACCGCAGCCTGCTCGACCAGCTCCTGACCAAGGCCGGCATCGACCCCAGCCTGCCAGGGGACAAGCCTGAGCCCGACAAGGTCGTCCCAATAAAGGGCCGAGTGTCGGTTGAAGACCACCTGGAACGCCTGGCGCGTACCGTCGGCAAGCTGTCGGACCCGCAGGAGACGCGCCTGCGTGCAGCCAGCGAGGGAAGCGGCACAGCCACAGCGAAGGACGCCGCCGACCGCAGCAGCTACGAAGCACTCGTAAGGCGTGGCTGCATGCAACGAGAGGCCGAGGACACCTACAGCATCACGGAGGTAGGACGCACCTGGGTGCGACTCCATGAACCTGCACTGACCGCCTGACTTCGGGAGCCCGCACCCCCTCTGCGGGCTCCACAACCCCACAACGGAAGCCGCTCTGACCCTGCCATCCGGTGGGGTCTTCGTCATGCCCAGAAACAGGAGCCCGCCATGCAGAAGACCATCATCACCCTCGTCGACGACCTCGACCCCAGCGGTGAGACCGAGGCCGACGAGACCGTGACCTTCGGCCTCGACGGCGTCACCTACGAAATCGACCTCACCAGCGAGAACGCGCACGTCCTGCGCTCCAGGCTCAAGGAGTTCAAGCAGGCCGGCCGTGTCGTCAAGACCTCCGGTAAGCGCGCTTCGCAGTCGACGGCTACACCCGCTGGCGACGGCGCCACCTACAGCCGGCACCAGGGCGGCGTGGACCCGGCCGCCGTCCGTGCCTGGGCAAAACAGCAGGGCCTGAAAATGCCCGAGCGCGGGCGAGTGCCCAAGGAAGTCAAAGAGGCGTACACGAGCTACAAGTTCGGTAACCCCGCCAAACTGAATGAACTGAAGAACGACCCGCGCTACGCCGCCATCGTTGCGTCCACCGCCTTCCTCGACACGGCGCCGACAGAGCCGCGTCCGCGCCGCCGGCTGAGCCTTCCGGGGCCCGCCGCGGTGGAGGAGAGCGACGCCGTCAGCCCGCCCACCGAGGACTCGGATGAGGCCAGCGCCCGCGAGCACTACACGGACCTGAAGGAGGCCGGCCTGCTCAGCGACCGCGCCTCTGCCAAGGGGTACTGGGAGCGGCGTACCGCAGGCGGCCTGGACCGCACCGACAAGGTCGAGAAGATGACGCTGGTCGAACGTATCCAGATCCTCAACCCGAGGAACGTCACCCTGTTGGCCAAGCTCGCCGGCCTCATCGCCGCCGACGGGCCCGGCAAGATCAGCTACCTGAAGTCCTCCGTGGAGCGGCTGGAGAACCTCGAAGTCATCGTCCAGGACCCCGAGTCCGAGTTCGGCTGGGCCATCACCGACTTCGGCCGGTACGCCCACGAGCTGCACAGCATGGGCGAGTAGCTCGCGGAACGCGTGACAAGAACGGCACCATCCTGCGACAGCGTGCGGACATTGGAGAGGCGAATCGTGGCAAGGCGCTCTGCCATCTGTCCACGGCGGCAGCCCAGTTGGAGAACTTCGAGTTCATTGAGGAGGTCAGGTCGCGCGAACTCGGCTGGACCGGCACTGAGTTCGGCCGCTACGCATTCGTGGTGCGTAGCTCGCAGAGCGCGTGACTGTGCATGCATCACGGATGAAATGTGTACGAGTGGTGAAGCCCGTAGTCGGACGGCTGCGGGCCATCTCCGCATCCCAGATAGATTCACCCGTTCGAGTGGCACCAAAACATTTCTTTCAAGTGCGTTCCAGACAGCAGACTTTCCCGGCTAACTTGTCCAGAACGAAATTGGACAGCCACAAGGAGTGACCGGTGGAAGACAAGCTCGTCAGCGACGCGGAGGTCTACGCCCACGTCGAGTCCATCCCGCCAGACCTCGTAGACTGCCTCGCCGACCGGCACACCTGGGTTGCCTACGACTGGCACGGCTTCAACGCCAACGGCCGTCCTGTCCGCAACCCCAACAACGCCGTCTCTATCAACCAGACCCAGCGCTGCGACCGTTGCGACATGCTGCGCCACACCACCTTGACGATCGGCCGGCGCGGGCCCATCGACCGCACGGAGTGGACCTACTCCAACCGCAACCCTTCACTCGTCAGCCCCCGAGGCGTCTCCAAGACCGGCATCAGCGTGCGCCGCGAACTGGGCATCGGCAAGCTGTGGGAGGAGATCACCGAGGCACCCATTCCCCTGCACGCCGGAAAGCGAGCCAAGGCCGCCCGAGGGGCCGCCTGATGGCTAACGCGCTTGTTAACGTAACCACTTGCGACTGGCACGCCGCACTCCCCGAGAAACCCACCGTCGCAGGGCAGCACGAACGATTCCTCGAAGGCGGCAAAGTCGACCTGTGCGACCCGTGCACCTGGTTCTTCGACGTGTTCTACGCCCGGCGCTCGGAGATCCTCCCCATGCTCCAGGCCGAGGTTCTGGACGCGTTCAACCGCTCGGCACGACGTGACGCCCCGGCACGTCGCGTGCCCGCCCAGCTCGCGTTGGCGGCGGAGGAGACGGACCCGCCCGCGGAAGCTGTCCCCGAGACTCCGCCGAAAGCGGCCAGCGGCAAACGCAAGCAGGGGAAGAGGGGCGTCTGGAAAGAGGACGTCATTCAGGTCCGCTGCCCCCTTCCCCACCGCGCTGGCAGCCCTCGCAAGTACTGGGTCGACCTGCGCAACCGGACCGGCCACGCCAAGAGCCACAAGAAGGGCGACGGCAGCACCTATGAAGGGCCGGACATCGCCTTCGTCCTCCAGGACGGCCAGACGTACACGCACTTCTGCACCGAGCACGCGGTGTGCGCCGAGGCCGGCGGGTACGGCTTCATCGGCCAGGATGCCCTGTCCGCGCACATCAACAAGTCGAAGTCGTGGCCCCCGGCCAGCCAGGAAGCCAAGGACGCAGCAGCAACACGCCGCCAGTCCGCCGCATAATCCGTCCCCCCTCTTACTGTGAAAGCCCCCGGCCAGGCCCAGTCTCCGTCCCTGCCGCCGGGGGCTTCCGTGTGCGTCAGTGGGTCGGCCGACTGAGGATCACGGGGGCGCCCAGCCTCCTCTCGATGTGCGGCTCCTCCCGTACCGGCTTGCCGGCCGCCAGGTGCAGCCGCATCACGGCGACGCGCTCCGGCCGGGAGAGCATCTCGTCGATCAGGGCGGGAGGCAGGGCACCGGGTGCCCCGCCGTACCACGCCGCCAGCGACAGGACGCGGATCGCGTCCACGGTGTCCATCAGACCTCCCTCGGGCACGCACCCCCACGGGCACGCCATCTCCGGGAAGAGACCCCACAGCCGGCACGAGACCGGCCGCGCCTCATAGACACGGCAGCGCTTGGTCTCTTGGTCCAGGGCGTTGCACACCGTCCCGTAGGGCCGCCCGTCCGGCCCCGTCACGAGCTGGCCCTCCAGGAGGCGCAAGCCGGCCCGCTGAGTGCGCCGAATGTCGACGGGTGTTGCACCCAGGTTGCCCCCGCAGGAGCCCCAGCATTTCCCCACACAATCAATGGAGGGCAGCGACTCGTACAGATTCCTCAGAGCTGGTTCGTCACGCATACAGCGACCCTGCCGCGTCCCGAGCCCCTGTGCCGATCGCCCGTTCGTGTGATGCGCAAACAATTTTGGAGAGGAATAGCGAGCGTCAGGAATGTGCGTCAACTGGGGGTGTGTCTCACTCCCACGTATGGATGACCTATCTGCCATTGGATTGACGCAATTGCACTTAAAATCTCATTGACCGGAATCGTGCATAACGTGCCGGTATGTCCGATCAAGTCACGTTCGTCTGGGAAAAAGGTCCCCCGCTCCTGCCCGCGGAACGGCGGCGGCTCCTTCAACTGCTCTTCGGATCGCCAACAGGGGTACGCTCCCCACAAACGGCACCGGCCCCAGAGCGCTGTAGCGAGCGCAATGAGGCCGGAACCTTCCCGGCGGTGAGCCAACACCCCGGGGACGGAACAGTCTCGGAGGACTGAACATGCCCATTGTGGCACGCCCGCGCCTGCACGAATCTGCGGCCATCATCGTGGCGAAATACGCCCGCGTCTCCACCCTGGACCAGCTCGACGGCTTCGGTCTCGAAGACCAGGACAAGATCTCCAACGGCTGGCTCGACCGCCACCCAGACGCCACGGTCTACGACGAGTACGTGGACGAAGCAGTCTCCGGCGCCCTGGAAAGCCGCCCCGAGATGGACCGTCTCGTCCTCGACGCGCACCAGCAGCACTTCAACCGCATCCTCGTCCCCAAGGTCGACCGCATCGGCCGCACGGCCCGCGCCGCCTACCAGTGGGCCTGGAACATGGCGGACCTCGGCATCTACTTCATCTCGGTCACCGAGGGCATCGACACCAGCACCGACGCAGGCTGGTCCCAGTTCATGCAGTACGTCACCTTCTCCGAGATGGAGTGGCGGCGTATCAAGGAGCGCACCTTCGCCGGCCGCGAGCTGAAGATCAGCTACGGCGGCTGGCCGGGCGGCCCCGCCCCTTACGGCTACATGATCGCCCAGGACACCTCCTGGGTCGGCAAGCGCCGCAAGAAGTTCTCCGTCCTTGTCACCGACGACCACGAATCCATGGTGCTCTCCGTGGCCGTCGAACTCGTCGTCGACCAGGGCATGAACTACACCGAGGCATGCGACGAACTCAACAAGCGCAAGCTCTTCACCCGCAGCGGCGTGCCCTGGACCGTCGGCAACCTCCGTAACCGCCTGTGGAGCGAGACGATCCACGACGGCTACGTGGTTTATCGGAAGACAAACCGCGGCAACGGCAAGAACACGACCCTGCGCTACGACGACGGCACCCCCGTTTACGGCGAACCGGTCAAGATCGGAGTCCCGCCCATCTTCAGCGAGGAGCGGGCTCGGCTCCTCATGGAAACGCTCAAGAAGATCGGCTTCCAGAACGGCCGCATCAGCGACCAGGTCTACCCGCTCAGCGCACGCATCGACGGGCGCTGCGGCGAGGTCTACACCGGCGCCGGCCGTAAAGGCGACGCACGCGCCTACCGCTGCAAGGGCATGCTGAAGGAGGAGGGGTCCTGCGGCGAGCCGCACTTCAACGCCAATGAGATCGAAGGCGTCATCTGGGCGGAACTGACCAGGCTCATGAAGGACGAAGGCCGCCTCAAGGCGATGGCGGAGGAATGGGTCAGCAGCCTGCCCGGTGACAAGGAGAAGTACGAGGAGCGGGTCACCGACTTCGCCGCGAAAATCGCGACCCAGGAAGACCTCATCGACCGGAAGGTGCCCGAGTACATCAGGGCTGGCGTCGACCCGGTCGTCCTCAAGGCGTCGGTCAAGGAGATGCAGCAGGAGCTGGAGGAGTTCCGGAAGCAGAAGAAGTTCGCGGAGCAGTGGTTGGAGGCGTACGCCGAGTACGAGCGCCAGGCACACAATCTCGTCGACATCGCGAACAACGCCCGCGAGCGCCTGGAGAACATGACGCTGGAGGAGCGCAAGGAAATCTTCGACATGTTCAACATCAGGGTCACCCCCGGCACGATGGAGAACACGTCCAAGCCTGGCGCCAAGTGCGACGTGAGCCAGTGGCACTGGAAGACCGGAACCCTCGTCCCGCCGGACCCGACCGACGAGGAATGGGAAACGGTCCTCGCGGTCCTGCGGACGTTCTTCTACGGGAAGGCGAAGAAGCACTTCACCACGAAATATGACATCCGCGCGCAGTTCTGCGGAATGCTCCACCGCCTGCGCCACGGCCTCTCCTGGAACGACATGCCCCTCACCTGGGGGCCGATCGATCCCATGCGGACGCGACAGCTCAAGTGGTGGCAGAAGGATGCCTGGCCCGCGGTCATGGAGGCCCTCGGCGCGGACAAGAGGGGGGTGGAGGCGTACCGCCGGCCGACCCTTCCTCAGCTCACGGTCACCGGCCAGCTTCGTGCCGGCCTGCTGGCGGAGGTGCGGAGCGAGGCGCCCAGGGACAAGGGGGAGAGTGCGATCATCGACCCCAACGCGGTCAAGGCGGACGGGCCCGGCTACTCCATTCTTTCTGCTACCGGTCAGATCGGCGTCGAGACGACCGTGAATCTGATCGGCAACGGCACCTACGCCCTCCTCACCCACCCCGAGCAGCGCCGGCGGCTTCAGCGGTCACTGGGGGACGGAGACCACGCTCTCCTCGAAACCGGCGTCGAGGAACTGCTCCGCTACGACGGGCCCGTGGAACTGGCCACCTGGCGCTTCGCCACCGAGCCCCTCACCCTCGCCGGCGAGGACATCGAAGCCGGAGACCCCGTCCTGGTCGTCCTCGCCGCGGCCGACCGGGATCCCGCCCGGTTCGCCGAACCGGACACCCTCGACCTCTCCCGCCGTGACAATCAGCACCTCGGCTACGGCCACGGCATCCACTACTGCCTCGGCGCCCCGCTCGCCCGTCTGGAGGGCCGGACCGCGCTCGCCACGCTCCTCACCCGGCTCCCCGACCTGCGACTCGCCGTGGATCCGGCCGACTTGAGATGGCGCGGCGGGCTCATCATGCGGGGACTGCGCACACTGCCGGTCGAGTTCACCGCACCCGGTGCATGACTGGGGGTGACTGACCACAGGTCAGGGGCAGTGTGACCGTCCGGCGGAGCGAAGGTGACCAGCCCTCAACTCTGTGATCTTCACGTGATCTGCGCGGCATTAACTTGTGACAAGTGATCGTCTGCCGATACGTTCATTCGTCAGCGCGGCGCATATGCACACCCGTCGCACCCGCCGCGCCGGTCACTGCTGTCCAGAGAAAGGCCCTCGCATGCTCTCCGGGAACGGTCGTCACCGTCGCCCCCGTCAGGCTCCGGCCCTCCTCGTCGCCGCCGGAGTGACCGGCTCCGCCATCGCCATCCCGCTGCTCGCCGCGAGTGGCGCGAGCGCGGCCGACGGCACGGTGTGGGACAAGGTGGCGCAGTGTGAGACCGGAGGCTCGTGGAGCGCCGACGGCGGTGACGGCGAGTACGGCGGTCTGAACCTCACCCAGGACGACTGGGAGGCGTACGGCGGACTCGACTACGCCAAGAGCCCCGACCTGGCCAGCCGCAACCAGCAGATCGCCGTCGCCCAGAAGCTCCTCGCGGGCGAGGGTGTGGGCGCGTGGGGCACCTGTGCGCTGACCTCCGGGCTGACCAAGGAGTCGGGCTCGCTGAGCGTGGACACCGGCGTGGCGGGCGACTCGTCCGACTCGTCCGTGTCCTCCGGATTGTCCGACCTGTCCAAGGGGGAATCCGACGATTCTTCCGACTCTTCGGGTTCTTCCGGATCGTCCGACTCTTCCGGATCGTCCGACTCGTCGAGCTCCAACGATGCCGACAGCTCCAGTGATTCCGGCCAAGATGGCGCCGACTCGGCGACGGGTTCGACGGGTTCGCCCAGCGGTTCCTCGTCGTCCGCTTCCTCCTCCCCTACGGAGGGGTCCGGTAAGTCGGATGTGTCCGCCGGATCCGAGGGTGACTCGCGGGCGACCGACGGCTCGTCCGCAGACGCCTCCGGGACGGGTGACGCGGACGACGCGACCCAGGAGGCGGGCTCTTGGACCCTGGTCGACACCGGTTCCCTCGGCTCCGGGAAGCATCGCGGCACCCTCGCCGACGAAAGCGCGGTGGACGGCCCCGCCCCCGCCTCCTCCGGCCGTCATGCCGCCTCGACGTACATCGTTCAGGAGGGGGACTCCCTCGCCTCCATCGCCGACTCCCTTGACCTCGACGGCGGATGGCGTGCGCTCTACGACGAGAACAAGGACGTCATCGGTACCGACCCGGGCAACATCGAGGCCGGTCAGATACTCGACACGGGTATCCAATAAGGCGCAGAACGACTGAAGTTCACGCCCCACTTCGCCATCTAATGTCCGGTTTGGTGAAAGTGTGGGATGAGTCTCAGAAGCCCTGATCGTCTTTGAATTTACGTCGATGCCGTGTCTACGGTCATCACCGCTCGGCATCCCGAGCCCCGGCCGTCGCCAACGCCGAATCCTGCCAGTGGCGGCCCGGGAACAGTCGTCGCGTCAAGCGCCGTAGGCAGGAGCGGGGGACCCAAGGTAAGTGCCGGGGACAGCGGTTGACGCTGGAACCGGCTCGGGGTGAAGCCGCGCACCGCGAGGTGTGCGGCCGGGCAACTCAACCGGCCCGAACCCGACAGCTCACCTCGCAGGCGTCGGTGAGGGGATCCACCATGCTGTTTTCCAGCAAGGGCAAGCATCGCCGCCCGTCCAAGGCCACCCGCGTCGCCGCTCTCGCCGGCGTCACCGGTGTCGCCATCGCCGCCCCGCTGATGGCGGCCGGGAACGCCTCCGCCGCCACGGCCTCCGAGTGGGACACCGTCGCCCAGTGCGAGTCCGGTGGCAACTGGTCCATCAACACCGGCAACGGCTACTACGGCGGTCTGCAGTTCTCCGCGTCCACCTGGGCCGCGTACGGCGGCACGGCGTACGCCGCGCAGGCCAACCAGGCCAGCAAGTCCCAGCAGATCGAGATCGCCGAGAAGGTCCTCGCGGGCCAGGGCAAGGGTGCCTGGCCGGTCTGCGGTGTCGGTCTCTCCGGCGCCTCGTACAACGGCAGCAGCTCCTCGAGCTCGAACTCCGGCAGCAGCTCCTCCTCCTCTTCCTCCTCCAAAGAGTCCCGCTCCGACGAGCAGGCCGCCTCCCGCTCCACCGAGCGCCCGGCCGCCACCAAGAGCGAGAAGAGCAGCAAGACCGTCACCACCCCGACCGGCACGAAGGTCAAGAAGGGCGACGGCGAGTACAAGGTCGTCAAGGGCGACACCCTCAGCTCCATCGCCGAGAAGCACGACGTCAAGGGCGGCTGGCAGAAGCTGTTCGAGCTGAACAAGGACATCGTCGTGGACGCCGACCTCATCTACCCGGGTCAGCAGTTGCACCTGAAGTGACACCCGCTCGCCAGCGGGGCCACAGGCCGCTCACATGGTGGCCCCGCATCCTGAAGACCTCGTGAGGGTCACCCCCCCTGTCCCCACGGGCCCCCCGCTCCGGTGCGTGTTCCCCCGTACGCACCGGGGCGGGGTTTTCTCTGTCTGCTCCTTTGCCCGCGTGTTCGCCTCCACGCCACCCCCTCTTTGTTCCGAACTGAAACAATGGGTACCGTGCGTCCACGGGACGGTCGGTCGGCTGCCGACACCCCGAAGGCGGTTAGGCTCTAGTCGCAAGGCCCACGCGGCCCCGCACAACCAGCGTCACATCCCATGAAGGAGATGCTCGTGCCGTCCATCGACGTCGTCGTAGCCCGGGAAATCCTGGACTCCCGAGGCAACCCCACGGTCGAGGTCGAGGTCGGCCTCGACGACGGCAGCACGGGTCGTGCCGCCGTTCCGTCCGGCGCCTCCACCGGTGCCTTCGAGGCCATCGAGCTCCGCGACGGAGACCCCAACCGCTACCAGGGCAAGGGCGTCGAGAAGGCCGTCCTCGCCGTCATCGAGCAGATCGGCCCCGAGCTGGTCGGCTACGACGCCACCGAGCAGCGCCTGATCGACCAGGCCATGTTCGACCTGGACGCCACCGACAACAAGGGCTCCCTCGGCGCGAACGCGATCCTCGGCGTCTCCCTCGCCGTCGCGCACGCCGCCTCCGAGGCCAGCGACCTGCCGCTCTTCCGCTACCTGGGCGGCCCCAACGCGCACCTGCTGCCGGTGCCGATGATGAACATCCTGAACGGCGGCTCGCACGCCGACTCCAACGTGGACATCCAGGAGTTCATGATCGCCCCGATCGGCGCGGAGTCCTTCTCCGAGGCCCTGCGCTGGGGCACCGAGGTCTACCACACCCTCAAGGCCGTCCTGAAGTCCAAGGGCCTGTCCACCGGCCTCGGCGACGAGGGCGGCTTCGCCCCGAACCTGGGCTCCAACCGCGAGGCCCTCGACCTCATCCTCGAGGCCGTCAAGCAGGCCGGTTACATCCCCGGCGAGCAGATCGCCCTCGCGCTCGACGTCGCCGCCTCCGAGTTCTACAAGGAGGGCAAGTACCTCTTCGAGGGCAAGGAGCGCTCCGCCGCCGAGATGACGGAGTACTACGAGGAGCTCGTCGCGGCCTACCCGCTCGTCTCCATCGAGGACCCGCTGTTCGAGGACGACTGGGCCGGCTGGAAGGTCCTCACCGACAAGCTCGGTGACAAGGTCCAGATCGTCGGCGACGACCTGTTCGTCACCAACCCGGAGCGCCTCGCCCGCGGTATCGAGGAGGGCGCCGCCAACGCGCTGCTCGTCAAGGTCAACCAGATCGGCTCGCTGACCGAGACCCTGGACGCCGTGGAGCTGGCCCAGCGCAGCGGCTTCAAGTGCATGATGTCCCACCGCTCCGGCGAGACCGAGGACGTCACCATCGCCGACCTGGCCGTCGCCACCAACTGCGGCCAGATCAAGACCGGCGCCCCGGCCCGCTCCGAGCGCGTCGCCAAGTACAACCAGCTGCTGCGCATCGAGGAGATCCTCGACGACGCGGCGGTGTACGCAGGGCGCTCGGCCTTCCCCCGCTTCAAGGGCTGAGGCTGAGCCAAGTCGTACGTACGTCCCCGCACCCGGTCCCGTACCGTGTGCGGGGACGTACGCGTGTGAGAGGGGAGGCGGAGAGCCGATGGCAGTCAAGGACCGGGACCGTTTCTCCACCGCGACCAGGATCAAGCTGCTCGGCGAGCAGACCGCGGCCCGGGTCTACCGTTCGCAGACCAAACGCCAGGCCCGCCGCTCCCGCCTCACCGGCCGCGCAGCGCTGCTCGCGCTCGTCCTGTGCTCGCTGATCGTGGCACTCGCCTACCCGATGCGGCAGTACGTCTCCCAGCGCGCGGAGATCGCCGATCTGGAGCGGGAGAAGCAGCAGGCCAGCGAGCGGGTCGAACAGCTGCGCGACACCAAGGCGCGCTGGCAGGACGACGCGTACGCCGAGCAGCAGATCCGGCAGCGGCTGCACTATGTGATGCCGGGGGAGACCGGCTACGTCGTGATCGACCCGGACGCGGCCAAGCAGGCCCGCGCGGACCTCGGAGCGGCCGACCGCCCCTGGTACGTGAACGTCTGGGACGGCGTCGACAAGGCGGACGCCTCCGATCGATGAATCGATGAACTGACAGAGAGACAAACCCCGAAGCATGCAGAATCCCCCGCCGACCACCCCGCGCACCGAGCCCACCGACGCGGACGTCCAGGCCTTCAAACAGCAGCTCGGCCGTCCGCCGCGCGGGCTGCGCGCCATCGCGCACCGGTGCCCCTGCGGGCAGCCGGACGTCGTGGAGACGGCCCCCCGGCTGCCCGACGGCACGCCCTTCCCGACGCTCTACTACCTGACGTGCCCCAAGGCGAACTCCGCGATCGGCACGCTCGAGGCGAACGGCGTGATGAAGGAGATGACCGACCGGCTGGGCACCGACCCGGAGCTCGCCGCCGCCTACCGCGCCGCGCACGAGGACTACGTCCGCCGCCGGGACGAGATCGAGGAGCTGAAGGGCTTCCCGAGCGCGGGCGGCATGCCGGACCGCGTGAAGTGTCTGCACGTGCTCGTGGCGCACTCCCTGGCCGCCGGCCCGGGGGTGAACCCGCTCGGCGACGAGGCCCTCGCGATGCTGCCGGAGTGGTGGCGCAAGGGGACGTGCGTGACGCCTGCCGGGCCGCCGTCCGGTGAGGGATGGCAGGTGGAGACGTCGGAGGACGGCTCGGGCCACTTCGCCTTCAAGCCGGTCGAGGGAGACGCCCGATGACCCGCGTCGCCGCCGTCGACTGCGGTACGAACTCGATCCGCCTCCTGGTCGCCGACGCCGACCCCGAGACCGGCGAGCTGGTCGATCTGGACCGCCGGATGACCATCGTGCGGCTCGGCCAGGGCGTCGACCGCACCGGGCGGCTGGCGCCGGAGGCGCTGGAGCGGACCTTCGCGGCGTGCCGCGAGTACGCGGCGATCATCAAGGAGCACGGCGCCGAACGGCTCCGCTTCGTGGCCACCTCGGCCTCCCGGGACGCCGAGAACCGCGACGAGTTCGTGCGCGGGGTGCTGGACATCCTGGGCGTCGAGCCCGAGGTGATCAGCGGCGACCAGGAGGCGGAGTTCTCCTTCACGGGTGCCACGAGGGAGCTGACCGGCCGTGCGGACCTGGCGAAGCCCTACCTGGTGGTGGACATCGGCGGCGGCTCGACGGAGTTCGTGGTCGGCGAGGCGCACGTACGGGCCGCCCGCTCGGTGAACATCGGCTGCGTCCGGATGACCGAACGCCACCTGGTGGTCGACGGCGCCGTGACCGACCCGCCGACCGACGCACAGGTCGCGGCGGTGCGCGCCGACATCGAGGCGGCCCTGGACCTCGCGGAGGAGACCGTGCCGCTGCGCGAGGCGCGCACCCTGGTCGGCCTGGCGGGCTCGGTGACCACGGTCTCCGCCATCGCCCAGAACCTTCCCGAGTACGACACGGCGGCCATTCACCACTCCCGGGTGTCGTACGACAAGGTCCGCGAGATCACCGAGTGGCTGCTGCGCTCCACGCACGCCGAGCGCGCGGCGGTCCCGTCGATGCATCCGGGCCGGGTGGACGTGATCGCCGCGGGCGCGCTGGTCCTTCTCTCGATCATGGAGCGGATCGGTGCGGAGGAGGTCGTGGTGAGCGAGCACGACATCCTCGACGGGATCGGCTGGTCTTTGGCCTGACCGGCTACAGGTTGCGGTACACGTCCCGCCGGTCGCCCACCTTGACGACGAGGATGACGAGTTCGCCATCGTTGATCTGGTAGGCGACCCGGTAGCTTCCGACCCGCAGCCGGTAGAGCCCCGACGGGCCGGTGAGCTTCTTGACGTCGGCGTCCTCGCGATACGGGTCGTCACCGAGTGCGGTCAACGCGGTCAGGATGCGCATGGCGTCAAGCCGACTGATGGCCCGGAGCTGCCGCTGCGCCGCCGTGGTGAACCGGAACGCGTACTTCACGCGGTGCCTTCACCGCGCTCGGTGAACAGATCTGCCAGCAGCTCGGCCATGGTCACGGTGGGGCCGTTCTCGGCCAGGACCGCTTCGGCCTCTCGGGCCAGCATGACGTCGGCCGCCGCTTCCAGGGCTTCGAAATCCGCGATCGGCACCACGGCAGCCACCGGAGTGCCGTTGCGGGTGATGACCGTCGGGGTGCCTTCCTCGGCCAGGTTGATGCGGTCCGCGAGATGGGCGCGGGCTTCCCGTATGGTCACGGTGTCCTCGGTCATGACGTCAGTGTACGCACGTATGTGTACACGCGGCCAGGGTGAGTCGCGTTCGTGGGACATCCCCGATGGCATCGCGTGGTCGCTCTGCCGAGCGAAGGGCACTCTGCTGAGCAGGGACAAAGCCCGTTTGAGCGCGCGAGAGGGGTCCTCGTGGGCCCCTCCGCGACACTCCGTCGGAAAACTTCGTGAAGTTCTTCACAAGGAATTCGGTCCTGTCGGAGGACGAAGAGTTGCCGGTTGACCCTTCCGGGGCCCCAACACCCCTGTGAACATGTTCAAAAGAGGCGCGCGCGGACGTTTCGCGACGGTCTCGCAGGGGTGGGCCGCGAGCACCTCACGGAGGGCTCGCACACCCGGAGAGGCAGCTCACGCGGCATTGACAACGGGGTGTCGGGTACACAGGTTCACGTTCCGCGCCATGATGTGGATCACGCGGGTCGCGGAGAATAGCACACACCCCGCACAAGCTTGTGAAGGGGCGCACGAGCTACCCCCCTGGGGCGGGTGGATACTCGATGCCATGAGCACCACGGAGCGTCCCAGGATCCTCGTAGTAGGCGGTGGGTACGTAGGCCTGTACGCAGCTCGGCGCATTCTCAAGAAGATGCGCTACGGCGAGGCGACCGTCACGGTCGTCGACCCCCGGTCGTACATGACCTACCAGCCCTTCCTCCCCGAAACCGCCGCCGGCAACATCTCCCCGCGCCATGTCGTCGTCCCGCTGCGACGCGTGCTGCCGAAGGCGGAGGTCCTCACCGGCCGGGTCACCACCATCGACCAGGACCGCAAGGTCGCCACGATCGCCCCGCTGGTGGGCGAGGCGTACGAGCTGCCCTTCGACTACCTGGTGATCGCGCTCGGCGCGGTCTCCCGCACCTTCCCGATCCCCGGCCTCGCCGAGCAGGGCATCGGTATGAAGGGCGTCGAGGAGGCCATCGGCCTGCGCAACCACGTCCTCGAGCAGCTCGACAAGGCCGACTCCACCACCGACGAGGAGATCCGCCGCAAGGCGCTCACCTTCGTCTTCATCGGCGGCGGCTTCGCCGGTGCGGAGACCATCGGTGAGGTCGAGGACATGGCCCGGGACGCGGCCAAGTACTACCGGAGCGTGTCCCGCGAGGACATGCGCTTCATCCTGGTCGACGCCGCGGACAAGATCCTGCCCGAGGTCGGCCCCAAGCTCGGCCAGTACGGCAAGGAGCACCTGGAAGGCCGTGGCGTGGAGGTCTACCTCTCCACCTCCATGGACTCCTGCGTCGACGGCCACGTCGTGCTGAAGAACGGCCTCGAGGTCGACTCCAACACGATCGTGTGGACCGCCGGCGTCAAGCCGAACCCGGTCCTGGCCCGCTACGGCCTCCCGCTCGGCCCGCGCGGTCACGTGGACGCCCAGCCGACCCTCCAGGTCACCGGCACCGACTACATCTGGGCCGCGGGCGACAACGCCCAGGTCCCGGACGTCGCCGCCCGCAAGGCCGGCGTCGAGAACGCCTGGTGCCCGCCGAACGCCCAGCACGCGCTGCGTCAGGCCAGGGTCCTCGGCGACAACGTGGTCTCCGGTATGCGGGGCTTCCAGCAGAGGCCGTACGCGCACTCCAACAAGGGCGCGGTCGCGGGTCTCGGCCTCCACAAGGGCGTCGCGATGATCGTCATGGGCAAGATGAAGATCAAGCTCAAGGGCCGTCTCGCCTGGTACATGCACCGTGGCTACCACGGTATGGCGATGCCGACCTGGAACCGCAAGATCCGCGTCTTCGCCGACTGGACCCTCGGCATGTTCCTCAAGCGCGAGGTCGTCGCCCTCGGTGCCATGGAGAACCCCCGCGAGGAGTTCTACGAGGCCGCCAAGCCCGCGCCGGCCCCGGCCGCCGCCGCGAAGCCGGAGACCGAGAAGGCCAAGGCCTCCTGACCTCCGCCTCCTGACCCAGCCCGCAGGGGCCGCCCGCCATCCGTGGTGCGGGCGGCCCCTGCGGCGTGCGGCGGGTCTTCTCGCGTGCGGCCGAGGTGGCGGCAGTCGGTCGTACGGCGGGTTTGCCCAGTCATGACGCGCGTGGGGGACTGCGACCGGCACCTCCAGGTGTTTACGTGATGCCAAGAAATTTGGGATCACCGTCACGGAGGTGTGCTCCATGACCGACGCCGCGCCGCGGCTCCACGCCCTCGTAGAACAGCTGCTGGGAGTTCCGCTCCCGGTACGCGTCCGTGCCTGGGACGGTTCTCAGGCGGGCCCGCCCGACGCGCCCACCCTCGTCGTACGCAACCGCAGGGCCCTGCGCCGTCTGCTGTTCAAGCCCGGTGAGCTGGGGCTCGCACGGGCCTGGGTGGCCGGGGACCTCGAGATCGAGGGGGACGTGTACGCCGCGCTCGAACTGCTCTCCGGGCTCATCTGGGAACGGGGCGAGGACGCCCGCACGCTCGCCCAGGCCGTACGCGACCCCCAGTTCCGTACGGCCGTGCGCGGGCTGTTCGGGCTGGCCGGGCCGCCGCTGCCGCCCGCTCCGCCCCTGGAGGAGGTCCGGCGCGCCGGCCACCTCCACACCCGCCGCACCGACCGCCGCGCCATCAGCCACCACTACGACGTCGGCAACGACTTCTACGAGATCGTCCTCGGCCCGTCGATGGTGTACTCGTGCGCCTACTGGCCCGACCCCGGCGCCACTCTCGAAGAGGCGCAGCGGGACAAGCTCGAACTCGTGTGCCGCAAGCTCGCCCTGACACCGGATCAGCGGCTGCTCGACGTCGGCTGCGGCTGGGGCTCGCTGGCGATCCACGCGGCCGGTGAGCACGGGGCGCGGGTCGTCGGCGTCACCCTCTCCCAGGAACAGGCGGCGTACGCCCGTAAGCGCGTCGCCGACGCGGGGCTCACCGACCGGGTGGAGATCAGGGTCCAGGACTACCGGGACGTCTCCGACGGACCGTACGACGCGATCTCCTCCATCGGGATGGCGGAGCACGTCGGAGCCGAGAGATACCTGGGGTACGCGAGCGAGCTGTACGCCCTCCTCACGCCCGGCGGGCGGCTGCTCAACCACCAGATCGCCCGCCGCCCCCACGGCGACGAGTCCGCCTACCACGTCGACGAGTTCATCGACGCCTATGTCTTCCCGGACGGTGAGCTGGCGCCCGTCGGTACCACCGTCACCCAGCTCGAACGGGCCGGCTTCGAGGTCCGGGACGTCGAGTCGATCCGCGAGCACTACGGACTCACCCTGCGCCACTGGGTGGCCCGCCTCGAGGCCGACTGGAAGCGCGCCGCGCGGCTCGCCGGGCCGGGGCGCGCCCGGGTCTGGCGGCTGTACATGGCCGCCTCCGCCCTCGGCTTCGAACGCAACCGCATCGGCGTCAACCAGGTCCTGGCCGTCCGCACTCCGGAGTCCGGCTCCTCCGGGCTGCCGCTGCGGTCCCGCATCTGGAACTGAACGCGAGAGGGCCCCGCGTCGCCGCGGGGCCCTCGACCGCTTCCGCGCTACTCCGACTTGATGGCCGACAGCATGTTCAGACGGGCCGCCCGCCGGGCCGGCCACAGGGCCGCCAGGACGCCCACCGCGCCGGCCAGCGCCAGGAACAGGGCGATCCGGCCCCACGGCAGGACCAGCTCGTACGTCGGCATGCTCGCGCCGACCAGTTCACCGGCCGCCCAGCCGAAGAACACGCCCAGGCCGATGCCGAGCACACCGCCGAACAGGGAGATCACCAGGGACTCCAGGCGGACCATCCGCTTCACCGAGCGCCGGTCCAGGCCGATCGCCCGCAGCATGCCGATCTCCTGCGAGCGCTCGAAGACCGACATCGCGAGGGTGTTGATGACCCCGAGCACGGCGACGATCACCGCCATCGCGAGCAGGCCGTAGAGCATGTTCAGCAGCAGTGTGAACATCTGTGCGATCTCGTTGGAGAGGTCCTGCTTGCTCTGCACCTTGATGGCCGGGTTGCTGCCGAGAGCCTTCTCCAGCCGGTCCTTCGTCGCGTCCGAGGCGCCGCCGGACGTCTTCAGCATGACCCGCATGTCGTCCGGGTCGTCCTGGTGCGGGGCGAGCGTCGCGGTGTCGAGCAGGATGCCGCTGATCAGCTCGTTGCCCGCGTAGACCCCGGAGACCGTCAGCTGCTGCTTTTGGCCGTCCTCGTACGCCACCCGGAACGTCGAGCCGGCCTTCCAGCCGTGCAACTCGGCGGTGTCCTCGTCGACGACGACCCGTGTGCCGCCCACCTTGAACGCGCCGTCGTCCACCTTGAGGTCGGTCAGCTCGCCGATCGCGGAGCCGTTGACAGCGGTGAGGTACTCGGTGGTGTCGTCGATCCGGGTCTGCGCGTTGCGCATCGGACTGATGGCCGTCACCCCGTCGGCGGACTTCAGCTGCTTCTCGATGTCGGGGGAGAGCGAGTTGCCGTTCGCCATCGACACGACGTAGTCGGCGCTGAGCGCGGCGGACGCCATCTTGTCGATGGACTTCTGCAGACTGCCCGCCATCACCGTCATGCCGGTGATCAGGGTGAGGCCGATCATCAGCGCGGAGGCGGTGGCCGCCGTACGGCGCGGGTTGCGCACCGAGTTCTGGCGGGCCAGCTTGCCGGCGACCCCGAAGATCCGCAGCACCGGCGCGGCGGCCGCGATCAGCGGACGGGACAGCAGCGGGGTCAGGATGAACACGCCGATGATCAGCAGGACCGCGCCGAGACCCATGGGGGCCTGGCCGTCCGAGCCGTTCATGGTCGTGGCGGCCAGGACCACCGCGACGCCCGCCGCCGAGAACAGCGCGCCCAGGGTGTTGCGCAGCACCAGCGACTTGGTGGTCGCCTTGGCGTGCACGCTGCTCATCGCGGCGACCGGCGGGATCCTGGCGGCGCGGCGGCCGGGCAGCCAGGCGGCCAGCATGGTGATGACCACGCCGACCGCGAGGGAGGCCGCGACCGTGCCGGGCGAGACGACCAGCGGGCCGTCGGGGACGGTCGCCCCCAGGGTGTTCACGAGGGCGCGCAGTCCGGCGCCGATGCCGATGCCGGCCACCAGACCGGTCACGCCGGCCACCACGCCCACCACGAACGCCTCGATCAGCACCGACCGCGTCACCTGGCGGCGGGAGGCGCCGACCGCCCGCAGCAGCGCGAGTTCCTTGGTGCGCTGGGCGACCAGCATGGTGAAGGTGTTGGCGATGATGAACGTGCCGACGAACAGCGCGATCCCGGCGAACACCAGCAGGCCCTGCCTCAGCCCGCTCGTCGAGGCGGCGATCGCCGAGGCCTGGCTGTCGGCCAGCTCCTTGCCGGTCATGGTCTCGACCTGCTTCTTCGGCAGGGCGGAGTCCAGGGCGGCCTGCAGCGCGGTCTGCGAGGTGCCGGCGGCGGCCTGCACGTCGACCTCGTCGTACGTGCCGGTCTTGCCGAACAGCCGCTGTGCGGTCGGGGTGTCGAACAGGGCGAGGCTGCCGCCGGCGGCGACATTGCCGTCGTCCGTCCTGAAGACGGCGGTGATGGTGGGCTTCAGCACCGGGCCGTCGATCGAGAGGCGCACGGTGTCACCGACCTTGTAGCCGGTGCGCTCGGCGGTCTTCCAGTCGATGGCGACCTGGTTCGCGCCGGACGGCGCCTTCCCCTCCTCGATCGGGTACCGGGCGTCCTTGTCGCCCCAGAAGTTGCCGCCCTGCGACTGGAAGCCGCCGCCGACGAGCTTGCCGTCCTTGTCGGCGATGGCGGTGAAACCGCTCACCACACCGATGGCGGACGCGGCGCCGGTCACCTCGGAGCTCTGCTTCCGCAGAGCCTCGGTCAGTTCGGACACCTTGCCGATCCGGTCGCCGGTGTCCTCCTGCAACTCGGGGTACACGGCGACGTCGACCTGGTCGAAGCCCTTCGCGGAGCTGTTCTGCAGGGCGTTGGACAGGGTGTTGGTGAAGACGAGCGTCCCGGAGACGAAGGCCACGCCGAGCATCACGGCGAGGACGGTCATCATGAGCCGGGCCTTGTGCGCGAGGACGTTGCGCAGGGCGGTGCGGAACATCAGCTGGTCCGGCCCTTCGCGTCGAACTCGGGGGTCCGGGGGTTTCCCCCGGGAAGACCACGCATGAAGTCGAGGACGGTGTCGGCCGTGGGCCCGTACATCTCGTCGACGATCCGGCCGTCCGCGAGGAACACCACCCGGTCCGCGTACGCCGCCGCCACCGGGTCGTGGGTCACCATGACCACCGTCTGGCCCAGCTCCCGCACGGAGTTGCGCAGGAAGCCCAGCACCTCGGCGCCGGAGCGCGAGTCGAGGTTTCCGGTCGGCTCGTCACCGAAGATGATGTCGGGCCGGGAGGCCAGGGCGCGGGCGACGGCGACGCGCTGCTGCTGGCCGCCGGAGAGCTGCGCGGGCCGGTGGCCGAGCCGGTCCCTGAGCCCCACCATCTGGATCACGTTGTCCAGCCACGCCTTGTCCGGTTTGCGGCCCGCGATGTCCATGGGGAGCGTGATGTTCTCGATCGCGGTCAGCGTCGGCAGCAGGTTGAACGCCTGGAAGATGAACCCGATCTTGTCCCGGCGGAGCTTGGTGAGCTGCTTGTCCTTCAGCGAGCCGAGCTCGGTGTCGCCGATGCGCACGGAGCCGGACGAGAAGGTGTCGAGCCCGGCCACGCAGTGCATCAGCGTGGACTTGCCCGACCCCGAGGGGCCCATGATCGCGGTGAACTCGGCCTGCCGGAAGTCGACGGAGACCCGGTCCAGGGCGACCACCTGGGTCTCACCCTGCCCGTAGATCTTCGACAGGTCCGTGGCCCGGGCGGCCACGGCGGTGGTCCGGGAGAGGGAGGTGGTGGTCACGGGAAGGGCTCCTGTCGGGACGGCGGCCGGTCCGAGCGGTCGCTGTGGGCGGTCGCTCCGGTGGGACTCGCACCATCGTTGCGGCCGGCCGCCGCCGTGTAGTCAGTCGCTGTTCCCGTTCCGGGGGGCGACTGGAGTCGGACCACACCCCGCGGTGTCATACCTGGGGATGACACCTGTCCCTGAGAGGCGCCGAGGCGATTTCTGAGGGTGTTTCAGGCCTGTCCCAATTGACCCATCGTCAAGAACCGGTGAAGCACCCTCGTTCGGGCGGTGAAATTCCGTCATTCCGCAAACACGGGTGGCGGCCGCACGCGAGGCTACTGGCAAGTGCGGATGGCCAGTTCCATGTGCTGATGCTCCCTCAGACGTCAATAAAATAAGACAACATCGGTCCGCTCTTCCGCTGTTCGGGGGACGCGTCCCGATAGGGTCGGAAGCTCACGCGGAGCCCATGGCCTGCCCAGATGGTGGAATGCAGACACGGCGAGCTTAAACCTCGCTGCCCCTTCGCGGGCGTGCCGGTTCAAGTCCGGCTCTGGGCACTTCCGCGCCTCATTGACACCTGCTGAAGGCGGGCGCAGACTCTGGTCGCGGAATGGTGAAAAAAACTTCACCGTGCGAACACGGTATGTGAATACCGGAAGGGAACGCCCGATGCGCACCACCGTCGGCATCATCGGCGCCGGCCCCGCCGGCCTCCTCCTCGCCCGGCTGCTCCACGGCGCCGGCATCGACTCCGTCGTCCTGGAGAGCCGCGACCGGGCCTACGTCGAGCAGCGGCAGCGGGCCGGGATCCTGGAGCAGGGCACGGTGGACGTGCTGCGCGCCGCCGGGGCCGGGGAGCGCATGGACCGGGAGGGGCTGCGGCACGACGGCATCGAGCTGCGCTACGACCGCAAGCGCCATCGGGTCGACTTCCCCGGACTCACCGGCGGCCGGTCGGTGATGGTCTACGCCCAGACCGAGGTGTGCAAGGACCTCATCGCCCTCCAGCTGAAGGAGGGCGGCCCGCTGCTGTTCGAGGCGGAGGCGCTGGCGGTGGAGGACGTACAGGGCGACCGGCCGCGCGTGCGCTTCCGGCACGAGGGCGTCGAGGACGTACTGGAGTGCGAGTACGTCGTCGGCTGCGACGGCTCCTGGGGGGTGGCCCGGAAGGCGATCCCGGCGGAGCTCACCCGGGTGTTCGAGCGCGCGTACCCCTTCGGCTGGCTCGGCATCCTCGCCGACGTGCCGCCCTCGCACGACGAACTCGTCTACGCCCGCCACGACCGGGGCTTCGCGCTCCTCTCCATGCGCTCGCCGTCCGTCTCCCGGCTCTACCTCCAGGTGCCCGAGGGCACGGACGCCGAGTCCTGGGGCGACGAGGAGATCTGGGACGAGCTGGAGCGGCGCTTCGAGACCGACGACGAGTGGAGGCTGGAGCGCGGGCCGATCACCCAGAAGTCCGTCACGCCCATGCGGTCCTACGTCCACGAGCCCATGCGGCACGGCCGGCTGTTCCTGGCCGGGGACGCCGCCCACATCGTGCCGCCGACCGGCGCCAAGGGGCTGAACCTGGCCGTCGGGGACGTCGTGACCTTCGCGCGGGCGCTGTCGCACCGGAAGGAGACGGGATCGGCCGAGCTGCTCGACGCCTACTCCGCCACCTGTCTGCGGCGCGTGTGGCAGGCCGAGCGGTTCTCGTACGACATGACGACCCTGCTGCACCGCGACCCCGGCGCCACGCCCTTCGAGGACCGGCTCCAGCTCGCCCGGCTGGAGAGGATCGCCTCCTCGCGGGCCGCCGCGACCGATCTGGCCGAGGGGTACACCGGGTTCCCGTTCGGGTGAACGACCGGCAGGTCGGCCGGACGGCCTGCCGGACAGTCTCCGGCCGGTTCCGGGCATGTACCGGCTTGGTCATGAATGAGGCCCTCCCGTACCGGGAATCACGCTGCCGCGTAGCGTGTTGCGCAGCACGAGAGGGAAAGATCCTCCCCAAGCACTAGGGTCAATCCTTTGCCTACCTATTACCCTTGATGCCAAGGCCGCGCTGTGTGGCCACGGAGGAGTGAAATGAGGAGCAGAAACCCGGTCTTCTCGCGACGGGGGTTCAGCCGCGACAACGGCTACGCGGGCTTCAACGCCGCGCCGCAGGCCGGGGGACCCGCTGTCGGCACGCAGGCCAACCCGTACGCGTCGGGCAACCCCTACGCGCAGAACCCGTACGCCCAGCAGGACGTACAGCAGGGCGCACCGCCCCAGGCCCCGGCCACCCCCGGTGCCATGACCATGGACGACGTCGTCGCGCGCACCGCGACCACGCTCGGCACCGTGGTCGTCACGGCGGTCCTGTCCTGGCTGCTGCTGCCGGTCGACGAGGCCAACATCGGCAAGTCCTACGGCATCGCCGTCGGCGCCGGTCTGGTCGCGATGGTGCTGGCCCTGATCCAGTCCTTCAAGCGCAAGCCCGTCCCGGCGCTGATCCTGTCGTACGCCGCCCTCGAGGGCGTCTTCCTCGGCGTGATCTCGTCGGCGGTGTCCACGTACATCGCGGACGGCGTCGTCGCCCAGGCGGTGCTCGGCACCATGGCGGTGTTCGCCGGGGTGCTGGTGGCGTACAAGGCGGGCTGGATCCGCGTCAACCGCCGCTTCTACGGGTTCGTGATGGCCGCCGCGCTCGGCTTCGTCCTGCTGATGGCCGTGAACCTGCTGTTCACCGTCTTCGGCGGCGGTGACGGCCTCGGCTTCCGCAGCGGTGCCCTCGGCATCGTCTTCGGGGTCATCGGCATCATCCTCGGCGCCTGCTTCCTCGCCCTGGACTTCAAGCAGGTCGAGGACGGCATCGCCTACGGCGCTCCGCGCGAGGAGTCCTGGCTCGCCGCGTTCGGCCTCACGCTGACGCTGGTGTGGATCTACATGGAGTTCCTGCGGCTCCTGGCGATCCTGAACAGCAACGACTAGCGGCTGTTGCAGCAAGCGAGCGAAGGGCCCCGGTATCGCTACCGGGGCCCTTCGTCATGGGCGCGCTAGAGGAGTTTGCGCGCGGCCCTCCTCAGTTCGTACTCGTGGATGATCGCCTTGGCGTGGCCGTACGCGAGATTGTGCTCGTGGCGCAGCCAGCTGACCTTCTCCTCGAAGCGGAGAGCGGGGCCTTCGTCGACGGTGCGCAGCCAGTCGGCCACGTCACGACCGGTGCAATGGGGGATGCGGGAGAGCATGTTGCGGTGGGTCTCCTCGGAGAGGACATGGGACATCGGCGCCTCCGGTTGCAAAGGGGATGTAAGCCGGTCCTTCAGGTCACCGTGCCTGAGCGTTCGCCCGTTGGCAACAGTCCGGGTGCGACGCGTACGCTCACCGCGTGCTTGATACGACGCCTCTGACCCGTGCGGTGGATCATTTCGCCGATCGTTTGCGTGCCGCTCCGCAGAGCCGGTTGCAGAGAGGTGCGGCGGGGGAGGCGCTGGGGCTGGCCCGTGAGTTGGCCCGGTGGGCGCAGGCGATCGAGGCGCCCGGTGTGGAGCCCCGGGAGATGCCCGATGCCGGGATGTTCGCCGCGGCCGATCAGATCACCGTGGCCGTGCATGACCTGGCTGTGGTGCTTTCGGATGAGGCCCAGGTCGCTGAAGCGGTGCGGTTGGTGGAGGAGGCGCAGAAGAGGGCAGGGGTGTGACGGTGTGCGTCAGAGGCTGGCTATGACCCGGTCCGCCAGGATGTAGACGTTCTCCTCGCCGCACGCGAAGGTCAGGGTGTAGGCGCCGGAGATGCCCGAGCCGCCGAGCAGGAACGGGGTTTCGCCGGCCGTCAGGGCTGCGCTCAGGCGCTCCGCGGTCTCGCGGTGGCCCGGGGTCATGCAGAGGGTCGTGCCGTCGGCGAAGACGTAGACGTCCAGGGTGCCCAGGGGGCCCGGGCGGACGTCGGTCAGTTCGGTCTGGGACGCGGCGAGTTCCTCGAGGGTGGCGACCGTGCGCTCGTGGTCGTTCACGACCGGTGACTGCACCGGGACGAAGTCGGGGTGGGAGGGGTGGCGGCGGCGGGCCGCGGCCAGTTCCGCGGAGTCCCCGGTGAACTCGTCGGTGTCCAGGCCGGGCTCGGTGACCGGCTCCAGCGGCTCAAGACCGAGGAAGTCGGCCTGGCGCGGCAGGAACAGCTCGCTGTCCGGCAGACCCAGCAGGGAGGGCGTCTCGGAGGCGTCACGGGCCTCCTGGGCGGCCCAGAAGGCGCGCGCCTCGGCCAGCTCCCGCTCCCGCTCCTCCGCCAGCGCCTCGGCGACGGCGGCGCGTATCTCAGCCGTGTCGGCGGCGGTCCGGGCGGCCGGGACGAACCCGCGTCGCTCCGCGGCGGCGTTGGCGGCGAGCTGGGTGTGCAGGGCGGCGACCTGCCGGCGCAGCTGCAAGAGGGTGCGCAGGACGGCGACGCCCACGGCGCCCGTGGCGGCCGTGGTGACCAACAAGGCGATCGGCATGGCGCTCACTGACGTACTCCCGGTTCAAAGTCGACCCCCGACTTCCTACATCAGCTTGAAGGGCGGACTATCCAGCTGTCAGTGCGTAACATCACGAAACGGACAGGACTTTGGGCCTGAAGTTTGGTGTTCAACTGCGCTGAGCTGCGTAAATCCCCGATCGAGGGAGATAGGTCACATCCTGGGGGAGATTGGATCACAAAACGGCCCGAAGTCCAGAGGCTTCCCGGACTTCGGGCCAGGTGCTCACGGTGGGTCCCTCGGCGGTTACGGACGGGTCAGCTCAGGCGCTCGACGACCATCGCCATGCCCTGGCCGCCGCCGACGCACATCGTCTCCAGGCCGAACTGCTTGTCGTGGAACTGGAGGGAATTGATGAGCGTGCCGGTGATACGGGCGCCCGTCATGCCGAAGGGGTGGCCGACCGCGATCGCCCCGCCGTTGACGTTCAGCTTCTCCAGCGGGATGTTCAGGTCGCGGTAGGAGGGGATCACCTGGGCGGCGAACGCCTCGTTGATCTCGACCAGGTCGATGTCGTCGATGGTGAGGCCGGCCCGGCGGAGGGCCTGCTGCGACGCCTCGACCGGACCCAGGCCCATGATCTCGGGGGAGAGGCCGGAGACACCGGTCGACACGATGCGGGCGAGCGGGGTGAGGCCGAGCTCGCGGGCCTTGGTGTCGGACATGATCACGACCGCGGCGGCGCCGTCGTTGAGAGGGCAGCAGTTGCCGGCCGTGACGAGGCCGTCGGGGCGGAAGACCGGCTTCAGGCCCGCCACGGCCTCCAGGGTGACGCCGGCGCGCGGGCCGTCGTCCTTGCTGACGACCGTGCCGTCGGGGAGGGTGACCGGGGTGATCTCGCGCTCCCAGAAGCCGTTCTTGATGGCTTCCTCGGCGAGGTTCTGCGAGCGGACGCCGAACTCGTCCATGTCCTGGCGGGTGACGCCCTTGGCGCGGGCCAGGTTCTCCGCGGTCTGGCCCATCGCGATGTAGGGGTCGGGGAGCAGGCCGTCCTCGCGCGGGTCGTGCCAGGTGGAGCCCTCCTGCGTGGCGGTGGCGACGGTGCGGGCCTCCGCCTCGGCGAAGAGGGGGTTCTTGGTGTCCGGGAGGCCGTCGGAGCTGCCCTTGGCGAACCGGGAGACCATCTCGACGCCGGCCGAGATGAAGACGTCGCCCTCGCCTGCCTTGATGGCGTGCAGCGCCATGCGGCTGGTCTGGAGGGACGACGAACAGTAGCGGGTGATCGTGCAGCCCGGCAGATGGTCCATGCCCATCTGTACGGCGACGATACGGCCCAGGTTGTAGCCCTGTTCGCCGCCGGGGAGGCCGCAGCCGAGCATCAGGTCGTCGATGTCCCTCGGGTCGAGGCCGGGCACCTTGGCCAGGGCGGCCTGGACGATCGTGGCGGTGAGGTCGTCCGGGCGCAGGTCCTTGAGGGAGCCCTTGACGGCGCGGCCGATCGGGGAGCGGGCGGTCGAGACGATGACGGCTTCGGGCATCACGGCTCCATTGGCGGGAAGGGCGGGCGGGCGTACGTACCGGGAAGTTACCGGTACGTATGGCCTGGGTCACGGGGGCGGCCGTGTGACACTCGACGCACTTTCTAAGCGCTTGCTTGGGCCTACGTTCTTGCTTGGGTCTGCGTTCTTGCTCGGTCTGCGTTCTTGACCGGGTCCGGGTTCTTGCCGGGTCGAGGCGCTTGCCGGGGCCCAGGCGCTTGCCGGGGTCTAGGCGCTTGCCTGGGTCTCGGAGGGCTCCGCCTCCGGCACCCGCCGCCTGCGCCTGCGCTTGAGCAGGGCCCAGGGGCCGCGGGGGCCTGTCGGCATCGCCGCCGCGACCTCCGTGCCCGCCTCCGAGGCGGCCTCCGCCGCCGCCCGGGCGACCGGGAGGAAGCCCTCGCGGCGGGTGACGTCCGGACGCTCCTCCTCGGCCGGCCAGAGGCCGAGGGCGGCGCAGATGCTGGGGAGGACGGCCATCGCGGCGGTCGCGTAGCCCTCGGCGGAGGGGTGGTAGTGGTCGGGTCCGAACAGCTCGCGGGGGTTCGCCTCGAACTCGGGGCCGAGGAGGTCGCCGAGGGACACCGTCCGGCCGCCCTGCTCCACCGTGCCGATGGTCTGCGCCGCCGCCAGCTGCCGGGAGGCGCGCCGGGCCAGCCAGCGCAGGGGCTGGGGGACGGGCTCGATCGTGCCGAGGTCGGGGCAGGTGCCGACCACGACCTCGGCGCCGACCGTGCGCAGCCGCCGTACCGCCGAGGACAGGTGCCGTACCGAGCGGGTGGGCGGCAGGCGGTGGGTGACGTCGTTCGCGCCGACGATGATCACGCAGACGTCGGGCACCCGGTCGGAGTCCCCCATGACCAGCGCGACCTGGCGGTCCAGGTCGTCGGACCGGGCGCCGGGCAGCGCCACGTTGCGCAGCACCACCGGGCGTTCCGCCACCGCCGCCAGGCCGGACGCGAGAAGGGCGCCGGGGGTCTGGCCGGAGCGGTGGACGCCCTGGCCCGCCGCCGTGGAGTCGCCCAGCAGCACCAGGTACAGGGGTTCCGCGGCCGGGGTGCCGGGCGCGTCGTACGCGCGGCCGTAGCGGCCGTTCGCGTGCGGGACGTGCGCGGGGACACCGAAGCCGTTCACATGGCGCCGGGCCATTCGCGCCTCCGCGAGCAGCAGTCCCACGGCCGCCGCCCCGGCCAGACCGATACCGCCGCCGCCGTAGGCCGCGCCGGCCGCGATGCGCCGGGCCACCCTCGCCCTCGACATCCTCGTCATGCCTCGCCGTCACCTCCCTCGTGTCCGTACATCCACTCCTTGCCCCGTACCGACCGTCGGCCAATCTCAACAGGGAGTGAACCTGTCGCACGCCCCGTAGGCTGGCGTAACCACTACGACCACTGTTTTTCTGCAAGCAACCGGAGACAACGGTGCAATTCCACGACTCGATGATCAGCCTCGTCGGCAACACCCCGCTGCTGAGGCTCAACAGCGTGACCAAGGGCATCCGGGCGACCGTCCTGGCCAAGGTGGAGTACTTCAACCCGGGCGGTTCCGTGAAGGACCGCATCGCCCTGCGCATGATCGAGGCCGCCGAGAAGAGCGGGGCACTGCAGCCGGGCGGCACGATCGTCGAGCCGACCAGTGGGAACACCGGTGTGGGTCTGGCCATCGTGGCGCAGCAGAAGGGGTACAAGTGCATCTTCGTGTGCCCCGACAAGGTGAGCACCGACAAGATCAACGTGCTGCGCGCGTACGGGGCCGAGGTCGTCGTCTGCCCGACCGCCGTGGACCCCGAGCACCCCGACTCGTACTACAACGTCTCCGACCGGCTGGTCCGTGAGACGCCGGGCGCGTGGAAGCCCGACCAGTACTCCAACCCCGACAACCCCGCCTCCCACTACCACTCCACCGGCCCCGAGCTGTGGGAGCAGACGGACGGGCGGATCACCCACTTCGTGGCGGGTGTGGGCACCGGCGGCACCATCTCCGGCACCGGGCGCTATCTGAAGGACGCCAGTGAGGGCCGGGTGCAGGTCGTGGGCGCCGACCCCGAGGGGTCGGTCTACTCCGGGGGCTCCGGGCGGCCGTACCTCGTCGAGGGCGTGGGCGAGGACTTCTGGCCCACCGCCTACGACCGGACCATCGCCGACGAGATCGTCGCGGTGTCCGACAAGGACTCCTTCCAGATGACCCGGCGCCTCGCCAAGGAGGAGGGGCTGCTGGTCGGCGGCTCCTGCGGGATGGCCGTGGTGGCGGCGCTGCGGGTCGCGGAGACGCTCGACGAGGACGGCGTCGTGGTCGTCCTGCTGCCGGACAGCGGACGCGGGTACCTTTCAAAAATCTTCAACGACGAGTGGATGGCCGACTACGGCTTCCTGGAGGACGAGGGCCCCAGCGCCCGTGTCGCCGACGTGCTCAACGACAAGGAGCACGGCGCCATCCCGTCCCTCGTCCACATGCACCCGGACGAAACCGTCGGCCAGGCCATCGAGGTGCTGCGCGAGTACGGCGTCTCGCAGATGCCGATCGTGAAGCCGGGCGCCGGTCACCCGGACGTCATGGCCGCCGAGGTCGTCGGGTCGGTCGTCGAACGCGAGCTGCTCGACGCCCTGTTCACCCAGCGGGCCTCCCTCTCCGACCCGCTGGAGAAGCACATGTCGGCCCCGCTGCCGCAGGTCGGCTCCGGCGAGCCCGTCGGCGACCTGATGTCGGTGCTGGGCGGCGCGGACGCGGCGATCGTGCTCGTCGAGGGCAAGCCCACCGGTGTCGTCAGCCGCCAGGACCTGCTGGCGTTCCTGGCCAAGGGCGGCGCCAAGTAAGGACCCGCAACTTCCCGGGTTCGCTGAGGGAAACCTCCGGGAAACCTGCGGTGAATCAGCGGTCCGGGCGTCGAACTTCCGTTTGTCTACCCAAGTGGTGGACTTGGCGGAAGTGGTACGAGCGCGTCACGTCCGCGCAGCACACGCTTAACACGCGTCCGGCACATTGGTGGATGTCGGCAGGGCGGGAGCGGCTCCCCGCCCAGGCCGGCAACCGAACGGCGTCACGGACCTCCGGAGCGGCTCCCGGACCTCCACAGGCGCCAAGGACGCGCAGCCCGGCCTGACCCGGCTCGCGTCCCTCGCGGGGACCGCCGTCGTCCCGCCCCCCGGCAACGGGGGTGCGGCGGTCCCCGCGCATAGCCCCCCTTTGCGCCTGAACCGGCGCCGCTCTCGCGGCTGTGGTCGCTCGCCGTCGTGGTTCCTCAATTGACGGCTGGGGCCGTCTTCGTTTTTCTCGGGTGTACGGCTGTCGGGTCAGCTTTCCCAGTTGTCGTCCTTCTGCGGGCGGCGGGCGCCGAACAGAGCCGGGCTGGTGCGGGCCGCCTGGACGACGTTCACGCCGACGATGCCCACCCAGGTGACGAGCAGGCCCGGCAGATGGGCGGTACCCGCGCCGATCGCGGAGAGCGGGACCGCCAGGACGAGCGAGACGATCCCGAAGCCGAACCGCTCGCCCCAGGAGTCCGTGGCCTTCGGCGAGCGTGCGTCCCGGGCCGCGGCCATCTGTGTCTCCGCGAACTGCCGGCGCACCCGGCGCTCCACCGCCGCGTCGATGCGCTGGTCGACCTTCTCCAGGAAGGAGTCGACGAGCGCGGTCTCGTACTCCTCGCCCAGCTCCCTGCGCGCGTGCAGGGTGGCGTCGAGTTCCTTCTTCAGATCGGTGTCACGCGCTTCCATGGCCGTCTCCCATCCCGTCATGGACCCCCACGTTAGGCAGCCTGGGCACGCCGCGCACTGGGGAAAGCCCCCCGGTCCGGTCTCGGGCTCGCCGGAGCTTCACGGGAGCTTCATGGGAGCAGGGAGACGAGGCCCGTGTCGAGGTCGAAGCGGGCCCCCAGCACCGTCGCCCCGGCGAACGCCGGGTCCGCGCGGAGCGCGTCGCGGACCCACGCGGTGTGGGCGGTCGTGGTGTGCTCGGCCCAGTCGCCGGGCAGCGCCCGGGCCCGGTGGGCGGCCGGGGCGATCTCGTCCACGAGGAGGGCCAGATGTCCGGGGGCGGGAGCGCCGGTGCGGATGTGACGCAGGGTGGCGCCGACCGCCCCGCACCGTTCGTGCCCGAGGACCAGCACCAGGGGGACGCCGAGCTCCTCGACGCCGTACTGGAGGGAGCCGAGCACGGCTTCGTCCAGCACCTGCCCCGCCGTCCGGGTGCAGAGCAGGTCGCCGAGGCCCTGGTCGAAGACCAGCTCGGGCGGGACCCGGGAGTCGACGCAGCCCATCACCACCGCGAACGGGTGCTGTCCGGCCGCCAGCAGCCGCCGCCGGTCGCGGCTCGTGCGCGGATGCCGGGGACGGCCTGCGGCATAGCGGCGGTTGCCGGCGAGCAGCTCGTCGAGCGCCTCGCCCGCCGAGTGGGGGCGGCCGTGGGGGCGGCCGTGGGGGTGGCCCGGGCGGTCCTTCGTCCCGGCGGGGGCCGCGGCCAGGGCGCCGACGGCGGTGGCCGCCAGAAAGGCCCTGCGGTTCGAGGGCATGACGCATCCTCAGGGTCGTGCGGTGCGCGCTCCGGCGAAGGAGCGCGTGACATCACCGTACGCACATGAGTGGTCACCGAGGGTGCGTTTCGGGAAACCGCCCGGCACCCCGCCCGGCAACCCGCCCTACTTCGCCAGGCCGTGCTCCTTCGCGTACGCGTTCGCCACGTCCTCCGGGTCCTTCTTGTCCGAGTCCACCTGCTTGTTCAGCTGGGTGAGGTGCTCGGTGGTCAGGACGTTGCCGAGGCGGGCCAGGGCCTTGCGGACGGTGGAGTCGGCCTTGCGGTCGGCGATGAGGGGGACGATGTGCTGGCCGGGGATGAGGTTCTTCGGGTCGGTCAGCACCACCCAGTCGTTGTCCTCGATGTCGGTGTCGGTGGTGAAGAGGTTCGCCACGTCGACGTCCCCCTTCTTCAGGGCGCCCTTGACCAGCGGCCCTGAGGAGTCGAGGGACTTGAACTCCTTGAACTCGACGCCGTACACCTCCTTCAGGCCCACCACGCCCACCTGACGCTTCTTCACCTCGGGGGCGGCGCCGATGATCAGCTTGCCGTTCTCCTTCTTCAGGTCGGCCAGGGAGGTCAGCCCGTACTTCTCGGCGGTCTCCCGGGTCACGGCGAACGCGTCGGCGTCCTCGGCCAGTCCGTACGGCAGGACCTGGAGGCCGGACGGGAGCGCGATGGTGAGGGCGTTCTGCATCTCGCCCTCCTCGGTCGCCGTCGCCTTCGGGTCGAGGTAGTCGAGGAGGGCGCCCTGGTACTCCGGCAGCAGGTCGATGTCGCCGCCCCGGAGAGCGGGGATCACGATCTCCCGGGTGCCGAGGTTCGGACGGACCTTCACCTTCACGCCGGCCTGCGTGAGGACGGCGGCGTAGAGGTAGCCCAGCACCTGGTTCTCGGTGAAGTTGGCGGTGCCGATGGTGATCCCGCCCTTGCTGGAGCCGCCGCCACCGGAGGTGGTGCCGCCCTCGTCGAGGGAGGTGATGCCGCTCGCGCAGGCGGAGAGGGCGGGGACGGAGGCCGCGGCGAACAGGCCGCCGAGGAGGGTACGTCGGTTCATGGCGGGTTTCCCTAGGCGGTGCGGTGGCGGAAGAGGAAGCGCTGGAGGCCGGCGAGGACCAGGTCGAGGGCGACGGCCACCGCGGCGACCAGCACCGCTCCGCCCATCACCTGCACGAGGTCGCGCTGGGCCAGCCCGTCGAAGACGTAGCGGCCGAGGCCGCCGAAGGAGACGTACGCCGCGATGGTGGCCGTCGCGACGACCTGGATGAGCGCGAGCCGCAGGCCGGTCATGATCAGGGGGAGGGCCAGGGGCAGTTCCACCTGGAGGAGGACCTGGTGGCCGCGCATGCCCTGCCCGCGGGCCGCGTCCTTCACGTCCGGGTCGACGGCCGTCATCCCGGCGTACGTGTTGGTGACGATCGACGGGACCGCCAGGGCGACCAGCGCGACGTACACCGGCAGCATCGACAGCCCGCCGGCCAGGAAGACCAGCACGACCAGGCCGACGGTCGGCAGGGCGCGCCCGAAGGAGGCCAGGTTGATCGCGAGGAAGGCGCCCTTGCCGGTGTGGCCGATCAGCAGGCCGAGCGGGAGTCCGATCGCCGCCGCGATGAGGGTGGCGAGCAGTGAGTACTGGAGGTGTTCGGCGAGGCGGTGGCCGATGCCGTCGCCGCCGGTCCACTGGGCGCCGCTGGTGAGCCAGGAGCCGAGGTTCTTGAGGAGTTCGTACATGTCAGGCTCGCCGCCTCCGCCACGGGGTCAGGACGTACTGGACGGCGACCAGGGCGGCGTCCGCGACGACGGCGAGCAGGATCGTGAGGACCACGCCCGCGATCACCGGGGTCGGGAAGTCGCGCTGGAAGCCGTCGGTGAAGAGCTGGCCGAGTCCGCCGTCGCCGATGTAGGTGGCGACCGAGACCAGGGAGATCGACATGACCGTCGCGATCCGGACCCCCGCCATGATCACGGGGAGCGCGAGCGGGAACTCGACGGTCAGGAGCGTGCGCAGGGGGCGCGTGCCCATCGCCTTGGCCGCCTCCTTGGTCTTCGCGGGGACCGAGTCGAGGCCCTCGACCGTGTTCCGCAGCAGTACGACCAGGGTGTAGACGGTCAGGCCGATCACGGTCGTGGTGCGGGTCAGACCGCTGACCGGGAGGAGCAGCACGAAGATCGCGATCGACGGGATCGTGAACAGGATGTTGGACAGCCCGAGCAGGAAGCCCCGCAGCGGGCGCACCCGGTGGGCGATCACGGCGAGCGGCAGGGAGATGAGGAGGCCGAAGAAGACCGCGGTCAGGGCGGCCTGGAGGTGGGAGATCGTGAGGGTGGTCAGATCGTCGGTGTGGTCGCCTATCCACGACCAGTCGATGGTCACGCCGCCACCACCCGTGCCTCGGTGTGCGCCCGGCCCGCGTGCTCGTGGATGTCGTCGCGGGAGGTGACACCGGTGAGGGCGCCGGCCGCGTCGACCCGGGCGACCAGCCCGGTGGGGGAGGCCACGGACTCGTCGAGCGCCGAGAGGAGCGAGTCGGAGTCCTTGAGCGGCCGGACCGGCAGCTCGGTGTCCCGCTGGTCTTTCGGTGCCCAGTGGAGCGGCTTGCGCTGTGCGTCGAGGACGAGGTTCCAGGCGCCGCCCTCGGGGGCCGGGGCCTGCGGGACGTCCGCGAGGGTCTTCAGCGAGAGCAGCTTCAGTCCGCGCTCGGCGCCGAGGAAGTCGGCCACGAAGTCGTCGGCCGGGCGGGCGAGCAGCTCGGCGGGCGGGGCGCACTGGACGAGATGGCCGCCGGTGCGGAAGACGGCTATCCGGTCGCCGAGGCGTACGGCCTCGTCGATGTCGTGGGTGACGAAGACGATGGTCTTGTTCAGCTCCTTCTGGAGCCTGAGCAGTTCGTCCTGGAGCTGGGTGCGCACGACCGGGTCGACGGCGCCGAAGGGCTCGTCCATGAGGAGCACCGGCGGGTCGGCGGCGAGCGCGCGGGCCACGCCGACGCGCTGCTGCTGGCCGCCGGAGAGCTGGTGCGGGTACCGCTTGCCGGCCTCGGCGGTCAGGCCGACGGTCTCCAGCAGCTCGGCGGCGCGGGCGCGTGCCTTGCGGCGGCCGTGGCCGAGGAGCAGCGGGACGGTGGCGATGTTGTCCAGCACCGTGCGGTGCGGGAACAGGCCGGACTGCTGTATGACGTACCCGATGGAACGGCGCAGGTCGGCCGCGTCCTGCCGGGTGACGTCCTTGCCGCCGACCTTGATGGTGCCGGAGGTCGGGTCGACCATCCGGTTGATCATCCGCAGGGTGGTGGTCTTGCCGCAACCGGAGGACCCGACCAGGACGGTCACGCCGCCTTCCGGCATGTCCAGGGTGAGGTCGTGGACTGCTGTCGTGCCGTTGGGGAAGCGCTTGTGCACCGCGTCGAACTGGATCATGAGTTGTCCCTTGCCCGGCTGTATAACGTCATGCAGAGTTCTTCCTAGGTGAATAGCTTGTCAACGGTTCGGTGTTAATCCGAGGTAACGGATGCCCGTCAGGCAAGATCGAGTGTCCGGATTGAGGGGAGTTTGGGGCCTTATGTCGTCTCAGATCGTGGACGTGGCGTTTGCCTCGGAGGCCGTGCACAGTGGTCTCGTCGTCCTCGACGGAGTCGCTCTCGGCGTCCAGGACGTCGTACGCCTCGCCGACGGGACCGCGCGGCCGGTCCCCGGTACCGAGGCGATGCGGCGGATGACGGAGGTCTGGGACGCCGCCCGGCAGATCGCCGCGACCGGACGCGTCTACGGCCGCTCCACCGGCGTCGGCGCCCTCAGGAACGAGGACGTGCCCACCGAGGCCGCCGCCGAACACGGGCTGCGACTGCTGCGCAGTCACGCCGGCGCGATCGGCGAGGAGCTGCCCGCCCGGCAGGTCCGGGCCATGCTCGCCGTCCGCGCCAACCAGCTCCTCGCCGGCGGCGCGGGCCTGCGCCCGAGCGTCGTCGAGGCACTGTGCGAGGCCCTGGAGAGCGGGGCGTATCCGGTCGTCAACGAGTTCGGCTCGGTCGGCACCGGGGACCTGGCGGCCCTGGCCCAGGTGGGGCTGGCACTGGTGGGGGAGCACCCGTGGCAGGGCGACGGCGCGCCCGAGCCGCAGCAGCTCGACAACAACGACGCCCTCGCGCTCATCAGCAGCAACGCCCTCACCCTCGGGCAGGCGGCGCTCGCCCTGCACGAGCTGCGCGGGCTCATCGAGGCCACCCAGGTCGTCGCCGCGCTGTCGCTGCACGCCGTGGACGGCTCGCACGAGGCGTACGCCGCCCCCGTGCACGCCGCCCGGCCGCACCGGGGCTCCGCCGAAGTGGCCCGCCGGATGCGGGAGCTGATCGGCGCCGAGGAACGGCCCACCCCTCCCCTCGGCCGGATCCAGGACCCGTACGGCTTCCGCTGCCTGCCCCAGATCCACGGTCCCGCGCACGACGCCGCCGACGCCCTGGAGGAGGTGCTCGACATCGAGATCAACGCCGCCGCCGAGAACCCCCTCATCTCCCCCGAGGACCTGGCCGCCTACCACCACGGCGGCTTCTACCAGGCCCAGCTCGCCCTCGCCCTGGACCACTTCAGGCTGGCGCTCACCCAGGTCGCCCGGCTGTCCACCTCCCGGCTCTCCACCCTCAACGAGCCCGCCTACACCCGGCTGCGACCCTTCCTCGCCGACGACCTGCCCGCCTCCTCGGGCGTGATGATCCTGGAGTACGCCGCCGCGGCCGCCCTCGGTGACCTGCGCGCCTTCTCGGCACCCGCGTCGCTCGGCCACGCTGTACTCTCCCGGGGCGTCGAGGAACAGGCCAGCTTCGCCTCGCTCGCCGCCCGGCAGACGCTGCGGGCGTGCGGCGCGTACCGTCTCGTGGTCGGCTGCGAACTCGTCGCCGCCGTACGGGCGCTGCGCCAGCGCGAGCTGCGGCCCGAGCCGGGACTGCCGGCCGAGCGGGCGCTGGAGCTCGCCGACGCGGTGCTCGACGCGGACCAGGCCGACCGGCCGCTCACCGCCGACGTGAGCGCGGCGGCCCGGCTGCTGGACCGGTTCACGGACATCTGGAGGGGGAACGGGGCATGAGCGCGGAAACCGACATGCGGGAGACGGGTGCGGGCGCGGCGAGTGCGGGCGGGGCTGGCTCGGGTGGCTCGGGTGGCTCGGGTGGCTCGGGTGCGGGTGGGCCGGGTCCGGGCAGGGCTGGTGCCGGCGGGGTGGGCGCGGGCGAGACGGGTGCGGGCGGGGCGGGTACGGGTGGCTCGGGTGCGGGCCGGACGGGTGTGGGGGAGGGGGGCGTGACGGATACGCCTGCTGGGCGGTTGCAGGCGCTTTTCGAGGGGCATCGGCTGACGCCCACCCAGCGGCGCATCGCGCACAGCATGGTGCGCCGCGCCGCCGACGTCCCCTTCCTGTCCAGCGTCGAACTGGCCGAACTGGCCGGGGTCAGCCAGCCCTCCGTGACCCGCTTCGCGGTCGCCCTCGGCTTCGACGGCTACCCCGCCCTGCGCAAGCACCTCCGCGAGGTCGCCCCCGCCGAACAGTCCGCCGCCTCCGCCTCGTACAACGAGTACCAGCAGGCCGTCGAGGCCGAGATCGAGAACCTCCGGCACCTGGCCGAACTCCTCGCCGACCCGCGCCCGGTGCGCCGGGCCGGCCGGCTGCTGGCCGCCTCCCGCCCGCTGCCGGTCCTGGGGCTGCGCGCCGCCGCCTCCCAGGCGTACGGCTTCGCCTACTTCGCCGCCAAGGTCCACCCGGACGTACGGTTGCTGCACGAGGGCGGCACCATGATCGAGGACCGGATCGACGCCGCCGTCCGCGCGGGCGCCACCGCCCTGCTGTGCTTCGCGCTGCCCCGGCACCCGCGCGAGGTCCTCGACACGCTGGAGTACGCGAAGGGCGCCGGTCTGACCGTCGTCACCGTCGCCGACTCCGCGTTCGCGCCCGTCGCCAAGGCCTCCGACCTGCTGCTGCCCGCCGCCGTCGGCACCGGGCTCGCCTTCGACACCGCCTGCGCGCCGATGCTGCTCGGCCGCGTCCTGCTGGAGGCGATGTGCGACCACCTCCCCGACGCCCAGGCCCGCCTGGAGGAGTTCGACGCGCGGGCGGCGGCCCGGGGGCTGTTCGTGGAGTGACCCGGTCTTGAGACCCGGTCTTAAGACTCGTCTCACGTTGAGTCGCTAGCGTCCCGACGACGCGACTGTGAGGAGGCGAGGGAAGTGTCACGCGGAGGTCAGGGGCTGGCGCGGGTGGCCGTCGTCGTACGGGCCGGGGCGGCGCCGCTGTGGTGGGCCGGGGTGTTCGCGGCCGGGGTCGGCGTGCTGCCGTCCGGGATCACCGGACGCCGGATCGGGGTGATGGCCGGGGCCGCGCTGTTCCTTGTGGCGGCGGCCTGGGTGGCGCTGCGCGGGCGGCGCCGCTACACCGCTCTCGGGGGCGGTACGGCACGGGCCGGCAAGCACGATCTGCTCCAGGACCGGGCGGTCACCGTCCGCACCTGGCGCCGCGGCCACCGCTGGTGGCTGCTGCTCGCCTTCGCGGCGGCACTCGGCAGCTCCTTCGCCGTGCCCGCCGCGGGCGGCATGCTGCTGGCCGGCTGCGGTACGGGCCTGTGGCTGAAGGCCGGCTGGCTCGGCCGGCGCGAGCGGGCCGGGGACGCGCTGCTGTGGGTGCGCGTCGACTGGCTGGGCCGGTACGGCGGACGCCCGGCCGGCAAGGCCGTCCGGGCGTACCGCAGCACGGGTATCGCGGCCGGCGACGCGGCCCCGGGCGGAGCCCGCCGCACCGCTTCCGTCGGGTAGCTAGACCTCGAGGTCCTCCTCGATCTTCTTCAGCTGGTGGCGGGCCATCGCGAGGTTGGCCCGCTTGACGTCCAGCACCAGGTAGAGGAAGAGCCCGTTGCCGCCGCGTCCGCTGATCAGCCGGATCAGGTGGTACTGGTCGGAGAGCGTGATCAGGATGTCCTCGATCTGGGCCTTCAGACCGAGGTGCTCCATGGTGCGCATCTTGGCACGCACCACGTCGGTGTTGCCGGCGGCGGCGACGTTCAGGTCGAAGGTCTTGCTGCCGCCGAGCGTGCCCAGCGCCATTCCGCTGGTGTAGTCGACGAGGGCGGCGGCCGTCGCGCCCTCGATGGAGGCGAGCGCCTCTTTCAGTGTGGTCTCTGTGTTGGCCATGACGTGATCCTCGGTTCCTCTCAACTTTCCGTGGTGGTGCGCGCGTTGGTGGTGGTTGTGTCGCGCGCCGATCTGGTCCGTGGGGGTGCGGCGGACGGGTTGGCGAGCGGACGCACGGGCGGCTGCGCGGGCGGCCGGGCCGCCACGGCCTTCGGCTCCCGCGCCCTGGCCTCCCGGGCCCGCGTCTCGTACAGGTCGACGAGCTCCCCGATACGGGCGCCCGCCCGGCGCCCCTCCAGGTGCAGCCGGCCGACGTTGACCCGGTCCTGCGCGAGCAGGGTCAGCACGGCGCTGCCGCCCGCCGCGTACGTCGCGACGTAGCCGTACACGCCGCGCACGAGCAGTTCGCGGAAGTCGCCCTGCCCGGTGGAGTCCGACAGGCGTACGGCGACGCCCAGGGCCGCCGCGGTGAGCGCGGCCACCCCCTCCGGCTCCACTCCGGGGGTGTCGTGGGCGAGGACGAGTCCGTCCACGCCGGCCGCGAGCGCCCCGGTCAGCTGGGGCACCCTGGCCCGCAGCCGGCGGAGTTCGTCGAGTATCTCGGGCCGGGCCGCCATCAGCTCGCTCCTCCCGTCGCGCGGTCGTTGCCGCTCAAAGGGCCTCCAGCGCATCCCTCAGCCTCTTCAGCAAGGAGATGTCGGGGTCGTTGACTCGGGGCAGGGAGACGCCTGGCGGAGAGTGGGCGGGGGGCGGTCCCCCCGGCGCTCCAGGCGCTCCCGGTCCGCCCGGTCCGCCCGGTCGTCCGGGTCCTCCCGGCGCTCCAGGGGTTCCTGGCCCCCCTGGAGCCCCCGGCGCTCCAGGTGCGCCCGGTTCCCCCGGTTCCCCCGGTTTTTCCGGCCCCCCTGGCCCTCCCGGTGTTCCTGCTCCTCCCACTCCTCCCACTTCTCCCGGTGTTCCCGGTGTTCCCGGGGCGAAGGGGGGTGGGGGAGGCGGGGGCGGTGGCGGGAGGGCGGTCAGCAGTCCCGCGGCGGCCAGCCGGCGGACGTCCACCAGGGTGTGGAACGCCTGCCGGCCCAGCTTCCGGGCGATGTCCGACGCGGTGCGCACGCCGTCCACCAGGGCCAGTACCGCGCCCTGCCGGGCGGTCGGGGCGGGTGCGGCGACCGCCTCGGCCCGCATCAGCGGCGCCGCGTCCGTCAGCGGGTCCGGCCACAGCCGGTCGAGTAACTCGCGCCGGCGCTGCGTCTCCCGCTCCACCGAGCCGACCGGCACCGGCCGCAGCGTGCCGAACCGGTGCCCGGCGCCGTACCGGAAACGGCCCGGGACGCTGCTGGGCGCGAGCACGAAGTACGCCGCGTCGTACACCGCCCCCAGATGGCACACCTCCAGCGCGCCGCGCGGCACCAGCCCGGCCTCGAGCAGCAGGCGCAGCACGCCGTGCTCCTCGTCGGACCGGTCCAGCGCCTCCTGCCACACCGCCGGGTCCAGCGTGCCGTGTGTCAGGAGGAGCACGTCCAGGCCCGGTGCCAGCGGGCTCTCGGCGTGCACCACCCGGCCCTCGGCGAGGTAGACGGCCCCGCGCTCGCGCTCCAGGACGCCGGTGGCCCGCTCGGCCGCGAGCCGGTGCAGCATCGGCGACAGCAGATCGCCCGCGCGGTGCCGGGCCGCGGATCTCTCCCGCACCGGCAGCCGGGGCGGCGGGGTCGTCCCTCGCGGTGTGGTCCCCACGAGCGTCATCCCAGTACCAGCCGTGCGGCCATCTCGCCCAGCCGGATCCGGGCCAGCGCGAGATTGCCGTCCGACCGGCCCAGCCACACATGCAGGAACACACTGCTGTCGAACGACGTCGGCACGAACCGCAGCAGGTGGTAGCTGTCCCGGTTGCTGATGATGAGGTCCTCCACCGGAGGATCGGCCGCCCCGGCGCCGCCGCCCTCGCCGTCGTCTCCGTTGTCGTAGGGCGTGAACGCCCGCTGTTCCGCGGTGAGCCGCGCGACCTCCGCGGCCTCGGCCGCGGCCGCCTCGTGGTCGCCGCCCGGGAACTCCCCGACCGTGCCCAGGGCCAGTCCGCTGGTCCAGTCGACCAGCGCTGCTCCCCGGGCCCCGGGCAGCCGCATGGCCTCCAGTAGGCACTCGTCGATTCCGGGCACCGTTCGGCTCCCCTCCCGCCTGCGGTTCGGATGAGTTCGGATGAGTGAGGAAGACGCTACGCAACGTATGCGCGGCGGGTGAGCGATCTGGCATTTTCCAGCGGAACATGCCGCTGACTCACTAGAGTTGGTCGGCTGGCCCCGATTCGGGCCGTTCCGCGCCCCATGTGTCCCTTCAACACCTCGCCCCCGATGTGCGTCAACGGCGCGTGTGTCGAGCGAGGTGGTGAGCGTGAAGACGTGCGCCCCTCTATTGACTAGCTCTATTCAGCGAGTCAGGATGTGAATAACGACAGCAACATCGGCTAGGAGGCAGACCATGTCAGGACCCCGCCCCGTACGAGCGCCGCGCGGTACGGAACTGAGTGCCCTGGGATGGCAGCAGGAAGCCGCTCTGCGGATGCTGCAGAACAACCTCGACCCCGAGGTCGCCGAACACCCCGACAAGCTCGTCGTCTACGGCGGCACCGGCAAGGCCGCCCGCGACTGGCGCTCCTTCGACGCCATGGTCCGCACGCTGCGGACCCTGAAGCAGGACGAGACCATGCTCGTCCAGTCCGGCCGCCCGGTCGGCGTCATGCAGACCCACGAGTGGGCCCCGCGCGTCCTCATCGCCAACTCCAACCTCGTCGGCGACTGGGCCAACTGGGAGGAGTTCCGCCGGCTGGAACAGCTCGGGCTGACCATGTACGGCCAGATGACCGCCGGTTCCTGGATCTACATCGGCACCCAGGGCATCCTCCAGGGCACCTACGAGACCTTCGCCGCCGTCGCCGCGAAGAAGTTCGGCGGCACCCTCGCCGGGACCATCACCCTCACCGCCGGCCTCGGCGGCATGGGCGGCGCCCAGCCCCTCGCCGTGACCATGAACGACGGCGTCGCCCTCTGTATCGACTGCGACCCGCGCGCCATCGAACGCCGCATCGAGCACCGGTACCTGGACGTCAAGGCCGACAACCTCGACCATGCCCTCCAGCTGGCCACCGAGGCCCGCGACGCCCGCCGCCCGCTCTCGATCGGCGTCCTCGGCAACGCGGCCGAACTGGTCCCGCAGCTCCTCGCCATGAGCGCCCCCATCGACATCGTCACCGACCAGACCTCCGCCCACGACCCGCTCGCCTACCTCCCGGTCGGCACGGCCTTCGAGGACATGGCCGACGCCGCCGCCAAGGACCCGGCCGGCTTCACCACCCGCGCCCGCGAGTCCATGGCCCGGCACGTCGAGGCGATGGTCGGCTTCCTGGACGCCGGCGCAGAGGTCTTCGACTACGGCAACTCCATCCGCGGCGAGGCCCAACTCGCCGGGTACGACCGCGCGTTCGCCTTCCCCGGCTTCGTCCCCGCCTACATCCGCCCCCTCTTCTGCGAGGGCAAGGGCCCCTTCCGCTGGGCCGCCCTCTCCGGCGACCCGGCCGACATCGCCAAGACCGACAGGGCGATGCTCGACCTCTTCCCGGAGAACGAGTCCCTGGCCCGCTGGATCAAACTGGCCGGTGAGCGCGTCCACTTCCAGGGCCTCCCCGCCCGTATCTGCTGGCTCGGCTACGGCGAGCGCGACAAGGCCGGCGAGCGCTTCAACGACATGGTGGCGAGCGGCGAGCTGGCCGCGCCGCTGGCCATCGGGCGCGACCACCTCGACTGCGGATCCGTCGCCTCCCCGTACCGCGAGACCGAGGCCATGCTCGACGGATCCGACGCGATCGCCGACTGGCCGCTGCTGAACGCGATGGTGAACGTGGCGTCGGGGGCGTCCTGGGTGTCCATCCACCACGGTGGCGGTGTCGGCATGGGGCGGTCCATCCACGCGGGGCAGGTGACCGTGGCCGACGGTACGAAGCTGGGCGGCGAGAAGATCCGGCGGGTGTTGACCAATGACCCCGGTATGGGTGTCATCCGGCATGTGGACGCCGGGTACGACATCGCGGAGTCGGTCGCCGACGAGCGGGGTGTACGGGTGCCTATGCGTGAAGGTGACGACGCGTGACGCATCTTGAAGGCGGGCACGGCAACCCTTCGGTGGGGGCTGAGGTCTCGTCGCCGGGTGCGGCTTCGGCTGTGCCCACCCTCCCCCAGTCTCGGCTTCGCTCGACCGGGGGGACCCCCATCGCCCTGCGGAACGACTGCCCACAGCCTGTCTCGGCCGGCGGCTCGTTCCATGCGATGTGGCGGGAGTTGCTTCCCATCGGGCGGCACGCAGGGTCCCGGGGCTACCGGCGCTATGCCTGGACGGCGGCCGATGTCGACTGTCGGGCCTGGTTCCGGGAGCAGGCCGAAGCGCGCGGGCTGGCCTATGAGGTCGACCGGAACGGGAACCAGTGGGCCTGGCTCGGGGATCCCGCTGCCGGGGACGCCGTCGTCACCGGGTCGCATCTCGACTCCGTGCCGGACGGGGGCGCCTTCGACGGCCCTCTGGGTGTCGTGTCGTCCTTCGCCGCCCTTGACGAACTGCGCGCCAGAGGCGTGCAGTTCGGCAAGCCCCTCGCGCTCGTCAACTTCGGGGACGAGGAAGGCGCCCGCTTCGGGCTCGCCTGTGTCGGCTCCCGGCTCACCGCCGGACAGCTCACCGTCGAGCAGGCGCACAAGCTGACCGACGGCGACGGGGTGACGCTGCCGCGCGCCATGGAGGCGGCCGGTTACGACCCCGACGCCATCGGACCCGACCCGGAGCGGCTGGCCCGCATCGGCGCCTTCGTCGAGCTGCACGTCGAGCAGGGGCGGGCCCTGGATCTCTCCGGTGACCGGGTCGGTATCGCCAGCGCCATCTGGCCGCACGGCCGCTGGCGGTTCGACTTCCGGGGCGAGGCCAACCACGCGGGCACGACCCGGCTCGTCGACCGGCGGGACCCCATGCTGTCCTACGCCGAGACCGTCCTCGCCGCCCGCCGCGAGGCCGAACTCGCGGGCGCCGTCGCCACCTTCGGCAAGATCTCCGTCGAGCCGAACGGCGTCAACGCCATCCCCTCCCTGGTGCGCGGCTGGCTCGACTCCCGCGCCGAGGACCAGGCCACCCTCGACACCGTCGTCGACGGTATCGAGACGGCGGCCCGCGCATACGCCGAGGCGCACGGCATCGACCTCGACGTGGTCCGCGAGTCCTTCACCCCGGTCGTCGAGTTCGACCACACCCTGCGCGACGAACTCGCCCGCATCCTGGGCAAGGACACGGAACTGAACGTCCCCGTCCTGGGCACCGGCGCCGGACACGACGCCGGGATTCTCTCCGGGCGCATCCCGACCGCCATGCTGTTCGTGCGCAACCCCACGGGCGTCTCGCACTCCCCGGCCGAGTTCGCCGCCGAGGACGACTGCGTGGCCGGAGTGCACGCCCTCGCCGACGTACTGGAAGGACTGGCCTGCCCGTGACCTCCACACAGCGGACGCGGACCTACTGGCTGGAGCACGCCTGGCTCGACACCAACGTCGAACCGGGCGTCGCCCTGGAGGTCGCCGACGGCCGCATCACCGCTGTCCGGACGGGCGTCGACTCCCCGCCGCCCGGCACCGAGATCCTGCGCGGCCTCACCCTCCCCGGCCTGGCGAACGCCCACAGCCACGCCTTCCACCGAGCCCTGCGCGGCACCGTCCAGGTCGGCTCCGGCACCTTCTGGACCTGGCGCGAGGTCATGTACTCCTTCGCGGACCGGCTCACCCCCGACACCTACCACGCCCTGGCGCGCGCGGTGTACGCCGAGATGGCCCTGGCCGGCATCACGGCCGTGGGGGAGTTCCACTACGTCCACCACGCCCACGACGGCACGCCCTACGCCGACCCCAACGCGATGGGCGAGGCCCTCATCGAGGCCGCCGCCGAAGCCGGTATCCGTATCACCCTCCTCGACACCGTCTACCTTTCCGCCGGCTTCGGACAGCCCCCCAACACCCACCAGCGCCGCTTCTCCGACGGCAGCGCGGACGCCTGGGCCGAACGCTGTTCACTTCTCAAGGAACGGGATCACGCACGGATCGGGGCCGCCATCCACTCGGTACGGGCCGTGCCCGCCGACCAGTTGGCGACCGTGGCGCGCTGGGCCGAGGAGCACAGGGCGCCGCTGCACGTCCATCTCTCCGAGCAGACGGCGGAGAACGACGCCTGCCGCAGGGCTCACGGGTGCAGCCCCACCCGGCTCCTCGCCGACCACGGAGTGCTCGGCCCGCGCACCACCGGCGTCCACAACACCCACCTCACCGGTGAGGACATCGCGTTGCTCGGCGGCTCGGGCACCGGCACCTGCATGTGCCCGACGACCGAACGCGACCTCGCCGACGGCATCGGCCCGGCGGTCGCCCTCCAGTCCGGGGGCTCCCCGCTCTCCCTCGGCTCCGACAGCCACGCCGTCATCGACCTGCTCGAAGAGGCACGCGCGATGGAGCTGAACGAGCGCCTGCGCACCCGCACCCGCGGTCACTGGACGGCGGCCGCCCTGCTGCGCGCCGCCTCCGCCGACGGCCACGCGGCCCTCGGCCGCCCGGACGCGGGCACCCTGGAGACCGGCGCGCCCGCCGACTTCACGACGATCGCCCTCGACTCCGTCAGGACAGCGGGCCCGCTGCCCAGGCTCGGCGCCGAGACGGCCGTATTCGCGGCGACCGCGGCGGACGTACGGCATACGGTCGTCGCGGGCCGGCACGTCGTACGCGACGGGGCCCACACGCTCGTACCGGATGTGCCGCAGGCCCTCGCGCGGGCCGTGGCGGATCTGCGCGCCTGACCACCCCGCCCGCCCGCGCCACCCACGAGGACACGATGAGCAGCAGCACCGGCAGCACGAGCACCGGCAGTACGAGCACTGTCATCACCAACATCGCCACGCTGGTCACCAACGACCCCTCCCTCGGTGACGGTTCCCCTCTCGGTCTGGTCCGGGACGCTGCCGTCGTCATCGAAGGCGACCGCGTCGTGTGGACCGGTGACTCAAGCAAAGCACCCGCCACTGACAATCGGGTCGACGCCGGCGGCCGGGCGGCCCTCCCCGGCTTCGTGGACTCCCACTCCCACCTCGTCTTCGCGGGCGACCGCACGGAGGAGTTCAACGCCCGGATGTCGGGCCGCGGCTACACGGCGGGCGGCATCCGCACGACCGTGGCCGCCACCCGGGCCGCGAGCGACGGGGAACTGGAGGCGAACCTCGTCCGTTATCTGACCGAGGCCCTCCACCAGGGCACCACGACCATCGAGACCAAGTCCGGCTACGGCCTGACCGTCGCCGACGAGTCCCGCGCCCTGCGCCTGGCCGCCGCCCACACCGACGAGGTCACCTACCTCGGCGCCCACATCGTCTCCCCCGACTTCGCCGACGACCCGGCCGCCTACGTGGCCCTGGTCACCGGCGAGATGCTCGACGCCTGCGCCCCGTACGCCCGTTGGATCGACGTCTTCTGCGAGAAGGGCGCCTTCGACGGCGACCAGGCCCGCGCGATCCTCACCGCCGGCCGGGCGAAGGGCCTGCACCCCCGCATCCACGCCAACCAGCTCTCCCACGGCCCCGGTGTGCAACTGGCGGTCGAGCTGGACGCGGCCAGCGCCGACCACTGCACCCACCTCACCGACGCCGACGTGGACGCGCTGGCCAACAGCGACACCGTCGCCACCCTCCTCCCCGGCGCCGAGTTCTCCACCCGCGCCGCCTGGCCGGACGCCCGCCGCCTCCTCGACGCGGGCGTCACCGTCGCCCTCTCCACGGACTGCAACCCGGGCTCCTCCTTCACCTCCTCCGTCCCCTTCTGCGTCGCCCTCGCCGTCCGCGACATGGGCATGACCCCGGACGAGGCGGTGTGGTCGGCGACGGCGGGCGGGGCGGCGGCCCTGCGCCGCACGGACATCGGCCGCCTCACCCCCGGCGCGTACGCCGACCTGACCCTCCTCGACGCCCCCAGCCACGTCCACCTGGCCTACCGCCCGGGCGTACCGCTCGTCTCGGGCGTGTGGCGGCGGGGCGTACGGGAGCTCTGACCGGGCTCGGCCCTCAGCACGGGTGGCTGAACCCCCTGGCGTTCACACGGTCGAAGATCTCGCGCAGCCACGGCCCGCGGACGGCGGGCAGCCGGGCCAGCGTGTCGAGGAACACGTACCGGTCGGGCCAGAACAGCCGCAGCGGGCGCAGGGGCAGCGGATCGTCGCGCAGGACACCGTCGGGCATGCCACCCGTCACGGGGATCGGCGGCACCTGCTCGCGCCCGAAGGCGAGATACATCCAGACGTCGGCGGCCAGCGGCACGGCGGCGCCGACTCCGGTGCCCGACGAGGACGGTGGCCGCCATGCCTCGCCCGTCTGCGGATGGAGCGGAACCAGGGATATGCGGGGGAGGGAGTCAGGGGCAGGGTCGGGGTCGGCAAGCCCCGGTCCGGCCAGGGCGAGCGTCTTCACCGACGGTCCCGGCGGCAGGAGGACGGCGAGGGTGCGTCCGAAGACGTCCGTGAGAAGACCGTCGGGGACGGCGACGGGGTGAGCGCCACCGGCGGCCGCCAGCAGACGGGCCAGTGCCATTCCGGCCGCCGCCTCCCACTTCGGGTTCCAGTCACCGAGCTGCTCGACCGGCGGTGTACCGCGCCGCTCGCGCACCAGGGTGTCCCAGTCGGCCGTCCGGGGCTGCGGACCGTCGCAGGGAAGCCGCCGTACGGCGTCCGGGGCGAGCCACACCGCCTGCCAGAGGGAACAGTCGTCGACCCGGGTCGCGACCGCGTGACCGCAACCGGTACACGCCAGGTTGGGGCCGTCCGACCGGTCCAGGCCGAGGCAGTAGCCGTTCAGCCGGTCCGGGATCAGGGCCATGCCATACGTGTCACCGGGGGCCAGGGCGATCGCTCCCGGCGCGCCGAAGGAGAGGTACCGGGAAGACCGCGCGAACACGCCCCGGGCCTCCGCCTCGGCCTCCCCGACGTCGCTCCACGGCCGCCACGGCGGCCCCGAGGGCTCGGGGTCGACGGCGTACGTCCCCGGCTCCATGAGCGGAGGGAGCAGGACATGCCCGTACGTCTGATGGGCGTGCGCGGGAAGCGCGACCTGCGACACGGGCACGGTCAGCGGGGCACCACAGCGCACGCACGCGAACACGGCCATACGCCCTCCCCCGCCCTGTCCTGCCTGGTCCCACCCCGTTCGGGACACGGGCATTTTCGCGGCCGGGCGGCGGACGGCCAACACGTTTTTCCGGTACGCCGGAACAGAACGGAATCAAACAGAACGGAGTCAAACGGGACGAAATCGAACAGGATGGAACATAAAGGGAACGGAAGGGTCAGCTCGCGCCCGCTCGCCACCGTTGGTCCGCGTCCCCGTCCAGGAGGTCCAGCGACACCCCGCCGCCGGACGCCGCGGTCAGGCCCGACAGGATGGCGATCGTCGGCCGTACGGTCCCGTCGGAGTCCACCGTGAACTTCAGGTTGTCCCCGTGGCCGCCGTCCACCGAGTCGCACTCCCAGACGCCGACGCCCTTGTCCACGTCCCCCCGGCTGTCCAGGCAGTAGTCGGGATCGGCGGACGACTGGAGCACTCCGCGCGCCGCGTCCACCCGCCATCGCTGACTCGGTGACGACGAGCACGGCACCGTCACCACGTCCGTGCCGTTGTCGAGGTCGCCGGCCACGTCCAGGCAGCGGCCCGTGGCGGCGTTCACCACCTGGGCGTACGCCGCGCCGGGCGGGAGCGTCGGAGACGGTTTCGGGGTCGGACTCGGGGTCGGCGTCGGGGATGCGCCGGTGCGGGACGGAGAGGCACTCGGGGTCGGGGAGGGCGAACCCGGGGAAGGAGTGGGGGCCGCAACCGTGGCCGTGACCGTCACCTGGGGGGCGCTCGGCGCGGACGTGACCGCCGCGCCCGCCGAGTTCTTCGAGTCGGAGGAGTCACCGGAGGGCCACGTCAGCAGGGCCAGCAGCGGGACGAGGGCGACCCCTGCCAGCAGGACGAGACCGGGCCGGCGGTACGGCGGCCGACGCGCCGCCGTCGCGGCGGGCGGCGGCGTCGGGTCGCGGTCCTCCCGGACGTACGCCGTGCCACCCCAGGGCAGCAGACCCTCCGCCAGGGCCGGGCGAGGGGTGTCGCGCAGGGCGCGCTGCTCCTCGTACGCCGTCGCGCAGTGCGGGCAGTGTGCCCGGTGGGCCTCCAGGTCGGGGCTGCGCCGTGCGCCCTCGGGCCGTACCGCTTCCTCGATCAGCCGGCGGAAGTCCGCGCAACGCGGGTCGTCGGAGGCCGCGAGGCGCAGCCGCAGACAGCTCTGGGCGAGGGCGTGGAGGGCGGCGGGGATGCCGTACCGGACGTCGTCGGGGGTCAGGGCGAGGAGTACGGCCGTTGCCTCCGGGGTCTCGCGCTCGACCACGCCGTACCAGATCAGGCCCTGGGAACGGGAGGGGAGGGCGCGGAAGGCGTCCAGCAGGGGAGGGACCGGGCCGCCCGCTGCCGGTGCCGTGTTGAGGACCAGGAGCAGGGAGGCGTCGAGGCCGCCGGCCCGGTCGTCCGTGGCCCAGTCGGCGGCCAACCGGCCTGCCTGGAGCAGGAGTTGGTGGCGCCAGGCGCCGCCAGGCTCGCTGCCGCGGGCCGTTTCCCGGGTCGCGAGGGTGAACGCCTCCGCGGCGAGGCGGCGCGCGGCCGACTCGCTCGTCGTGCACAGGCGGGCGTAGGCCAGGACGGCGGGCTCGTGGCGCAGCCGCAGCGCGCGCAGCGCCGGGTACGCCGTGGCGGGGGCGCCCCGCAGCAGCTCGGTCAGACGGGCGTCGGAACCGCCGGGTTCACCGGTGGACACGCCCTGTTCGTCGGCACGGACCACGATCCGCCTCCTCGCCGTTGCTGACGTACTGGTCAGTCTGAGGTGTGGGTGACCCTAGTGGCGAGAGGGGCGGCGTGGGGAGGTTTCCGAGGGTAAGGGTGGCTGCGGGGACGACTGCGGGGGTGCCTGCGGGGAGCCTTGAGTGAGGCTTCCCGCAGGCACCCCCGCAGGCAGGCGGTCCTTGCGGACGGTATGTGAGGGCGGTCCTTACTCCTCGACCGTCAGCCCCTTCCGAAGCTGCGTCAGGGTGCGCGACAGCAGCCGTGAGACATGCATCTGGGAGATGCCCAGTTCCTCGCCGATCTCCGACTGGGTCAGGCCCGCGACGAAGCGGAGGGAGAGGATCTGGCGTTCGCGGGACGGCAGTTCGGCGATCATCGGCTTCAACGACTCGACGTACTCGATGCCTTCGATGCCGTGGTCCTCGTAGCCGATGCGGTCGGCGAGGGCGCCCTCCGAGTCGTCCTCCTCGGGCTGTGCGTCCAGGGAGGAGGCGGTGTACGCGTTCGAGGCCGCCATGCCCTCGACGACCTCGTCGTTGGTGAGGCCGAGGCGCTCGGCGAGTTCCGCGACGGTGGGGGCGCGGTCGAGCTTCTGCGCGAGTTCGTCGCCCGCCTTGGCCAGGTCGAGCCGCAGCTCCTGGAGGCGGCGCGGGACCCGGACGGACCACGAGGTGTCGCGGAAGAAGCGCTTGATCTCGCCGACGATGGTTGGCATCGCGAAGGTGGGGAACTCGACGCCGCGCGACAGTTCGAAGCGGTCGATCGCCTTGATCAGGCCGATCGTGCCGACCTGGATGATGTCCTCCATCGGCTCGCTGCGCGAGCGGAAACGGGAGGCGGCGAACTTGACCAGGGCGAGGTTGAGTTCGACGAGCGTGTTGCGGACGTACGAGTAGTCGTGCGTGCCTTCTTCGAGGGACTCCAGCCGCGCGAACAGGGTCTTGGAGAGGGCCCGTGCGTCGACGGCGCCGATCTCGTCGTACGGCGGGATCTCGGGGAGTTCCGCGAGATCCGTGATGGGATCCAGATGTTCCTGTTCCGGTGGGGGTGCCGACGTCGCCGAAGGGGTATGCGATGCGTCGAGCCGGGGTGACATGATGTCCTCCATCGTTCTCGGCATATGGCTGCCGAAGCCAGTGAGCGCACTACGGTGTGCGGCGCCTCCAAAGCCGGCCGTGGTCGGTTGCGTGGTCAGTACTAGCCCTACCTGCTTTACCGAGCCGATCGCAAGTGTTTTTTGTTCGGTTATGTCCGTTTGCGGGCGATTGTTCGGGTGTTGGGGCACGTGACGAAGGCGTAGTGTTCGAGGGCGTCAGCGAGCGGTTCGGTGAAGAGTTTTCAGTGAGCGGCTTCGGTGAGCACGTCAGCAAACAGTGGGCGACCCTGGGAGTAGAGACGCATGGACCGCGGGACGGTCGGCAGCGCACAGTCGGGCCGGCTTCTGGTCGAGGTGCGGGAATCGGGCTCCAGTGCTGTCGTGATTCCGGCGGGTGAGTTGGACCACCACACCGCCGATCTGTTGCGTGAGCCACTCGAGGAGTGCCTGTCCAGGGGGTTCAACAGGCTCGTCGTGGACTGCTCGCGGCTGGAGTTCTGTGACTCGACCGGGCTGAACGTCCTCCTCGGCGCCCGGCTGAAGGCGGAGGCGGCCGGCGGCGGCGTGCATCTCGCGGGCATGCTGCCCGTGGTGGCGCGGGTCTTCGAGATCACCGGCGCGGAGGCGGTGTTCACCGTCCACGACACCCTTGACGCGGCACTCACACCCGAGGACGGCTGACACGGACGCCGGTCGGGGTCAACGAGGGGGTGTTCCACGGCTTCCGTCGGGCAGGAGACATCCTGAACCTGAAGACGCCGGAACATGTCGGAGGCAATCCCGGCCACGGACCCGCTGTCGACGACGTATCGAAGTGACTGTTGAATTATTAACCGTTGATTCGGTGATTTCGGTGATTGGCCAATCGGCGGATCGGCGAAGCGATGAATCGGTGGATCGGTGAGGTGAAGCGCTGATGAGCACCACCCGGCCCTATTCGCCGGGCGACCGCGGTCCTGACCAGGACCCGGAGCCGGAGAGTGGCGGCGCTTCCGAGGCGTCGGAGGGGCGTCAGGTCCGCGGCCTGAGCTTCGAGGGCGCGAGCGGGGTCGTTCCGCTCGCCCGCGACTTCGCCCGCCAGGCGCTGTACGCGTGGGGCTGGCTGCCGGCCGCGGCCGCCGACCGGCGGGCGGCGGCCGAGGATGTGCTGCTCGTCGTGTCCGAGCTGGTCACCAACGCGTGTCTGCATGCCGGCGGGCCCGAACGCATGGTCATCGGCTGCGACCGGAAGGTCATCCGGGTCGAGGTCTCCGACCGCGGCACCGGCCAGCCGGCGCCCCGCACCCCGCACCGCGCGGGCCGTCCCGGCGGCCACGGCATGTTCATCGTCCAGCGCCTCTGCCTGGACTGGGGCGTCCTTCGCACCCCGGGCGTCACGGGCAAAACAGTCTGGGCCGAACTGAGCGCCCCCGCCTGACCGGCCCAGCGAGGGTTCCCTTCCACCGTGCCGCTTTGCCCGAGCCCGTCTGCTTTACGCCGTCCCGGGCCCGTCTGCTTCACGCCGTCCCACGTCGGACGGCTTTAGTTCGGCCCGCGTCCGGGCGCTTTTACGTCGGCCAGAGCCCGGCCACTTTTACGTCGGCCTGCGGTCTGCCGTCCTACGTCGGCCCGAGCCCAACCCCTTAGGTCGGCCCGAGCCCCCCAAGTTGTCGGTCCCGGGGGCAGTTGCTGTGTGTCGGCCTGATCGGGATCGTTTGCGCGTCCGTCTGAGCCGGGCCGTCTTGCGTCGGCCTCGGCCCGCGCCCCGCCGCTGCGCGTGGGCCTGACGGGGGTTCTCGGGACTGTTGCGCGCGGTTCTGGTCCGCCCGGCTGCGGGTGGTGGCCTGATCGGTACCGTCGCGCGTCGGCCCGATCCCGTTCTCGTCCTCGCCCCGCCCGGCGGGGTCCCCCCGCCCCCCGGGCCGTCCCCCCATCTCCCCCGTCGGATCGTCACAACTCCGGCGTGTGGCTTCTCTTCCCTCCTCATCGTGCCCGGCGTACCTTGACGGCTCGATCTGATGCCTCGTCAGTTATTGCCAGGAATGAGGGGACCGTGTCGAACCGGAAGCGAAACGCCGCACTGGTGGCTGCCGCGGCCCTGGCCGGCTCGGCGGCGGTCTGGATGGCCGCCCCCCTGGCCACGGCCGATGTCGTCGACGTCAACTACCGCTGCGATACGCCCATCGGATTCAAGAGCGCCGTCTCGCCCATCGAGATCAAGGGCGTCAAGAGCGGCAGCGGTTACAAGATCACCATGTCCTGGCAGAAAGGTGTCTCATCGAGCCCGGCCGAACTCGGCAAGGGCTCGATGAACCCGAGCGCCACCATCAAGCTCGGCGGCGCCGACAGCGGCACGCTGAACGTCACCGGTTCGGCCAACCAGGCCGCGATCCCCAGAAACACGCCCATCAAGATCAACGACCTGAGCGGCACCTACACGCCCAAGAAGACCGGCAAGGTCACTTTCACGCCCGGCGTGCTCACCATCAAGGTCATGGGTACGACCACCACCTGCACGCCGACCAACAACCCCGGCCCGTCCCTCACCCTCGACGTGACGGCGGCCTCGGGCGGCTCCGGAGGGTCCAGTGGGTCCGGCGGATCCAGCGGGTCCACCGACTCCGGTGGGCAGCTTCCGCAGACCGGGCCCGAGGACAACGCCATCGCCCTCGGCACCCTCGGCGGCACCGTGCTCCTCGTGGGCGCGGCGGGCACGCTGTGGCTGACCCGCCGTGGCAGTCAGCCCCGCTGAACTCACCCCGCCCGTCCGCCGGTAAGCCGTCGGCGCCCTGAACGTCGTACGACGACATCGCACACGACACCCCAGCCGAAGGGAGCGGTGACGTGAACGGCAGAATCCGGGTCGCGGCCCTGCTGCTCGCCCTGCTCCTGCTGCCCTGGCCCCTGGCCGGCACCGCCTCCGCCGCGGCCGGACCGGCCGTCACCCTCTCCACCTCCCAGGCGGGGACCGGCGACTCGGTCACCGTCAGCGGCAATAACTGGCCGGCCCGCACCCTGTTGATGCTGCTGGTCTGCGGCCGGGCGACCCCCGCCCGGGGCCTCGTCGGCGGCACCAACTCCTGCGCCAACGCCGACGGCCGCGCCGTCACCACCGACGCCGACGGACACTTCAGCCGCCGTCTCCCCGTCGCCGAACCGCCCGATCCGTGCCCGTGCGTGGTACACGTGGCCACCGCGACCGGCGCGAAGAAGCAGGCGGACGCGGTGTTCGAGGTGGCGGGCCACGCGATCGAGCCGTTGCCCGCCGAGACCGGCAAGGGACGGCTCACCGTGCTCACCGCCACCCGGTTGCAGGGCTCCAGCGGACTGCTCACCTGGTTCGGCGCCCCGCCCACCCGGAAACTGGTCCTCACCGTCGGCAACCCCGGCACCGCCACCGTGAAGGACCCGGTCTTCCAGGTGGGGCCCGCGCACGGTGTGTTCGCCCCGGAGTGGGACGAGCGGCAGTGGCGCGGCACGATCGGCCCCGGCAAGAAGGCCCGCGTCGAACTGCCCGTCGAACTCTCCGCCGGCGCCCACGGCGACTACACCGTCTCCCTGAAGTACGACGGGAAGGTCATCGCCGACCGGTCCTGGGACGTCGGCCGCCCCTGGGGCGTGACCCTGTTCTGGTTCCTGCTCTGCCTGGTGGTGCCGGCGGCGCTGTTCCGGATCGGGATGGCGATCGTGGACCGCGTACGCCCACCAGGGCCGTCAAGGCCGTCACGGGCCACCCGGCGACCGGCCACCAACATCGCCTCCGCCTCCGCCCTCACCCCCACCTCGACCTCGACCCTGCCGTGGTTCGCCCCGGGCACCGCTCCGGGCGCCGCGGCGGCAGGTCGGCTCTCCGCACCGCACGACGACCGTCCGACACATCCGACACATCCGACGGATCCGCAGGGTCAAACGACGGGTCAGACGGGTCCCACGACCAGTCCGACGACGAGTCCGACGACGAGTCCGACGACTCCCGGCAGGAAGGGAACCATGTGAGTGAGAGAGCCGTACCCCTCGGCCACCGACGCCGAGCGGCAGCGGCGGGCGCCGCCGTCCTGTTCGCCGGCGCCGCCGCCCTGCTCGGCGTGACCGCCGGGCAGGCCCAGGCCGCCGAGGTGTCGTACGCCACCAAGTGCATTCCGCCGGAGGGCATCGGGCTGCCCGATATCGAGGGGACCACGAAGGCCGACATCACCGCGCCGGCCACGGCGAAGGTCGGCGACACCGTCGAGGTCGTCTGGAAGTTCACCCAGGCCGCGTCGAAGAACCCCGACATCATCGACCTGCCCCCGGACTCGGTCGAGCCGTCCGGCACCCTCAAGGCCGCCGGCGCGCAGACCGCGGACATCGCGATGAAAGGCCCGCGTGAGAACCCGGCGATCCCCAAGGGCGACCCGATGGTGCTGTCCGACATGAAGGGCACACTGAAACTGACGACGGCGGGGCAGGTGACGCTGACGCCGGACGCGTACGTCGTCAACGCGCTGATGACGGACACCAAGTGCGCGCCGACGGAGACCGTCCAGCCGGCGGTGACCATCACGGTGACGGCGGGGGGCGGGGGTTCGAGCGGCTCGTCCAGCCCGTCCGGCAGCACCACCCCGAGCGCGACCCCCTCCGGGAGCCAGACCCCGTCGGCCAGTACGACGCCCAGCCCGACGGCCACCGGGACCGGTGACGACGGCGGTCAGACCGACTTCACCGGCAAGATCGTCGACATCCCCTACACCTGCGACACACCCCTCGGGGTGAAGAAGGCGACCTCGCCGATCCAGATCAACGCCAAGAAGGACGGCGGGAGTTACGACCTCACCGTGAAGTTCAAGAAGTCGGTGATGGACAGCCCGATCGACATCCCGGCGGGCATGGTGAAGCCGACCATGCAAGTCGTGCTCGGCGGCGCGGACACGGGCTCGGTGAAGGTGGAGGGACGGCTGAACTCCGAGCCGATCCCGCAGAACGACCCGATCGAGATCCCGGACCTCACCGGCACCTACAAGCCGGGTGCGACCGGCGAGGCCACGCTCTCCCCGGGCGTCCTCACGATCGAGGCCATGGGCACGACCACCATCTGCACGCCGGACAGCTCGGTCGTCTCCCTGACTCTGGACACGGAGGAACAGGCGAGCGGTGCGTCCGGCGGCAGCGGCTCGGCGTCCTCGGGCGGGAGTACGACGACCAGCGGCGGCCTCGCCGAGACCGGCAGCGGCGACCACGGCACCCTGAAGGCGCTGGGCCTGGTGGCCGGCACGGCGATCCTGCTGGGCGGCGCGGTGTTCACGTTCATGCCGGGACGGCGGCATCTGCGCTGACGCGCCCGGGACCGTGGACGCCGGCTGACGTCTGCGGGACCGTAAGCGCCGGAGGGCCACCGCGACGCAGGCCGCGGTGGCCCTCCCGCACATCCGACGGGGACGTCAGCGCACGTCGCCCATGAGCTCCCTGACCCGCTTGCGGTACATCCACACCGCCGCGCCCGCGACGACGGCGAGGACGGCCTGGAGGGCCACGATGCCCGTCTTGTCGAGGTCGACGCCGGCGATGGAGAGCAGGCCGGTGGTGGCGTCACCGGCGGTGACGGCCAGGAACCAGACGCCCATCATCTGGGAGGCGTACTTCGCGGGCGCCATCTTGGTGGTCACGGACAGACCCACCGGGGACAGCGTCAGCTCACCGACCGTCTGGACGAAGTAGATGCCGACCAGCCACATCGCGGCGGCCTTGTGACCGCCGTCGGCGATCGCCAGCGGGGCGAGGAAGAGGAAGAAGGACGCGCCGACGAGCACCAGGCCCATAGCGAACTTCGTCGCGGTGCCCGGTTCCCTGCCGCGCCGGGCGAGGGCCAGCCACGCCCAGGCGAAGACCGGCGCCAGCGCCATGATCATGACCGGGTTGACCGACTGGTACCAGGAGACCGGGAACTCCCAGCCGAAGACCGTGTTGTCGGCCGAGGAGTCGGCGAACAGGGACACGGTCGAGCCGCCCTGGTCGTAGATCATCCAGAACACGGCCGCGGCGACGAAGAACCAGATGTACGCGGACATCTTCGACTGCTCGGCGCGGTCGAGGTCCTTGTCCCGCTTGATACGGGCGATGACCATGACGGGGATGACCAGCCCCGCGACGGTGATCGGGACCAGCAGCCAGTTCAGGGTGTAGTGGCCGGAGAAGCCGACGACCGCGTAGAAGACGGCGGCGACGGCGGCCCACAGACCGGCCCTGCGCAGCGTGGCGGTCTTCTCGGCGGCGGTCATCGGGGTAGGTACGACGTCCGAGCGGGAGCTGAGATGACGGCTGCCGAGCAGGAACTGGGCCAGGCCCAGCGCCATGCCGAGCGCGGCGAGCGCGAAGCCGAGGTGCCAGTCGACGTTCTCGCCGACGGTGCCGATGACCAGCGGGGCGGCGAACGCGCCGAGGTTGATGCCGATGTAGAAGACGGTGAAGCCGCCGTCGCGGCGCGGGTCGTCCGGGCCCTGGTAGAGGTGGCCGACCATCGTGGAGATGTTGGCCTTCAGCAGGCCGGAGCCGATGGCGACCAGGCCGAGACCGGCGTAGAAGGTGCCGGCGTTCGGCAGGGCCAGGGTGAGGTGGCCGAGCATGATGACCGCGCCGGCCACGCCGACCGTCCTGCGGGGGCCGAGGACGCGGTCCGCGAACCAGCCGCCGGGCAGGGCGAGCAGGTACACGAGGGACAGGTACACCGAGTAGACCGCGGTCGCGGAGGCCGCGCTCATGTGCAGGCCGCCCGGTGCCACCAGGTACAGCGGGAGCAGGGCCTTCATGCCGTAGTAGGAGAATCGCTCCCACATCTCGGTCATGAAGAGAGTGGCCAGTCCGCGGGGGTGGCCGAAGAAGGTCCTCTCGGAACCGGAGTCGGGGGTACCCGGGCGGGCCGAGCCCTTCGTCTGGCTGGACGCCATGATCGTTCGTTCCTTGTTTGGTGGGGGGCGTTTCACCATACGACGGCAGACTGCCGGGAATGGAAGGACTTGAGACTCGAATCACAGGTGATCAAGGAGCTGTGTCGATGTTTCGAAGGTCCGTACCATCCTGTCATCTCGGACCTTCGGATTGCTCATCATGTGTCCGTCATGTCCCCGAGTAAGAAACAGCGGCGTCGATCACACTTCGGCCCTTGCCCCGCGCGGACTACCATCAGCTCATGACCCGTGTACTGCTCGCCGAGGACGATGCGTCCATCTCGGAGCCGCTGGCCCGCGCACTGCGCCGGGAAGGGTACGAGGTCGAGGTGCGTGAGGACGGACCGACCGCGCTGGACGCCGGAATGCAGGGCGGCATCGACCTGGTCGTGCTGGACCTCGGCCTGCCCGGCATGGACGGCCTCGAGGTCGCCCGCCGGCTGCGCGCCGAGGGCCACGCCGTGCCCATCCTGATCCTGACCGCGCGCGCCGACGAGGTGGACACCGTCGTCGGTCTGGACGCGGGCGCCGACGACTACGTCACCAAGCCCTTCCGCCTCGCCGAACTGCTCGCCCGGGTCCGGGCCCTGCTGCGGCGCGGCGCCACCGAACCCGCGCAGCCGCCGGCCACCCACGGGGTGCGCATCGACGTCGAGTCGCACCGCGCGTGGATGGGCGAGGAGGAACTCCAGCTGACGGCGAAGGAGTTCGACCTCCTGCGGGTCCTCGTCCGGGACGCGGGGCGGGTCGTCACGCGCGACCAGCTGATGCGCGAGGTCTGGGACACGACCTGGTGGTCCTCCACCAAGACCCTCGACATGCACATCTCCTGGCTGCGCAAGAAGCTCGGCGACGACGCGGCGAACCCGCGCTACATCGCCACCGTGCGGGGCGTCGGCTTCCGCTTCGAGAAGAGCTGAGCGGTAGCCGGAAGTCACTGCCCGGAGGGCTCCTTTGCGTCGCCGTCTCATTCAGTCCACGCTCGCGGTCGTGCTGGTCGTCATCGCCGTGTTCGGCGTCTCTCTCGTCATCGTCGAGAGCCGGACGATCAGCAGCAGCGCCCAGGAGGTGGTGGACTCCGAGGCGGTGCGGCTCGTCGGGATCGTGGACAGCCGGCTGCTCGGCTCGGAGGACGTCAACGCGGAGATCCTGCGCGACCAGGTCACCCAGGACCGTTACGCCGTGATCCGCATCCCCGGCCGGCCCCCGATCGAGATCGGCACGCGGCCCACGGGTGACGTCATCCACGCCGAGGAGAAGGGGGAGGGCGGCGAGACCGTACGGGTCGAGGAGCCGCGCTCCACGATCACCCGTGAGGTCGGACGCACCCTGCTGATCATCGGCCTGGTGGCGCTTCTCGCCGTCGTGGCGGCGGTCCTGCTGGCCATCCGCCAGGCCAACAAGCTGGCCTCCCCGCTCACCGACCTCGCGGAGACCGCCGAACGCCTCGGCTCGGGCGATCCCCGCCCCCGTCACAAGCGGTACGGCGTCCCGGAGCTGGACCGGGTCGCCGACGTGCTGGACTCCTCGGCCGAACGCATCGCCCGTATGCTCACCGCCGAGCGGCGCCTGGCCGCCGACGCCTCCCACCAGCTCCGCACCCCCCTCACCGCGCTCTCCATGCGCCTGGAGGAGATCACCCTCACCGACGACCCGGACACCGTGAAGGACGAGGCGATGATCGCCCTCACCCAGGTGGAACGCCTCACGGACGTCGTCGAACGCCTTCTCACCAACGCCCGGGACCCGCGCACCGGCTCCGCCGTCTCCTTCGACCTCGACGAGGTCATCCAGCAGCAGCTCGCCGAGTGGCGCCCGGCCTACCGCGGGGTCGGGCGGGCCATCGTCAGCTCCGGCAAACGCCATCTGCGCGCGGTCGGCACGCCCGGGGCGGTCGCGCAGGTCCTGGCCGCCCTGATCGAGAACTCCCTCATGCACGGCGGCGGCACGGTCGCCCTGCGCACCCGTGTCACCGGCAACCAGGCGGTCGTCGAGGTCACCGACGAGGGACCCGGCGTCCCGGCCGACCTGGGCGCCCGTATCTTCGAGCGCGCGATCAGCGGCCGCAACTCCACGGGCATCGGCCTCGCCGTCGCCCGCGACCTCGCGGAGGCCGACGGCGGCCGCCTGGAGATGCTCCAGGCCCAGCCCCCGATCTTCGGCCTGTTCCTCTCCCGCACGGCCCCCCAGAAACGCTCCGGGACGAGCGACGAGCCGACGGTCAGATGAGCCAGGGGCTCATCCCACCCGCTGGCGTCCCTTCCGGGTCTGTCCCGTGATCAGCGACTCCTCCGCCAGGAAGGACTCCGCGCTGGCCACGGCCTCTTTCGCAGGCAGCGCCCGGAACACCCACGTCCGGTAGGACCAGAAGCGGAACAGGGTCGCGACCCCGATGCCGAAGAACTTGAACACGTTGCTCTGCAGTGGGCTGTCCCACCCGAACCCGTACGTCGCCGCGAACAGCAACCCGTTCTCGATCACCAGCCCCACCGCGCTGAACAGCAGGAACAGCGTCAGTTCCTTGGTGCGCCCGCTCTTGTCGCGGTCACGGTAGGTGAAGTAGCGGAACCCGACGTAGTTGAACACGATCGACACGACGGTGGCGACGACACTCGCGCGCACCACCGGCAGATCGGTGAGGTGCCGCACGAGGTTGAACACGCCGAGGTTGACCAGCAGCCCCGCGCCTCCCACGGCGCCGAACTTGGCCAGCTCGCGGGTCACGCGTCGTAGCCGTCCCTGTCCCGAGGAACCATGTGCCATGGTCGTACAGGCCCCCGTCCGGGTCTTGGTGTCACGGTCGCGCTCTGGCTTTCGTCAACCCAGCCATGCTAACCATCACTCTTGTCGGTTTCCTGTGGTCGGGCTTCACAGGTCGGAAACAGGTCAGGAAGAACAGGGCAAACGGCGGGTAAGAACTCCCACCGCCGCGGCCGATACCCTGGGGGCGTGACGTTCCCGGTAGTCGGCATGGTCGGCGGGGGTCAGCTCGCTCGTATGACACACGAGGCGGGCATCCCGCTCGGCATCAGGTTCAAGCTCCTCAGTGACACCCCGCAGGATTCCGCGGCACAGGTCGTCAGCGATGTCGTCGTCGGCGACTACCGCGACCTGGAGACGCTGCGCGCGTTCGCACGGGGCTGTGACGTGATCACCTTCGATCACGAACACGTACCCACCGAGCACCTCAGGGCCCTGGAGGCGGACGGCATCCCCGTCCGCCCCGGCCCGGCGGCGCTCGTGCACGCCCAGGACAAGGGCGTGATGCGCGCGAAGCTCGACGCGATCGGGGTGCCCTGCCCACGGCACCGCATCGTGAGCGACCCGACGGACGTGGTCCGCTTCGCCGCGGAGGGCGACGGCTTCCCCGTCGTCCTGAAGACCGTCCGCGGTGGCTACGACGGCAAGGGCGTGTGGGTCGTCGAGACCGCCGAGGAGGCCGCCGACCCCTTCCGCGCGGGCGTCCCCGTCCTCGCGGAGGAGAAGGTCGACTACGTCCGCGAGCTCGCCGCCAACGTCGTACGGTCCCCGCACGGCCAGGCCGTCGCCTACCCGGTGGTGGAGTCCCAGCAGGTGGGCGGCGTCTGCGACACCGTCGTCGCGCCCGCCCCCGGCCTCGACCCGGCCCTCGCGCTGCACGCCGAGGAGATGGCCCTGCGCATCGCGAAGGAGCTGGACGTCGTCGGCCACCTCGCCGTCGAGCTGTTCCAGACCCGCGACGGCCGCGTCCTCGTCAACGAACTGGCGATGCGCCCCCACAACTCCGGCCACTGGACCCAGGACGGCGCGATCACCTCCCAGTTCGCCAACCACGTCCGCGCGGTCCTGGACCTCCCCCTCGGCGACCCCCGCCCCCGCGCGAAGTGGACCGTCATGGTGAACGTCCTCGGCGGCGACTTCCCGGACATGTACACCGCGTATCTGCACTGCATGGCCCGCGACCCCCAGCTCAAGATCCACATGTACGGCAAGGACGTGAAGCCCGGCCGCAAGGTGGGCCACGTCAACACCTACGGCGACGACCTGGACGACGTGCTGGAACGCGCGCGTCACGCAGCCGGCTACCTGAGAGGCACGATCACCGAATGAGCCCCGTTGCAGGACCCGTCGTAGGCATCGTCATGGGTTCGGACAGCGACTGGCCCGTCATGGAGGCCGCCGCCCAGGCTCTCGACGAGTTCGAGATCGCGTACGAGGTCGACGTCGTCTCCGCGCACCGCATGCCCCGCGAGATGATCGCGTACGGCGAGCAGGCCGCCGAGCGCGGTCTCAAGGCGGTCATCGCGGGCGCCGGCGGTGCCGCGCACCTCCCCGGCATGCTCGCGTCGGTCACCCCGCTGCCGGTCATCGGCGTGCCCGTGCCGCTGAAGTACCTGGACGGCATGGACAGCCTCCTGTCCATCGTGCAGATGCCGGCCGGTGTGCCTGTCGCCACGGTCTCGGTCGGCGGCGCCCGCAACGCCGGACTGCTCGCCGCCCGCATCCTCGCCACCCACGACGAGGACCTCCTCGCCCGGATGCGCGAGTTCCAGCAGGACCTCAACGACCAGGCCACCGAGAAGGGCAGACGGCTGCGCGCCAAGGTCGAGGGCGGCAATGTCGGCTTCGGCTTCGGGAAGTGACGGCCTTGAGCTCATCCGAAGCAGCCCGGGAACTCCTCGCCGAGTTCCCCGTCGTCGACGGCCACAACGACCTGCCGTGGGCGCTGCGGGCACAGGTCCACTACGACCTCGACGCCCGCGACATCGCCGTACGCCAGGACGCGCACCTGCACACCGACATCCCCCGCCTGCGCGAGGGCGGTGTCGGGGCGCAGTACTGGTCGGTGTTCGTGCGCTCGGACCTGCCGGACGCGGTGCCCTCGACCCTGGAGCAGATCGACTGCGTACGGCAGCTGATCGACCGCAACCCGCGGCAGCTCAGGGCGGCCCTCACCGCCGCCGACATGGAGGCCGCGCGGGCGGAGGGCCGTATCGCCTCGCTCATGGGCGCCGAGGGCGGCCACTCCATCGCCAACTCGCTGGGCACCCTGCGCGGTCTGTACGCGCTCGGCGTCCGGTACCTCACCCTCACCCACAACGACAACGTGGACTGGGCGGACTCCGCGACCGACGAGCCGAAGGCCGGCGGTCTCACCGCGTTCGGCCGCGAGGTCGTGCGCGAGATGAACCGGCTGGGCATGCTGGTCGACCTCTCGCACGTCGCCGCCACGACGATGCGGGACGCCCTCGACGCCTCCACCGCGCCGGTGATCTTCTCGCACTCCTCCGCCCGCGCGGTCTGCGACCACCCCCGCAACATCCCGGACGACGTCCTGGAGCGGCTGCCCGCGAACGGCGGCGTCGCGATGGCGACGTTCGTACCGAAGTTCGTGCTCCAGGCGGCGGTCGACTGGGCGGTCGTGGCGGACGACAACATGCGCGCCCACGGCTACCACCCGCTGGACACCACCCCCGACGCGATGAAGATCCACCGCGCCTTCGAGGAGCGTGTCCCGCGTCCGGTCGCCACGGTCGCGACCGTCGCCGACCACCTGGACCACATGCGCGAGGTGGCGGGCATCGACCACCTGGGCGTCGGCGGCGACTACGACGGCACCCCGTTCCTCCCCGACGGCCTGAACGACGTCTCCGGCTACCCCAACCTGATCGCCGAACTCCTCGACCGCGGCTGGTCCCGCCCCGACCTCGCCAAGCTGACCTGGCAGAACGCGGTCCGGGTGCTCGGCGCGGCGGAGGACGTCTCCCGCGACCTCCGGGCGAGTCGGCGGCCGTCCAACGCGACGATCGACTCCCTCGACGGCTGAGCCGGACGTACCCCCGAACGCCCCGCCCACCAGGACGCGTTCCGGTCTCCGTGCGACGGTTGGCGTACTGCCGACCGACACACGGAGACCGCCATGGCCGACCTCCAGGACGAACTGCACGACCCCCCGTCGGCCAGCGAACTGCCGCACCTCTTCGCCACTCCGTACGTCCCCGACTCCGCCCCCGAGCCGACTGCCACGGGGGAGGGGGACGATCTCCCGGCCCGGGCCCGTGCCCTCCTCGCCGCCCACCCCGTCGCCGACGGCCACAGCGGGCTGCCCCGGGCGCTGCGGCACCTGCCCCGGTACGACCTCCAGCTCGGCGAGAGCGCCGTCGACACCGATCTGCCCCGGCTGCGCGAGGGCCATGTCGGCGCCCTGTTCTGCGCCCTGCACCCGACCGACGGCCCGGCCCTCGGCGCGACACTGGAACAGCTGGACCTCGCCCGCTCGGTCGTCGAGACCCACCCGGAGGGGCTGCGGCCGGCCCTCACCGCGGGCCAGGTGCTCGACGCCCGCAACTGCGGCCGGGTCGCCGTCGTCCTGGGCCCGGCCGGCGCCGCCGCCCTCGACGACTCCCTCGGCATCCTGCGCGTCCTGCGCTCCCTCGGCCTGCGCGTCCTCACCCTGGCCGGGACCTCCTGGGCGAGCGAGGCGGGGCTGACCCGGTTCGGCGAGGAGGTCGTGCGGGAGATGAACCGGCTCGGTGTGATCGCCGACCTCTCGGGCGCCTCCGACGCCACCATCGGCCGCGCCCTCACGCTCTCCAGGACGCCGGTCCTGTGCACCCGCTCCGCCGCCCGCGCCCTGTGCCCGCACCCCGACAACCTGTCCGACGGACTGCTCGCCCGGCTGGGCGCGGCCAAGGGGCTGTGCATGGTGCCGCTGGCCGCCGAGCAGACCGGCCCGGGCGTCCGGGACGTCGCCGACCACCTCGACCACGTACGTGCCGTCGCCGGCCCCGAATGCGTGGGCCTCTCCGGCACCTACGACTCCGGCACCGCCCATCCGCAGGGTCTCGCCGACCCCTCCGGCTACCCGCACCTCGTGGCCGAGCTGCTCCGCCGAGGCTGGCCGGAAACCGACCTGGCCATGCTGACCTGGGGAAACGTACAGCGCGTCCTGCGCGGCGCGGACTTCGCGGCCCGCGCGGCACAGGACCGCAGCCAGCCGTCGACGGCGAAGATCGCCGACCTCGACGGATAGCCCCTCAGCCGCGCTCGACCCGGCACAGGCAGAACGGATGCCCCGCCGGATCGGCGTACACCTGGAAGTCCTTCTTCTCCCGGTCCTCCAGGTCCAGCGGGCGTGCCCCGAGCGCCAGCACCCGCTCGTGCGCCGCGTCGACCTCCGCCCAGGTGGCGCCGGCGTCGAGGTCGAGATGGAACTGCTGGGGGTTGCGGTCGGCGCGCGGCCACTCCGATGGGGTGTACCCCTCGACCTGCTGGAACGCGATCCGGGGACCCGCGGGAACCCGCAGGACGTACCAGTCCTCCCCGCCGTCCTCGGCCTCGGGCGTGCCGCCCAGGAGGAGCGCGTAGAACTCGGCGAGCGCGCGCGGGTCGGGACAGTCGAGCACGACGGAACGGAAGGTGACCACGGGCGGCACGGGATCCTCCTGAGTCAGCAGGCGCAGAGACAGAACGGGTGCCCCGCCGGGTCGGCGTACACACGCCACCCGCGGGAGCGGTCGTCCGTGTCCAGCGGCTTCGCGCCCAGCGCCAGTACGCCCTTCTCGGCCGCGTCCAGGTCCGCGACGGTCAGATCCAGATGGAACTGCTGGGCGTTGCGGTCGGCGCGCGGCCACTCCGGCGCCACGAAGCCGGGGGAGGCCTGGAAGGCCAGCGCCCGGTCGTCGGGGGTCGTGAGGTCCACCCAGTCGCCCTCCGCGTCCGCCTCGACGGTCCCGCCCAGCAACTCGGCGTAGAAACCGGCCAGCGCACGCGGGTCGGGGCAGTCCAGGACGACGACACCCAGTTCGGCGAGAGTCATGACTTCCTCCTGATTACCTGTAGATGATTGTTACCTCTAGATGCGGTCAACCAGTAACGGTTACTGCATGCTCTCGCATTGGGGGTAACGTCGCAAGACATGAGTGAGCGATCGCCCGCACCGGGAGGCCTGGCCCTGGTCGAGTCCCTGGTCAACACGCTGGACCTCGAGTCGGGCGCCGACACGCTCGACACGGCGGACGGCCGGGCGGCGCTGGGCCTCACCGCCGACGAGCTCCCGGCGGCCCGCGCGCTGCGCGAGTCGCTGCGCGCGGCCCTGCTGGCCCACGCCGGACACGCCCCGCACCGTGCGGTGACCCCGCTGGGCGAGCTGCTCGCGGCGGCTCCGCTGCTGGTGGCGGTCGACTCCCTGGACGGCTCCGCCCGCCTCGCCCCCGCCGACGACGGCCCGCTGCTCTCCCGGGTGGCCGCCGCCGTCGCCGAGGCACTGGTCGCGGGCACCTGGCAGCGGCTGAAGGCGTGCGAGGCCGTCACCTGCCACTGGGCGTACTACGACCGAAGCCCGGCCGGACGCGGCCGCTGGTGCTCGATGCAGGTGTGCGGGGCACGCGCGAAGATGCGCCGCTACCGGGCCAGGGAGACGTGAACCACAGGGCCGTAGCCACTGCACAGGCCGTTCACACGGCACACTCCGGCCGGGTGCGGCAGAATGCAGACAGACGCCGGTTCGGCCGACTGAGCCTCGGCCGAACCGGCGTCACCCGTACACGGCTACGCGGTCGGCCGGCCCATCGCCCGGTACGTCCACCCCGCCGCCCGCCACAGCGCCGGGTCGAGCGCGTTGCGTCCGTCCAGGATCAGCCGGGCCGCCGCGACCTCCCCGAGCGCCGCCGGGTCCAGCTCCCGGAACTCCCGCCACTCGGTCAGGTGCAGTACGGCGTCGGCGCCCCGTACGGCTTCGCGGGCGGAGTCGGCGTACGCGAGGGTGGGGAAGATCCGCCGGGCGTTGTCCATGCCCTTCGGGTCGTACACCGTCACCTGGCCGCCCTGGAGGTGGATCTGCCCGGCGACGTTCAGCGCGGGGGAGTCCCGGACGTCGTCCGAGTCGGGCTTGAAGGTCGCGCCGAGGACGGCGATCCGCCTGCCCAGGAACGGCCCGCCGCCGAGCGCCTGCCGCGCCAGCTCCACCATCTGCCCGCGCTGGCGCATGTTGATGGAGTCGATCTCGCGCAGGAAGGTCAGCGCCTGGTCGACCCCGAGCTCGCCGGCCCGCGCCATGAACGCGCGGATGTCCTTCGGCAGGCATCCGCCGCCGAACCCGATGCCGGCCCGCAGGAACTTCTTCCCGATCCGGTCGTCGTACCCGATCGCCTCGGCCAGCTTGGCGACGTCCCCGCCGGACGCCTCGCACATCTCGGCCATGGCGTTGATGAAGGAGATCTTGGTGGCGAGGAAGGAGTTCGCGGAGGTCTTCACCAGCTCGGCGGTGGGGAAGTCGGTGACCACGAACGGCGTCCCCTCTCCGAGCGGCGTCGCGTACACCTCGCGCAGCAGCCGCTCCGCACGCTCGCTGCGCACCCCGACCACGATCCGGTCCGGGTGCAGGGTGTCCTGGACGGCGAAGCCCTCCCGCAGGAACTCCGGGTTCCAGGCCAGCTCGGCGTCAGCGCCGGCCGGCGCCAGCGCGGCGATCGTGCGGGCCAGCCCGTCGGCGGAGCCCACCGGCACGGTCGACTTGCCGACGACCAGCGCGGGCCGGGTCAGATGCGCGGCCAGCGAACCGATCGCGGACTCGACGTACGACATGTCGCAGGCGTACTCGCCGTGCTTCTGCGGGGTGTTCACACAGACGAAGTGCACATCGCCGAAGGCGCCGACCTCGGCCCAGTCCTGGGTGAACCGCAGCCGCCCGGTGGAGCCCTCGAACCCCGCGACATGCCGGCGCAGCAGCTCCTCCAGGCCCGGCTCGTACATCGGGGTCTCGCCGCGCTCCAGCATCTCGATCTTCTCCTTGACGACGTCAAGGGCGAGCACCTCGAAACCCAGCTCGGCCATGGCCGCGGCGTGCGTGGCGCCGAGATAGCCGGTGCCGATCACGGTGATCTTCAGGCTCATGGGTGCTCCAGGGAAGGTACGGCGGGGATGCGGTGCTGAGCATAGTCGGGGCGTTTCGGGGCCCCTCACCGGGCAGTTTTCCCCTGTTGCCCACGTCACGTGTCACTCCGGTGGGCTGGCCCCTAAAATTTGAGTTACTTAACGGTAATTAGCGCAGCGTCTTCTGGAGCGTGAGTCACCTTGGCCGGATCGGCTGACTTCGACCTGTACCGCCTGTCCGAGGAGCACGACATGCTCCGCGACGCCATCCGCTCGCTGGCCGAGGCGAAGATCGCGCCGTACGCGGCCGCCGTGGACGAGGAGGCCCGCTTCCCCCAGGAGGCCCTGGACGCGCTGGTCGCGAGCGACCTGCACGCGGTGCACGTACCCGAGTCGTACGGCGGCGCCGGCGCGGACGCCCTCGCCACGGTGATCGTCATCGAGGAGGTGGCCCGTGCCTGTGTCTCCTCGTCCCTCATCCCGGCCGTGAACAAGCTGGGCTCGCTCCCGGTGATCCTGGCCGGCTCCGAGGACCTCAAGAAGAAGTACCTGGCCCCGCTGGCCAAGGGCGACGCGATGTTCTCGTACTGCCTCTCCGAGCCGGACGCCGGCTCGGACGCGGCGGGCATGAAGACCAAGGCGGTCCGCGACGGCGACCACTGGATCCTCAACGGCGTGAAGCGCTGGATCACCAACGCGGGTGTCTCGGAGTACTACACGGTGATGGCGGTCACCGACCCCACCAAGCGCAGCAAGGGCATCTCCGCGTTCGTCGTCGAGAAGTCCGACCCGGGCGTCTCCTTCGGCGCCCCGGAGAAGAAGCTCGGCATCAAGGGCTCCCCGACCCGCGAGGTCTACTTCGACAACGTCCGCATCCCCGCCGACCGCATGATCGGCGAGGAGGGCACCGGCTTCGCCACCGCGATGGCGACCCTGGACCACACCCGCATCACCATCGCCGCCCAGGCCCTCGGCGTCGCCCAGGGCGCCTTCGACTACGCCAAGGGCTACGTCAAGGAGCGCAAGCAGTTCGGCAAGGCCATCGCCGACTTCCAGGGCATCCAGTTCATGCTCGCCGACATGGCCATGAAGATCGAGGCCGCCCGCGCACTGACCTACCAGGCGGCAGCCGCCTCGGAGCGCGGCGACAAGAACCTCACCTTCCAGGGCGCCGCCGCCAAGTGCTTCGCCTCGGACGTCGCCATGGAGGTCACCACGGACGCCGTCCAGCTCCTCGGCGGCTACGGCTACACCCGCGACTACCCGGTCGAACGCATGATGCGCGACGCGAAGATCACGCAGATTTATGAGGGTACGAACCAAGTCCAGCGGATCGTGATGGCGAGGAACCTGCCCTAGCAGGGTTTTTGCAGGTCAAAGGTGGTTTCGAGGGTCCGAAAGGACATCCTTGGCTTTCTGTCCGTTGCGGCCCGATCACGACCGTTCCTGGGCGTCGTGCTGGGGGAATCCTGGGCAGATGCCGGGCTGAAAACGGCCACTGACCTGCACAAACAACACAGCCCCCGGCGTACTCGCCGGGGGCTGTTGTCGTACGTGGATCAGGCGACCTCTGTCGCCACCGTGGGGTCGTCCGCGCCGGGCGTCAGCATGGTTGCGATGGCTGCACGGCCGCGCTGCTCGGCCCCTTCGAAGATGTAGTGGTAGTGCTCCCTGAGCACGTCAGTACTGCTGTGGCCCATCCAGTCGGCCACGTCGTTCTCGGGGACTCCGGCGTACAGCAGCCGCGACCCGTAGTAGTGCCGGAGCGAGTGAGCCTTGCAGTACTTCACCTGTCCCTTGCCCAGAGCCTCCATCCAGATCTTCGGGTAGAAGTACGACGCGTAGAGGTAGCCAGTCCGCGTCACGTTGGGGAAGAGAAGTCGTTCCGGCCCCCATACGCCGTGGTTCCTGATGTGCCGCCGAAGCTCGAAGGCGACGTTCGGCGGGAGGGGGACGGAACGCCTTGGCTCGCCTTCGTCACGAGCCTTGATGTGCCGACGTTGAATCGCGCTGTTCTTCCCCGACTCCGTGTCTCCGTCCTCCGCGATCTGGAAGTCGACGCGAAGCGTCTCGGCCTTGAAGTCGATTTGATCGCGGGACACCGCCATGGCCTCACCCAACCGCAGGCCGCACCCGGCCATGAGCCACAGCATCGCGCGGTATCGCGGAGGAGCGGCATCGAGCATCGCCAGGACTTCCCGCGTCGTGAGTCGCCGCGCGGTGCTCTTGTGCTCCCGGATCTCCTTGGCGCGGCTGCCCGCGCCCCTGACCTTCTTGCACGGGTTCCGGCCGATGATCTCGTTGACGACAGCCCAGTCCATCATCCCGGAGAAGAACGAGAACCGCTGACGCCGTGTGCGAGCGGAGAGCTTCCGGTCCTGTTCCATCCACAAGAGCCACTGCTCAACGTCAGCGACCTTCAGGGACACGATGGAACGGGCCTTGAAGAACGGCTCAAGAGTCGTCTTCTGGATGGACCGGTACTGCTTCTTGGTGCTGTTCTCCAGCTTCCTTTGATTCGTCCACTGCTCCCACACGGCCGTCACAGGCTGCTTGCCCAACCGGTCGTCCAGGTAGGTCCCGGCGTCGAGTTCCTGTTCCTTGCGCTTGCGGTGGTCGTCGGCTCGCGTCTTGGTCGCGAAGGTCTTCTGTCGCTGCTTGCCGTCCGGGTCGTACCAGAACGTCGTCCACTTCTTCGGGTCGTCCGTCGACCGTGCGACCCATGCCCTTGCCACTGAAGCGGCCCCCTCCTGCTGCTGCCGACATACGGGCTCGTCCCGCTGTCGTGCCGGTCACTCCCCGGCGTTTCAAGTTTGCGCACTGACCACCCTGGGTTGTCAACACAGGGTGGAGCCCCCTGGGTGTGCTAACTTGAGGGTTATGGAAGCGGATGACAACGGGTTCGAGATCACTCAGCAGCAAGGCGCCTGGGTGGTCCGCATGTGGTGGCCTGTAGGGCCGATCAACGGGGGACCGCAGCGGGTCACCATCGAGTCGGCCGAAGGCGCCCCTGCACGCGAGGTTGCACGTGGTATCTCGACCACTGTCCTGCGCAGGCTCGATGTAGCCGCAGCCCTGAACCTGGCCAAGCAGGCTCCCGAAGCGCAGCGGACGTTGGAGGAGGTGGCAGGGAAGCTGAATGAGATGGGGGAGGCGGCGGGGCTCGCTCTAGAGGGCGGAGGCGTCTCGGAGCGGTACTTGGCCTTGCTTGTCGCCACGTACACCGCCATGGCGGATTTCGGGGCTCCTGCGCCCGTTCCATGGCTGTCCCGACTCATCGGCCGCCGGCCTGAGACGGTGAAGGATCATCTGAAGCGAGCCAGAAGGGACGGCTTCCTGACCACAGTTGCCGGTAAGGCGGGAGGAGAGTTGACGGACAAGGCGAAAGCGGTACTTGAGGAGATGACTGAAGCAGGTAGCTGACGCGACTGAACTACGTGGCACTTCATACGTATTGAGCCCCCGAGGGTATTCGGGGGCTTTCTTGTTTCTTGGAGGATGAATGGCGCACGCCAGTCTGATGACCGTCGACGATGTGGCCGACTATTTGAACAAGCCCCGGTCTTGGGTGTACGGGAACTGGAAGGCGGAAAAGATCCCGTTCCGGAAAGTGGGGCAGTCGCTTCGGTGCCGTCCTGCGGATCTGGACCGCTGGCTGGACCAGCAGGAGGCAGTGTGAGCCAGGTACACCCTCGCCGTCTTGTGCGGGCCCGTTACGACGCCAAGGAGGAATGGAGCCGAGCGCTGCTCGACGCATTCGGGCCAGGCGGCTTGCTGGCTTGTGACGCCCCTGAGTTCGGTCGTGAGCACCTGCTGTGGGCCTTGGTGCAGCTCCGGCACGCGAACGGCCGCACTGGGCAGATGTTCACAGGCGATACGACGATCGCTGAAGAGCTGGGTTACAACACGAACGACCATCCGGGGAAGCGGTGCCGGGACGTGCTGGCACAGTTTGGTTTCTTTACCCAGCACGGCAAGCAGGGGCGGGCGGCGAACCTGTTGCTGTCCGCGCCGGTGGCGATCCTAGAGAACTACGAGACGCTAGCGGCCTCGGCGCACGGCGAGGTCATCACCGTTGCCGACACCAAACCGAGCAAGCCCAGGAAGTCGGCACCGCCGAAAAACGGAGCGTCACGGCTGTCTGACCCGTCCGTATCGGGTGGCGCGCTGGATAGAGATCCGTTCAACACGCTTCTGCCCTGGAGGTCGGACAATCAGATGGCGCCCTGGGCTCAGTGAGGTGCCCACTTTCCCGCTATACCGGTGAATTAGTTAATAGGTAGTAGTACATAGTTCATAGTGAGTAGCTAGTAGTGAGTAGGGGCCCCTTTGCCGGGGCCCTCTCTCATCTCAGCCTGTGCGCACAGGACCTTGAAGGGTCCTGCGCTGGCCCGGGCAAGAGAAGTTGGGCAGTTGGTTGCCAACGACCCCGGAGGAGTCTCCTACCTCCTGGCGAGGTAATGCGTACCTGAGGCATGTGACCCCCTCGCCAGCCAGGTGCAACTTCCCCTCACCCCAGGGCGCGGAGGCTCGTCAGCAACAGGAGGAAGAGCGTCAGCGCGACGCTGGCCGCGGCTGAACCGCCCCGGATGCAGGCTGGCGTGCGGACTCCTTCCCACCGGATGAGTAGGCCGGCCACCATGCCAACGATGATCGCTGCCAGCGCCGCTGCCAGGACGAGCAGCAGCCTGACATAGAGGGGCAGTCCCACTTCAACCTCCGTTGTACGCAAACGAGATGAACACACTCAGCTTCCGTGCAGGCCAGCGGCTGAACTAGTATTCCGGACTACCTCGATAAATCACAGGACTATGCAGGACTAAGCAGGAGTATGGGGGACTACGTGGGGCGACGACCGGAACCGCTCGATGCAGGGAACCCTCAGCACGCGTTCGCCTTGAGGCTGAGGCAACTCAGGGACACGGCGGGGGCGGCAGGGGACACCAAGGCGACGTGCCAACGAGCGGGCATCTCACCCACGACGTACTACGCATGGCTGGCTGGGAAGCAACTTCCAGGAAGAGATGCCTTGGAGCGCGTAGTCAAAGCATGGGGTGGAGAGGTCGCGGAGTGGCTGGAGCTTAGGGGTCGGACAGAGGAGACACTCGCAATGCTGGCGGTGCAACAACGAGCTCTGGCTCCACTGCCCCATCCGTCGGCCCGCTTCCAAGAGGTCGAGACCCAGGAGCGGAGTGTCCTTCCTCCTGGGACTTCAGCGCATGCGAGGCTGCGAGAGGCGCGTGAACTTCTCCGAATTCTTGGCTTCCTGGATGAAGCCGCAGGTGAGCGTTCTGCACTTGTTTTCTTGTCCTTGCTTAATCTGACTCCAGATAGGGATTGGCGCCAAGTAGAGCGACCGGTGCGGCAGACGACTGATGCTATGCAGTGGATCGGGGAATTCTACGGGGTTCACTACAAGCCGAACACCAGGGAGGCGATTCGACGGCACACTCTTCATGAGTTCCGGGAAAAGGCCCTCATCGTTTGGAACCCGGACAACCCCAACCGTCCCGTCAACTCGCCCAAGTGGTGTTTTCAATTGTCGGATATGTATTTTCCGTTGATCCACAGTTATAAGCGGAAGTACTTCTGGCGTGAACTGGCAGACTTCTGGGGGAGAGTCGGTCACGGGTTCTTTAGGGGTGAAAGTAGGTGATCGAGTGTAACGACGCCAGGGTTCTCAATGTTTTTATGCTCAGGGAGTACGCGGACTGGAAGCGAGCCTTCTCGGCAGACCCAATTTATCGAGATATGGAGATCCGTCCGTAGGTGGCGTAGGCGTCTCCCTCGCAGGAATTTTTATACCCGTACACGGTCCGAGGGAGGCACCCCCGGTGGGTCCTTTTCATTTTCGAATAGGAATTACCCCCGACATTCGTAAACACGCTTGGCGGGATCGCCTCGTTCCTCGAAGCGGATCACTTGGGGGTGTACGTAGCCGTCCTCTCGATGTGATCGGCCGTTATCGGTGGCACGGTCAAGTTCCGTGCGCTGCTCTGACCGAGCAAAACAGCCCCAGCCATACCGGCCGGGGCTTCCTTGTTGCTTCGACTACGCGCCTGGGCAGGCCAGTTCAGGAATCGCGCGATTAGGGGAACACGTCACCACTGCCAGGGACAGATATGAGGGGCGTTCGAGGTAGAAGCCGTACGACGCATCAGCACCCGAGTGCAGTTGTTCGGCGGCAGCGTTCACCAGCCGGGCCAGACGCGTGGTGTCCTGGTCCCTCTCCGATGCGAACCGGGGCGCGTACTCGGCCAGCCGTTCACCGAGCCAGGCCGCCGCCTCCTTCGCCTCATCCCAGGTGCCCCGAACCAGTGAGCGGGGCTTGATGAGCCAGTACGCAGTTTCGATCGGCGGAAGGTCGACAGTGGGGAACTCTGCGACCACTTCCCGGTAGCGTTTGAGTAGCCGCTCCGCCTGTAAGTCCTGATCGGAAACCGGTGCCGGCGGAGGGTCAGGGTGTGGTGGACGACGTAGAGCCTCATTGTCGAAACGCTCTTTCGGGCCGGTCCACAGATAGCCGTGATGGTGCACCAGTGGTTTCCGTTCCGTGTTGACGGTCCAAGGACCAACCGGCCCCGATCCTGTGGAGGGGTGGGCCGGGGCCGGTCGGGGAGGGGGTCAGACGTTCAGGCCGAACCGCGCCGGGTTGATACCGGCCGCGTCCAACTCCTCCGTGGTGAACCGCAGCGGCTGCGCGTCCGGCCGCTTGCTGTCACCGAGGGCCCAGGCGCCGTCGCCGATGCGGGCCAGGGTCACGCACCCTTCGGTGCAGGGGCCGCCGCATGCCTGCGCGAATGAGGCCCCATTGATGTCGAGCGCGTACAGGTCGGTTCCGTTCTGCATCACTGCACCTTCCTGCTCAACTGATCACGGCCAGAACTGACCGCCGCCGCCCCGGTGGGACGGGAGTTCAAGGGGGAGAGACAGCGAGGTGCGCCCGGAACTACGACCCGGTTTCGCGGGACGCAGTTGCCAGGTTCCGCGCCTCATCCGCGATGCGAAGCGCTGCTGCTATCTGCTCGACGTGCTCGGCCGAGAGCAAACCCACATGCACGAACGGTGCGCCCTGGTGGGTGACCATCGGCCGCAAGTGCCGTTGGATGCGTTCAGGGAGGTCGAGAGCGGCCAGCGCTTCACGGAGCGCGGTAGTTGCGTTATCCGCCCGAGCGTGGCTGTCACGCCACGTCTGCATGTCCATCAGTGCGCCTCCGCCTGATGCTGGCGCAGTCTCACGTTGCAGTCAGAGACGGCGCTGTAGTCCCCTGTGGAACGGGCGTTCTCGCGGGCGACCGACTGAGAAAGACACTCGGGGCAGCCGGGCTTGGGTGACGGCTCGCGCGGCAGCCCCGACAGGCACGTCCTTATCGTCGGCTCGGTCGCAGGAGCGGACGTTCTCTCTTCGCTCTCCATGCCGCCATCTTCGGTGGGCCGAGGATGAACCTCTAGCCTGTTTCCTGTTCTCGCAAAAAGTCGTCGCGGATACCCTCGATCAGATTCCGCATATCACCGCCGGCCAGCGCCACCTGCTCAAATCTTTCGAACTTGTCAACGTAAAGACTTACATCCCGAGGGTCGGTGACGACTACCTCAGCGTGAACCGTTTCTATGGTGACCATACGGTCGTCGCGAATGACGAACGCATGATTCGCAATATCCCGCTGCTGGATCTCTAGCGGAACTACGCGAATATCCACATGAGTGAGCCTGGATATGGAAACGATTCGGTCAAGCTGTGCAGCCATCATCTGTGATGGGACGATTCGCCAACGTAGGACCGGTTCCGTGATGACGAACCGCAGCGTCTTGGTGCTGTCATAGAGAACCGCTTGCCGTTCAAGTCGCCCGTTGATTGTTCGCGTGAGTGCGTCCTCACTCAGATTGTGGCGTCGCAGAACGGCCCGGATGTACTCGGGTGTCTGGAGCAGGCCGGGAACCAGTGCGGGTTGGAACAGTCGCAGCATCGACATCTGAGCTTCCAGGGCCTTGGCGGCCTGCTGACCCTTGTGAACCCCGATCCGCTTCAGCAGTCGCCACGCTGTCGCCTCGGTCGCCGAGGCTCTGGCCGCCTCCGTGTACTCGGCCTTGACCTCATCCGATACGCCGATGGCGGTCAGGATGCGCTCAACGTCCGCCGCGCTGGGTGCCAGCTTCGCATTCTCGATTTTGGACAGCTTGGACGGAGACATGAGGGCGCTACGGGCCACCGCTTTGGCGTCCTTGCCGGATGCCACTCGCAGAGCCCGCAGCGCGGCTCCAAGCTGTGCTCTGTTCACGCCCCGTACTTGGCCCACCATTCGGTGAACGGCTCCGCCTGCCCGAGTGCCGCGTCACGGTACCGCGTGAATTCCGCCGTTCGTTCCGGCGGTAGCACTTTCGAACCTAGGTACTTCCCGGTTCCGTCGTAGTTCATCACAGCTACGGAATCGGAATCAAAGAACCAGAAGTCCGGAACGTTCTCCAGGGGGTTGGGTTTGTCGGTGATGTCGAGGATGAAGAACTCCTCACCCCCGGTAATGTTCTTCTGGTAGCCCCACCCGAGTTCGAACCTAAGATAGTCCGTGAGCGGGCGGGACAGAATGTGCACCCGGTAAACCCGCTTCCCCTTCTCGGTGTGGGAGCGGAGTTCCTCGACCCAACCCGCGTTGTAGTCGTCCGGATGCGGCTCTCCTGCCAGGAATGCGTGATAGGCGTGGACGTTCCCGGACCTGCTGTAGTCGTCCAGGGTTTCCAGTCGGAACGCCTCACGCTCGAACGCGTCGAAGAGGTCGCCGAGGGTCCTAGATGAGCCTGTCACTGATGGCCTTCTGAAGCAGTTCCATCGGGATCTCGACGAGGGTTTCGTGAGCGGGAATCTGAAGCCCGTGGTCGGGCGGCGTCTCGCCCTGCACCAGGAAGGTGCCGCGGTCCGTTGCGTAGATCGTCGGGCAGTCTTTGAGATCGCACGTGCTGACCAGCTTGGTGACCTTCATGGTCTGGGTTCCCCTCTCCCGTTCCGCTGCCAGTGCCCCGCTTCTTCGTTGATGCTCCCGAGGGCTGGGCACACCGGTCAAGCGATCACGGTTGACGGAACGGGAAACCGCGTAACTTGCGCCGAGCCCGCTCGTCTACCGCGCGGCCGGTGGTGGTGCCTCCAGTGCGGCTCCTGCCTGCGGAGACTGTTGACGATCATGGGGAAATGCTGGGGAGACCCTCTCTGGGAGGGGTATTCGTGCAGGTCAGGGCAGTATGGCCTGTAAAGTACCCAGATCTACGAGGGCACCAACCAGGTCCAGCGCATCGTCATGGCGCGCAACCTGCCGTAAGGCACGCTCGGCGCCTCCCTCGCCCTCCGGCCGTCTCCCGGCCGGAGGGCGAGGTGCGTGTGGTGGCCGGCGGGACCCTGGGCCACGATGGGGGAGTGGGCCCCGGAAGGAGGTTCCCGATGACGCGTGTCACGCGTGAAGGCGGGCTGGTACTGAGTCTGCGGCGTGTCCTGGGCGCACCGCGGGCGGTCGTGTTCCGGGCCCTGACCGAACCGCGGGAACTCGCCCGGTGGTGGGGCCCCGACGGGTTCACCATCCCGAGCGTGGAGAGCGACCCGAGACCGGGAGGGACGTACCGCATCGCGATGCGGCCCCCGGAAGGCTCCGTGTTCCACCTGGCGGGGGAGTTCCTCGACGTCGACCCTCCGGAGCTGCTGCGCTACACGTTCCGCTGGGAGGAGCCCGACCCCGAGGACCGGGAGACGGTGGTGACGCTGTCGCTGCGCGACCTCGGCGGAGCGTCGGCGGAAGTGGTCCTCACCCAGGGCGACTTCGCCACCGAGCGGCGCCGCGCCCTGCACGAGCAGGGCTGGACCGAGGGGTTCGGCAAGCTGGAGCGGCTGCTCGCGCCGGCCTGAGCGCGGCGGCGGAGCTCAGTCCTCGAACCCCTCCGCGATCCGCCGCTCCCGGAGTTCCCTGATCTCCCGGCGGCGCGCCAGCCGGTGCGTGCGGCGGATCTGGGCCTCCTGGTAGCGGCGCCTGTCGCGTTCCGTCTCCGTGACGACCGGGGGCACCGGGCGCGGCTTGCCGTCGGCGTCGACCGCCGCGAAGACCAGGTAGGCCGAGCCGACCTGGGTGGCCGGCGTGGACTCGTTCCAGCGCTCGGCGAGGACCCGGACGCCCACCTCCATCGAGGTCCGGCCGGTCCAGTTGACCTGTGCCTTCACATGGACGAGGTCGCCGACGCGGACCGGCTCCAGGAACACCATCTCGTCCATGGAGGCGGTCACGGCGGGACCGCCGGAGTGCCGCCCGGCCACGGCGCCCGCCGCGTCGTCGACGAGCTTCATGATCACGCCGCCGTGCACCGTGCCCAGCAGATTGGTGTCGTTGTGGGTCATGATGTGGCTGAGGGTGGTGCGGGACGCGGACGTGGCCTTGCCGGGGATGTCCGGGAGGTCCGAGTCCACTACGGTGACCTGGTCTGTCATGACCTCCACCTTATGCGGAGCGGAACAGACCGGGACTTTGTGTCAGCTTGGCAACAGCGGAGCGCTGATTTTCCGACGCCCCTGTATAGGACACAGCATGGCCCTGCACACTTGGGCCATGAACGATTGGCCCGAGGGATGGTCCGGCGGCGACCGCGGCAGCCGGTACGGAAACGGCAGTGCCGGCGGCCAGCCGGAGAGCGCGCGTGTCATGCGGCAGGCCCGTCGAGGCCCGGCCGCCCCGCCGAACAACCCGGGTGTCCCGCAGCAGCCGTCGTATGTCAACGGCCAGGGATACGGCGACGGCAACGGCGACTACACCAACGCCCGGCAGACCGGCTACGACAGCGGCTACAGCTCGGGCGAGGTGTACGGCGGCCGGCCCCCGGGCGGCGGTCCGGGCGGACCGGGCGGGCCGGAGGGCGGGTACGGCGGGAGCACGCGGCCCGCGCCGAACTGGCGCCGCCGGATCAAGTGGACCGCGATCGTCCTCGTGACCGTGGTGGTCGTCACCTCTGTCAGCACCTACTTCTGGGCCGACTCCAAGCTGCGCCGCGAGGTCGACCTGTCGAAGGTCATCGACCGGCCCGAGCAGGGCGACGGCACCAACTACCTGATCGTCGGCTCCGACAGCCGTCAGGGCATGTCCGCGGCGGAGAAGAAGGAGCTGCACACCGGCTCCGCCGAGGGCAAGCGCACCGACTCGATGATGATCCTGCACGTCGGCTCGAACGGCGACACGCTCATCTCGCTGCCGCGCGACTCGAACGTGGAGATCCCGACCTACGTGGGCTCCGAGTCCGGCAAGACCTTCAAGGGCACCGGCCGGCAGGTCAAGCTGAACGCCGCCTACGCCGAGGACGGCCCGACGCTGCTGGTGCGCGCCGTCGAGTTCAACACCGGCCTGCGCATCGACCACTACGTCGAGATCGGCTTCGCCGGGTTCGCGAGCATCGTGGACGCGGTCGGCGGCGTCGACATCACCATCGACAAGGCGTTCAAGGACAAGTACTCGGGCGCCGACTTCAAGGCGGGCAAGCAGACGCTGAACGGCGAGGAGGCGCTGGCCTTCGTCCGCACCCGGCACGCGTTCGCCGCGTCCGACCTCCAGCGCACCAAGAACCAGCAGAAGTTCCTGGCCGCCCTGGCCCACCAGGTGGCCACGCCCACGACGATCCTCAACCCCTTCAAGTTCTACCCGGTGATGGGCGCGGGCCTGGACTCCCTGATCGTCGACAAGGACATGTCGCTGTACGACCTGGGGTCCATGTTCTTCGCGATGAAGGGTGTCAACGGCGGCGACGGCACCTCGATGAACATGCCGATCTCCGGCTCCTCCGGCGGCAACCTCGTCTGGGACAAGGCGAAGGTGAAGCAGCTGGTGAGCGAGCTGAACAACGACGAGAAGGTCACGGTGTCGAGTGACTGACCACCCCGGTGACAGACGCTCGCCCGGCCGTCCCTTCGACGCGGTGCTCTGTGACGTCGACAACGTGATTCGCCACTTCGACTCCGCCCACCTGGAGGCGCTGGAACGCGCGGCCGGGCTGGCGGAGGGCACCACCAAGAAGGTGGCGTTCTCCCCGGAGGTGGACGGACCGCTGATGCTCGGTCACATCACCGAGCAGGAGTGGGTCGCGGCCGTCGCCGAGGGGCTCACGGGTCTGGTGGAGGACCAGGAGACGGCCTGGTCGCTCGGCACCGCGCTCCTGGAGTCGCCCTTCCACGCCGACGAGACCGTCGTCGCGCTTCTGCGCCGGGCCCGCACCAGGGTGCCGCTGGTGCTGGTCAGCAACGCGACGACGGGCCTGGAGGCCGACCTGGCGGCGATGGGCCTCACCGACCTCGCCGACGACGTCGTCAGCAGCGCCCGCGTCGGCCTCGCCAAGCCCGACCCGCGCATCCTTCAGCTCGCGGCGGCCCGGGCGGGCGTACGGCCCGAGCGGTGCCTGTTCGTGGACGACACCGAGGAGAACGTCGAAGCCGCCGCGGCCCTCGGCATGCGAGCCGTCCACTACCGCGAACCGGCAGACCTGGAACGGGAGTTGGCGCCACTGTTCCGCTGAGGGGACGGGCGGCTCCAGCTGCGGAGTGCTTACGCGCAACCCACCTCGTTGCCCCGCACGACCTCCGACTCCGTCGTGACCGGCTGCGGCCCCCGTACCTTGCGGGCCTGCCTGAAGTCCGTACCGGCGATCACCTTCAGCGTGCGGCCCAGCCCCGGCGCGGCGCGCAGCTCGCTGCCGGGCAGCGCCGCCGCCAGGGACCGCGCGGAACGGTCCCAGCGGGGGTCGTAGACGACGATCGTGCGCAGGACGGCGCGGTGGGGGGAGTCGACCGGCCGGTGGGTCGTACGGAAGCCCGTCGCGGCGAGCGCCGCGTCCACCCGCCGGCCCAGGCCCACCGTCGACGTGCCGTTCTCGACCTGGACGACGATCTGCTGCGGCGCCACCTCCACCTGCTGGCCCGGCTCCTGGCGCGGGCGCGGGCGCGGCTTCGGGGGCGGGGCCGTGGAGGCGAGGGGCTTGTCCTCGCGTACGGCGCGGAAGAGGCGTTCCGCCTTCGCCGGGTCCCACTTCAGGGTCGAGCCGATGCCCGGTGCCATGAAGCCCAGCTGGCCGATGGGGACGGTGGTGAACTCGGAGGATGCCGGGGAGAAGGTGCGCATCGCCCGGCCCAGGTCGAGGAGTTCGTCCGTGCCGAAACCCCGGTCCGCCCGGACCGAGCCGAGCACCGCCCGCGTCACGTCCCGGAACTTCAGCGGGTTGAGCAGGATCCCGGAGGATGTCGCCTGGTCCACCAGCGAGGCCAGGAAGCGCTGCTGACGCTTCATCCGGCCGAGGTCGGAGGAGGCGTCCGCGTGCCGGGAGCGGACGAACTGCAGAGCCGTCCCGCCTCGCAGGGTGTGCTTGCCGGCGGGCAGGTTCAGCCCCGTGTACGTGTCCTTCAGCGGCTGCGCGGTGCAGACCTTCACGCCGCCCACCACGTCCACCGTCTTCATGAAGCTGGTGAAGTCGACCTCCAGATAGTGGTCGATCTTGATGTGGGTCATGTTCTCGACGGTGCGCACGGTCAGTTGCGGTCCGCCCTCCGCGTACGCCGCGTTCAGCTTGATGGGGTGGCCGCGGTGCGCCTTGCCGGTGACCTGGTCGGTGTGCGGGGGCGTCACGGCGTAGGAGTCGCGCGGCAGGCTGACCACACTGGCCCGCTCCCGGTCCTCCGAGATGTGCACGATCATGATCGTGTCGGTGCAGTGGCAGGGTGCCCCGCCGAGCCGGTACCGGCGTCGCTCCAACTCGGTGATCTTGTCGCGCGCGTCCGTGCCGACCAGCAGCACGTTCATGCCGTGACCGGGCCGCGGGCGGTTCTTCATGTCCTTGAAGGGATCCACGCGCGCGATGTCCGCGTCGAGACTGGTGACCACCGAGTGACCGATCCCGGCGGAGGCCAGCACGACGACCGACAGCGTGGTCGCCGCCCGCATGGCCCAGCGGGGGCGTTTCCTCCGTACACGTACAGGGCGTACCGGCGGGCGGGGCGGACGACGCCGGGGCCGGGGCGGCGTGGTGGGCATACGGGGACACCTCCGGGCGACGGCTGGGCGGGGGAGCCGTGAGTACCGTAGGCCGGTACGATCTCCTGCCCGGGGCGGCGCACCCGGGGGGCGCGAGCGTGTCCCCCGTTCGCGGTAACGTGAGGGCCCTATGAACGCCAAGCCCGACATGCAGCTCCCCGCCGTGTCCGTCATCATGCCCGTCCTCGACGAGGAGCGGCATCTGCGCGGAGCCGTCCAAGCGATCCTCGCGCAGAGTTACGCAGGCGAGATGGAGGTCGTGATCGCCCTCGGTCCGTCCACGGACCGTACGGACGAGATCGCGGCCGAGCTCGTGGCGGAGGACGCGCGCGTGCACACCGTCCCGAACCCCACCGGCCGCACCCCCGCCGCGCTCAACGCCGCGATCAAGGCGTCCCGGCACCCGATCGTGGTCCGTGTCGACGGACACGGCATCCTCTCCGCGGACTACATCGCCACCGCCGTACGGCTCCTGGAGGAGACCGGCGCGCAGAACGTCGGCGGCCTCATGCACGCCGAGGGCGAGAACGACTGGGAGCACGCCGTCGCCGCCGCGATGACCTCGAAGATCGGCGTCGGGAACGCGGCCTTCCACACCGGAGGGCAGGCGGGGCCCGCCGAGACCGTGTACCTCGGGGTGTTCCGGCGCGAGGCGCTGGAGCAGCAGGGCGGCTACAACGAGGAGTTCATCCGCGCCCAGGACTGGGAGCTGAACTTCCGGATCCGGGAGGCCGGCGGGCTGATCTGGTTCTCGCCGGAGCTGCGGGTGTCGTACCGGCCGCGGCCCAGCGTGAGGGCGCTCGCCAAGCAGTACAAGGACTACGGCCGTTGGCGGCACGTCGTCGCCCGCTACCACGAGGGCTCGATCAACCTGCGCTACCTCGCCCCGCCGACCGCCGTGTGCGCGATAGCCGCGGGCCTGGTCGTGGGCGTGGCCCTCACCCCGCTCGGGTTCGTGATCCCGGCCGGCTACCTCGCGGCGATCGCCGCCGGGTCGGTGCCGGCCGGCAAGGGTCTGCCCCTGAAGGCGCGGCTGCAGATCCCGGTCGCCCTCGCCACCATGCACATGTCCTGGGGGTTCGGCTTCCTCACCAGCCCCAGGTCACTGGCGAAGCGGGTCATCGCCTCGCGCCGGCCCGCGGTCCTCAGCGACGCGCGCTGAGTCCCGCGAGGCGTACCCCCGGCCCGGTCTACCAGCTGTAGGCCGGGTCGACGTGCATGCACTGCGTGTCGTCGGCGCCGTTCATCGCCTGCGCCGACGTGGGCGTCGTGTCGTTCTCCTCGGCCTTCTTGGCCTCGTACTTGGTGCCCGACCGCCAGTCCCCGCCGACGAACAGCGTGACGCCGGAGACCTCGGTGGACTTCTTCACCTGGCTTGTCGGGACGCCGAGGACCTTCGCCACCCGCAGGGCGTCGCCCTGGAGATCGGCGCTCGGGTAGCGGATCACCGTCTTCGCCTCGGACGTCGCCGCCGAGGTGTCCGCGACGGCCTCGTCGAAGCCCTTGTCCCGCAGCAGCTGGGTGACGGCCGACGCGCGCCCGCGGGCCGCGGCCAGCGTGCTGGTGGACGTGCTGTTGTGGACCTGTACGGCGATCTTGGCGTCGTCGGCGGCGGTGTCCGTGACCGTCGGCGAGGGGCTCGCGGTGGCCGCCGCCTTCTTCTTGTCCTTGCCGTCGAGCGCGATGTCCTCGCGCACCAGCCGGAACAGCTTGGCGGCGTCGTCGGTGGGCACCACGCGTCCGGTCTGCACGGTGTCGTACGCGTTCGGCATCGTCGCCATCGTGATGCGTTCGGTGGGCACCTTCTGCAGCTCGGTGGCCATGTCGTACATCTTGGTGATGGTGTCCAGGCCGTCGTCGACGGTGATCGCCTTCGTGGCCGCCTCGGCGAGCTTGCGCAGCTTGTTGGGGTTGGTCAGCTTGGCGTTGGCGCGCAGCTCACGGACCATCGAGTTCATGTACATGTGCTGCGCCTTGGCGCGGGCGAGGTCGGTGTCGTCCTCGAAGCCGTAGCGGGTGCGCAGCCACTGCAGGGCCTGCTTGCCCTTGATGGAGTGGGTGCCCTTCTCCAGCTTCAGCCCGGAGCCCTTGCCGGTGCTGGTGTGCGAGTAGACGCTGGCGTCCACGCACACCGGGACGCCGCCGATCGCGTCGGCCATCGAGACGACACCCGAGAAGTCGATCATCATGAAGTGGTCGATGTGGATGCCGGTGAGCTTCTCCCAGGTCGCGACCGTGCAGCCGGGGCCGCCGCGGCCGAGGGACTCGTTGGTCATCGCGCGGGTGCTCGCCTGGTACACCTTCTTGGTGTCCGGGTCGGTGCACTTGGGGATGTCGATGAGCGTGTCGCGCGGCATGCTCACCACCGACATGTTGCTGCGGTCCGCCGAGATGTGCAGCAGCATCTGGACGTCCGCGAGCGGGGGGCCGTCGAAGGTGTCCTTGGCGCCGCCGAGCTTCTGGTTCTCCGCGGTGTCGCGGGCGTCCGAACCGATCAGCAGGATGTTCAGGGCGGTCTGCCCGGCGGCGTTGGCCTGCGTCTTCTCCGCGCGGTCCTTGGTGTCGCCGAGGTTGAGGTCGTCGCTCTTGATGTTGGCGTTGAGATGTTCGTAGTAGAGATAACCGGCGCCCGCGCTGCCGAGTATCACCAGTGTCAGCACGGTCGCCGACCAGCGCAGCACGCGCCGTCTGCGCCGTTTGCGGTCCGCGCCCCGGACGTTTCTGCCGATGTCCCCGGACCCGGACCCCGAACCGGACCCGTCCGTGCCGTCGACCGGTGTCAGCGACATCGTGTCCTCGACCGGAGGACCCTCGCCCCGCACCCCGCTTCTCGCCACCACTTCCCCTGCCCCTCCCCGCCATGCGCCTGACACGGGCCCGTCCCGCGTCCAGTCAGACGCACAACGGGCCCGAAGGGTTACCTACTTGGCCGGAGGGTTACCTACTCGGCCGTAGGAGGCTGCCCGACCGGCCGTAGGCACTGCCTACTCCGCCGGAAGGGCTGCCTGCTCGGCCGTAGGGGTTGCCTACGTGGCCTACTTGGCGCACTCGACCTTGTCCGCGGTGGACTTCTGGACCGAGTCCGGCACCTTCGTCGCTGCCGTGAGCGAGACGCCCGCGCCCTTGAAGTCCTTGCCCAGCGTCAGCGTCATCGTCGGCAGGCCCTGGGCGTTCTCGACACTCTTGCCCGGCTTCAACGCCGTACCGGCCAGCCCCATGATCTCGGCCAGCTTGCGTGCCTGGTCCGCCTGGTCGGGGTCGTACTCGAGTGTCGTTCTGCTCAGTTCAGCCGGCGCGTTGCCCGCGTTCTCGGACTTCGTCACGCCCTCATCATTCTGCAGCCAGTTAAGAGTCTCCTGTGCGCTGCCGGCCGGGGCGCCGCCGTTCATGACCTGGACCCGGATGTCGGACGCGGCGGACTTGGTGCCCTTCAGCCGTGCGGCCGCTGCTGCCGCCGCCGCGCTCTTGGACTCCTTCGCCTTCTCCTTCACCTCGGTGAAGGAGACATCGTCCTTGATCATCTGGAAGACGGTGGGTGCGGTCGTCTGGTTGACGACGACCGTGGCCTTGACCGTCTCCGCCGGGTTGTCCACCACCGGCACGGTGGTGAAGGTCAGGTTCTTGACATTGAGCTTGCCCAGCTCCATGCCCAGGTCCTTGAGCTTGTCGATGCTGTCCAGCTGGGAGTCGACGGTGAGCGCCTTGGTGCCCGCCTCCGCCAGCTTGATCATCTTGGTCGGGCTGGTGAGCGTGTCGTTCGACTTCAGCTTGCGCATCAGCGCGCTCAGGAACTGCTGCTGGAGCTCGATCCGGCTCAGGTCACCGCCGAAGCCGACCGAGTGCCGGGTACGGACGAAGGCGAGCGCCTGCTCGCCCTCGACGGTGTGCGTGCCCTTCGACAGCTTCAGATGCGAGTCCGGGTCGTCGATGTCCTTCGCCAGACACACCTCGACCCCGCCGACCGCCGTGGTCAGCGTCTTGACCGCGTTGAAGTCGGCCACCATGAAGTTGTCCGGCTGGATCCCGGTCAGTTCGGTGACCGTGCGCACCGTGCAGCTGGCCGTACGGTCGTCCTGCCCGAGGCTGGTGTTGAACCGGACGTTGTCGGTGCCCGGGATGACCTTCGAGGTCCCGTCGTCCTGCGTGGTCGGGCAGTCCGGGATGTCCGTGATGAGGTCGCGCGGGATGCTCAGCGCGGTCGCGTTCGTCCGGTCCTTGGAGACGTGCAGCAGGATCGTGGTGTCCGCGTGGCCCACGCTGTTGGCGTCGCCGTACTTCGTGTTGCCCGCGCCGGTGCGCTTGTCGGTGCCGATCAGCAGGATGTTGATCGCCTTGTCCTTGTTGAAGCCACCGGTGCTCGCGCCGTCGTCGGCGACGGACGTGATGTTGGAGTTGAGGTGCTCGAGATAGAGGTAGGCCGCGCCCGCGGTGCCCACCAGCACCAGGGCCATCGTCCCGCCGGTCCACAGCAGGATCTTCTTGGCCTTCGACTTCTTCTTCACCGGCCGCCGGCCACGCCGGCCCGGCGGTTCCTCGGGCACACCCCGCCGCCTGCGCGGCCCCGGCACCCGGTCCGGGGCCTCCTCCGGAGACTCCCGCTCCGGCGGAGCCGCCGTACGCCCGCGCGGCGCCGCGCCCGCCGGGACACCGGCCCCGGCTCTACGCGGTCCGGGCACCACCGACTGCACCGACCGGTCCGCCTGTGGTGACTGCGGTGCGGAAGGAGTCAGTCGCAGTTCGTATTCGCCGGTGTTCGGATTGAGCACCCACTGGTCTGCGGGATCGATGTTGTCCGCCCGCCCACGGCCTTGCGCGTCCACGGTTGTCCGAATCCTCCGTCGGGGCCACGCGGCGCCTCTCCCCCTCAAAAGGCGCTCGGGTCGTCAAGGTCACTAAGCCTCAGTTACTCAGTCACTCAGACACTCAGTCGGTCACTCGGCGCGCGAGCCGGAACGGACCGCGCGGCCAGGTGCACCGGATCGCTCACACTATCCGCCCAGTTCGGCGTGGAGCGACGTCCGTGACAAATTCCACGTCCCTACAACCGGGCAATCCGCCCCATTTCCTTGAACTGAAGTTCGGCTCGTGGCCGGTACTTGGCAAGCGCTTTACCCGCAGCCGTCCTCGGCGGCGGTGTTCCCCCGGAACGTGGGGGCAGGTGGCGTGGGGGATGCGCGCCCGGACCCGTACGGCCCGTAACCGCCCGACTCCGATGTGCCGGAATTCATGGGAAGTTCGTGAGAAACCGCGAGGGGTGCGTCGATGCGCAGCCGTTCGAAGAGTTTCTCCGCCGCCGGTTCCTTCAGTTGGTCACGATTGGCGTTATAGATGTACGACTCCCGTGGAACGGTCAGGAATTGCACATGTTCGGTGGGAATGTCACGCAGACCGCGCACGAGTTCATAGAGTCCGCGCAGACTCGCCAGTTCCGGGTCGGTGGTGAGGGAGGACGTGGCCGCGTCCAGCACCGGATACAGCTTCACCGGATTCAGCAGGACGTCATTGCTCTGCACCTTGTTGACGAGGGCGGCGAGGAACCGTTGCTGCCGCTCCATCCGCCCGGTGTCGCTGCCGTTCCCGAGCGACTTCCGCGCCCGCACGTACCCGAGCGCCTGCTCCCCGTCGAGCGTCACCTGCCCGGCGGGCAGCCGCAGCTTGGCCCCCTTGTCGACGATGGGCTCCCTCAGACACACCCGCACCCCGCCCAGCGCGTCGACCATGTCCTTGAACCCGCGGAAGTCGACGACGACGTGATGGTCGATCCGCACACCGGTCAACTTCTCCACCGTCCGCACGGTGCAGGCCGAACCCCCGGTCTCGAAGGCGTAGTTGAACATGGCGAACGCGGGCCGGGCCCGCTTCCCGTCCGCCCGCAGACAGGCGGGCACGTCCACCATGAGATCCCTGGGCAACGACACGGCGGTGGCGGTCCGCCCTCCACCCTTGCCGGCCCTCCCGGCCGTATCCGTCTTCCCGGCCGTATCCGTCTTTCCCGCCGTATCCGTCTTCCCCGTCTTCCTCGCCGAGAGATGCAGGAGAATCGCGGTGTCCGACCGTTCGGTGCCCGAGTCGGTCCCGTACCGCCCGGTGTCGTCCCCCGCGCGCGAGTCCGATCCGATCACCAGCACGTTCTGCGCGTCCTTCACCAGTGCGGTGGGCCGCTCCTTCGCATACCGCGCCAGCTCCGCGGCGGCGGCCTCGTCGGCGGTGATGTTCCCGTCGAGCTTCACATAGACAACCCACCCCGCGACCCCTACCCCCACCCCGACCACCGCAACGACGCCCACGGCCCGCAGCGCCCACCGCCGCCGCACCGGCCCCCTCTTCAAAGCCCCAGACTGCCTCACACCGCCTCCCGCCATGGCCGCGCGCCGCTCCTTCCCTACGACGATGGCGCGAGACGGGCCGGGGGCGCGGGCGGAGGTGAGCCGAACGGGTGACGGGTGCTTTTTCAGCCCGTCCGGCGTTTGAGGGCGAGGTCCGTCCAGGGCCGAAGGGGGGCCTGGGGGGCACAGCCCCCAGCGGGGTCGAAGGGGCAGCGCCCCTGGGGCCCCTGGGGATGGGACGGGCAGGGGCGGCGGGGCGAGATCAAACCGCCGGCACCCCTACCGCACCGTCGCCGTGACCCGCTCGCTCTCCACCCGCTTCGCCAGCGTCTCCTCCCCGACCCCCTCCAGGTTCCGGCACAGCACCACCGACCCCCCACTCGCCAACGGCCCGTACAACCCCGCGCTCAACCCCTCCCACGTGTCGTACGACAGCCCCGACAGCAACCGGGCCCCCGGTCCCGTGAGCCCCAGTCCCGCCGCATCCCCCCGCGCCCGCTCCGCGACCTCCGCCCCACTGAACTCCGCCCCGGCCACAACCAGCGCGGGCGCCTCCGCGTCCACCGCCGCATACGGCACGAAACGATCCCCGTACGTCGGCACCTCCACCGCATAGTCGGCGTACCCCGCCGGAGGCGAGGGCACGAACCGCCGCCCCAACGGCGCCAACGACAACGCGTACCGCTCCCCGCCGCACGCGAGCCCCGCCTCGAACGACCCCGGTCCCGCCACCACATGGTCCGCCCGCGAGGGATCCCCGCCCATGTCCGCGACGACCCCCACCGATGAGCACGCCACCAGCCACACCGCCGTCTGCCAGTGCGCGGGCAGCAGCAGCGCCACCCGTTCACCGGGCTCCGCGGACATCCCGTCCTGGAGGAGGTTCGAGGTCTTGGCCACCCAGTTGGCGAAGGTGGCCACGGACAATTCGACCCGCTCGCCCGTGGCGTCGTCGTAGAAGGTGACCAAAGGACGCGCGGGATCCGCGGCGAGCGCGGAACGCAGCAGGTCGGCAGGGGTGCGATCGGTGGCGTTCACCCGCGCAAGCGTACGCGCCGCCCCGCCCCCGCACCCCCCACCGGTACACCGGTTCGGCCGAACGCCCCACCCCGCCGAACCCGCCGATTCGGCGGCATGTGCCCGACAGCCCGTCAACTCCCCAATGGACAGATATGTATGACTATGTCCAGGATCATTTGCATGCATGGATTGCTAGCTTCTTCGATCGGTGTCACCTGTGCGGCCGCCCTCGCCCTTCCGCTGACGTCGCCCGCAACGGCGACGACGGTGCGACCGGCGCCGACCGCCGAGGCAGGCACCAGACCCACCGCCGTCCACGAATCCAGAACCACCACCCCTCTCCCCGGCAGCACCCAGTCACTGCCGCTGGCCCCCCTCGCCCGCGACCGAACCCTGGGCGAGGCAGGAGGCCAGGGCCTGTTCCGCCGTGCCGTACCCCGCTTCTCCCTCCTGGGCGTCGTCTGGGACGACCCGGACGCCGAGCTGAACGGCCGCGTCCAGGTCCGCACCCACGCGCCCGGCGCCACCGCCTGGTCCGAGTGGCAGGACGTGGAGACCCACAACGCCGACCACGGCGCCGACCCGGGCACCGCCGAGCGCGCCTCGGGCCGCGTCCGCGGCGCCACCGCACCCCTGTGGGTCAACGACTCCGACGGCGTCGAGGTCCGCGTCCACCCCGACACCCGCAGCCGTACCGAGGAGACGGGCCGGGGCTTCCGTACCGTCACGGCCGCCGCCGAACTCCCCACCGGCCTGCGCCTGGAACTGGTCGACCCGGGCACCGAGGCGCCCTCACCCGCCCGGGCCGGACGATTCACCGCACCGGTGGAACCGCCAGGACGGACGGAACCGCTGACGAGGAGCCAGCGGGTGAAGCCGTACATCGGCCCCCGCCCGAAGATCGTCACGCGCAGCGGCTGGGGCGCGGACGAAAGCCTGCGCGAGACGGGGTTCCGCTACACGACGACGGTCAAGGCGGCCTTCGTGCACCACACGGCCACCGGCAACGCCTACAAGTGCTCGCAGGCCGCGTCCGTGATCCGGGGCATCTACCGCTACCACGTCAAGAGCATGGGCTGGCGTGACATCGGCTACAACTTCCTCGTCGACAAGTGCGGAACCATCTACGAGGGCCGCGCCGGGGGAGTGGCGAATGCGGTCCTGGGTGCCCACACCCTCGGCTTCAACACCAACAGCACGGGCATCGCCGTACTCGGGACGTTCAGTTCCACCAAACCCGGTTCGGCCACAGTCAACGCCATCGCGCAACTGACCGCGTGGAAGCTCGGACTCTTCGGGGCGAATCCGAACGGAAAGACATACCTGAAGTCCGGGGGTGGCAATCTCTACCCAAAGGGAAAGAACGTACGACTGAATGTGATCTCCGGTCACCGTGACGGATTCGCCACGGACTGCCCGGGAAAGCAGCTCTACGGCAAGCTCGGCTCGGCCCGCACGGCCGCGGCGCGCTACCAGGGGCGCTGAGGCGGGACGGAGACGGGGACAGGAGCCGGGTGCGGTCCGTTCCGGGGGCCAAGGGGAGACCCCCGGAATGGACCGCACCCGAACACACACCCTGACGCACACCCGAACGGCCTGAGAACACATCCAGAGGGGGCACATTTCATCAGCCGTCGGGGGGACAGTCCCCTTGGGACTGGGACGGAACACCGCACGGCCTGGAAAGCGCCACTCAACGGTCTGCATACACTGGCCGGTCGAATGGAAGTTCGGCCGGTCCCGGCAGGAAGCAGAGACGAAGGTGACAGAAGCGATCCTCCTGGTCGGCGGCAAGGGCACCAGGTTGCGCCCCCTCACGGTGCACACGCCCAAGCCCATGGTCAGGGCGGCGGGGGTGCCGTTCCTCACGCACCAACTGGCGCGGGCGAAGGCGGCGGGCGTGGACCACATCGTCCTCGCGACGAGTTATCTGGCGGAGGTCTTCGAACCGTACTTCGGCGACGGCTCGTCGCTGGGCCTCCACATCGAGTACGTGACGGAGGACGAGCCCCTCGGCACCGGCGGCGCGATCCGCAACGTTGCGTCCCGGCTGCACTCGGCCCCCGACGACCCGGTGCTGGTCTTCAACGGCGACATCCTCACCGGCCTGGACATCAGGCGACTGGTGGCCACCCACGAGACGACGCGGGCGGACGTCTCCCTCCACCTCACCAAGGTCACGGACCCCCGCGCCTACGGCCTGGTCCCCACCGACGACACCGGCAAGGTCCTCGCGTTCCTGGAGAAGCCGCAGACCCCCGAGGAGATCGTCACCGACCAGATCAACGCGGGCGCGTACGTCTTCCGCCGCTCGGTCATCGACACCATCCCGCCGGCCCGCCCGGTCTCGGTGGAACGCGAGACGTTCCCCGACCTCCTGGCGGCCGGCGCCCACCTCCAGGGGATGGTCGACTCCACCTACTGGCTGGACCTGGGTACTCCGGCCGCCTTCGTACGGGGCTCGGCGGACCTCGTCCTGGGCCGTGCCCCGTCTCCCGCGGTCCCCGGCCGCTGCGGCGACCGTCTGATCCTTCCGACGGCGCGGGTCGCGGCGGACGCCAAGCTGACGGGCGGCACGGTGGTCGGCGAGGGCGCGTTCGTGGCGGAGGGCGCGAGGGTCTTCGGCTCCACCATCCTCCCCGGCGCCGTCATCGAACCCGGCGCCGTCATCACCGACTCCCTGATCGGCACCCGGGCCCGGGTCGGTGAACGCTCCGTCCTCACCGGCGCGGTCATCGGAGACGGCGCGGTCGTCGGCCCCGACAACGAACTCCGCGAGGGCGCCAGGATCTGGTGCGACGCCAGAATCCCGGCAGGAGCGGTCCGCTTCTCCTCGGACCAGTAGCGACCGGCAACGGCCGGTAGCGACCGGCAACGGTCGCCAGCGAGTAACGGCCGGCAACGGCTGGCTGCCGGTAGCGAGTAGCGGTCGGCAACGGCTGGCGGCCGACAGCGGCTGGCGGTCGGTAGCGAGTAGCGGACGGCGGCGACCGGCAGTCGGCCCCGACCGGGGGAGCGGAGACCCCGCTCCCCCTCACCTCACAACGCCGCGATGTCCCCCCGCCGCATCCGCGGCGCCCGCCGCCCCGGCACCCGTCCGCTCAGCAGGATCAACCGAGCCGCCCGGTGCCGCTGCCCCGCGTACGGCTCCAGCAACTCCAGCATCACGGAGTCGTCCGCGTCCCGGTCCCCGGCGAGCGCCCACCCCACGATCCCCGGCAGATGCAGATCCCCCACCGTCACCGCGTCAGCCGCCCCATGACTGCGCTGCACCACCTCCGCCGACGTCCAGGGCCCGATCCCCGGCACGACCTCCAACCGCGCCTGCGCGGCCTCCGGCGACATCCCCACGGCCTCCTCCAACCGCCTCGCCACCCGCACGGCCCGCAGAATCGTCGACGCCCGCTTGTTGTCGACCCCCGCCCGGTGCCACTCCCACGACGGGATCAGCGCCCACGTCCGCGCGGCGGGCATCACCCACAGCCGCCCGCCCGCCGCGGGCCCGGGCGCCGGTTCGCCGAACTTCCGCACCAGCAACCGCCACGCCCGATACGCCTCGTCGGTGGTGACCTTCTGCTCCAGAACCGACGGGATCAACGACTCCAGGACCAGCCCGGTCCGCGTCAGCCTGAGCCCCGGCCGCCGATGCCGGGCCATCGCCACCACCCGATGCCGGGGCGCGAACGCCGACGGATCGTCCGAGGCCCCGAGCAACTCCGGCAGCTGCTCCAGCAGCCACTCACCCCCGGGCCCCCACGCCTCTCCCCGCGCCGCACGACCACCCGAGCCCATGGACACCCGCAACGTCCCCGGCCCCGCCGGCGTCAGACTGGCCCGCCACACCGACCCGTCGGGCATCGCCCGGAACGTGGGATCCCCGGGCCCCCGCCGCAACGGCCCCAGCACCAGCCCGAGATCCAGCGGTCCCTCCGGCGCCCACTCCCGCACCCGCCCGGGCGCCTGATCCGGTACCCGTCCCACCCCCTGTGCAGGCACGGGAACATGTCCCCCACGCACAGTCGTACGCGTGGGCCGAGGAGCGAATCGTCCTGCCACGGCTGAGGTCCTAGGTAGTCGAGGGATGCCCTACGAGAGTAGGGGTACGGCAGAGCGCCACCACACCCACCTCACCGCACCTCGATGAACCCCTCCACCCCCCGCTCCCCCCGCGCCCGGGGTTCCTCCGCCGCATGCCCGACCGCCACCGCCCCCATCGGATCCCACCCCTCCGGCAGCCCCAGCACCTTGCGCACCACATCCCGGCAGAACATCGTCGACGACACCCACGCGGACCCCAGCCGCTCCCCGGCCAGCGCGACCAGGAAGTTCTGCACCCCGGCCCCCGTGGCCACCACGAACATCTCCCGCTCGGCCGCGTCCCGCCGCGGGTCGCCGTATGTGTGCGATCCGTCCATCACCAGACACGGCACCACCAGAGACGGCGCGTTCCGCAGGACGTCGCCCCGCCGCACCCGCTTGGCGATCGACTCCTCGGACTTCCCGTCCCGCCGCAGATCCGCGATCCAGGCCTCCCGCATCGCGTCCAGCAGTTCGGTCCGCGACTCCGCCGACTCCAGCAGCACGAACCGCCACGGCGTCGTGTGATGCGGCGCCGGCGCCGTCACCGCCGCGGCGACCGCACGGCGTACCGCACCGGGATCCACCGGCTCGTCGGTGAAGGCGCGCACGGTCCGCCGCTGGGTGACCGCCAGCCGCACCGCCTCCGACGTCCCGAGCCGGAACATGTCGTCCCGCGCGCCCCGCACGATGGCCCGAGCGCCCTCCTCCGTGGCCGTCATCAGATGGGCGAGCCCCCGTACCACGGCCACGGGCAGCCCGGCCGCTTTCCCCTTCACCAGGTCCCCGGCCGCCGCCAGCTCGTCCGCCGTGGCGACGACCGTCGCGCTCAGCGGATTGCCGTACGCGTCCGTGCCGCCCCGCAGATCGTCCAGCACCCGGATCCCCGCGGCGCCGATCGCCACATCCGTCAGCCCCGCCCGCCAGGGCCGCCCGAAGGTGTCGGTGACCACGACCCCGACATCCACGCCGAGCGCGTCCCGCAGCCCGTCCCGGATCGCCCGCGCGGACGCGTCCGGATCCTCGGGCAGCAACAGCACGGTCCCCGCAGGAGTGTTGGAGGCGTCCACGCCCGCCGCCGCCATCACCAGCCCCTGCCGGTTCTCGACGATCCGCAGCGCCCCGCGCCGCGCCACGACCCGTACGGTCTCGGCGTCGATCGCGGCCTCCCGGTCGTCCGCCCGTACGACCCGCCCCTCGGCCTTGGACACGATCTTCGACGTCACCAACAGCACGTCCCCGTCGACGAGCCCCGGCTCGGCACCGGCGATCAACTTGGCAAGGTCGTCCCCACCCCGCACCTCCGGCAGCCCACTCACGGCCCACACCCGATAGCCGTCCTCACCGACCCCGCTCTCGACGGCCCCGCCCGTGACGGCCTTGCTCTCTACGGCCCCGCCTGCGACCGCCCCGCTCTCGACGGCCCCGCCGCCGGCCAGGTTTGCGACGGCCGCGCTCTCTGTGAACCCGCGCTCGACGGCCCCGCCACCCACGGCCGCGCTCTCTACGGCGCCGCCTGCGACGGCCCCGCCGCCGGCCCGGTTTGCGACGGCCGCGCTCTCTGCGGACCCGCGCTCGACGGCCCCGCCACCCACGGTCCCGCGCTCAACCACCGGATTCCCGCCGGCCCCGCGCCCGACAGCCCGGCTCTCGCCGGACCCGCTCTCGCCGGACCCGCTCTCGACTGCCCCGCTCTCGACTGCCCCGCTCACGCCCCCCGCACCTCCTCCGCCAGCTTCAGCGCCGCCCGTGCCATCTCCGCGGTCGCCTCCAGATCGCTCATCATCAGCGGTACCGCCCGGCAGCGGATCCCCGCCGTCTCGATCCGCTCCACCGAGCCCGCGTCGACGGTGTCCACGAGCCAGCCGTCGAGGAGCCCCGAGCCGTAGTGCTCGGCGACCGCCGCCGTCGTCGACTCCACGCCGACCGCGGCGAGCACCTTGTCCGCCATGCCGCGCACGGGCGCGTCCCCGACGATGGGGGACAGACCCACCACCGGCACCCCGGCCTCGGCGATCGCCTCGCGGATGCCGGGCACGGCGAGGATCGTGCCGATGGAGACGACCGGGTTCGACGGCGGGAACAGCACGACATCCGCCTCGGCGATGGCCTCCAGCACACCTGGCGCCGGCTTCGCCTGCTCGGCGCCGACCGGCACCACCGCCTCCGCCGGCACCGACGCCCGCAGCCGCACCCAGTACTCCTGGAAGTGGATCGCCCGCCGCTCGCCGTCCAGCTCCACGGCGACATGCGTCTCGACCCGGTCGTCGCTCATCGGGATCAGCCGCACCCCCGGCTGCCAGCGTTCGCACAGCGCCTCGGTCACCGCGCTCAGCGGATACCCGGCACCGATCATCTGCGTCCGCACGATGTGCGTGGCGAAGTCACGGTCGCCGAGACCGAACCACTCGGGCCCGACGCCGTAGGCCGCGAGCTCCTCCTTCAGATGGAAGGTCTCGTCGGCCCGGCCCCAGCCCTGCTCCTCGTTGATGCCGCCGCCGAGCGTGTACATCACCGTGTCGAGGTCCGGGCAGACCTTCAGCCCGAAGAGATGGATGTCGTCGCCGGTGTTGCCGATGACCGTGATGTCCGCGTCCGGCACGGCCCGCTTCAGACCGCGCAGGAACCGGGCACCGCCGATGCCGCCTGCCAGAACCACAATGCGCATGGGAGCCAGTCTCGCAGGCGGCTCCGACACCGCGCCGGGCGGTTGTGGACAACCCCCCGCCTGTGGACAACCCGACCACCCGTACGAGCGCCCCCGCCGCCGGTCCTACGCGCTGACGGTGTCCACCTCGTCGTACGGCACCGGCGCCGAGCACTGAGGAGCGTGCATCGGCATCTCCGTCAGCCCGGGGAAGTACACGTGCAGGCTCACCGCCGGCTCCAGCGCGTCGTTGACCACCTCGTGCACGAACCCCGGCGCGAACACGTGCTGAGCCCCCGCCCCCAGGACCCGCTTCCCGCGCTCGGTGCGCTCGGTCAGTTCGCCGTCCAGGACGGTCAGCACACCGCTGGAGCGGCCGTGGTCGTGCAGCCCGCTGCCCTGCCCGGGCACCCAGGACAGCAGCCACACCTCATAGCCCGGGCCGGTGCGCAGCCGGTGGTACCAGCGGCTGGCCGCGTCGTACCGCACCAGGTGCCGCCACTGGGCGCGGTCGGCGGCGATGTCACGGGCCAGACCGACGAATTCGGACACGGTGGCCGGGTGCTCGCGCGGCGGCTGGAGGAGGTGCGGGACTTCGAGGATGTCGCCGGCGATCTGGAGGTCGCTGTCGCTGTTCATGAAGTGGGGTGGTCCTCGGCAAAAGAGTGGGGGTGGTCGCTGGATGTCGCATGCCGTCCGCCCGGATCGCGGGTGGAACAGGAGCGCCCTGGTACGGGCGGAGGGGAAACAGCAGCCGGAGCGCGTTGGGCTCAACAGCTGGAACAGCAACAACAGCTACAGCGAGCGTGGGCAGCACCGTGGGACCCGGCCGAGCGGGTCGAGGCGAGTGCCAAGTTCGCGAGCATGCCCACAAGGACAGCGGTTCACACCTGCCAGTGTCAACTCGACGCCCGGTATGTGGGACAGCGTTCACCTCATCCGGTGCATCTGCGAGGTGAAAGGTTTGTGCATGTGTCGACCGGGACACATGGCGCACAAGCCGGGCGCGTGAGCCGTTGTGATCCCGTGATCCGACTGTGATCCGCTTCGCTTCCGCGCGCATGTCGCAACGGGATCGAACTTCTGGACGTCTCTCCCCGTACAAGCACTGTGTGGGCCCGGGGGCCTCCAGGGCCTCATCTGCTTGTCAAGGTTTATGGCGATTTGAACACTTACTGCATGGCCTTGGTTCCGCAGAGTGAATAAGGGGCCCAATAGCAGATCTCGGCTTGACTCGCCCGGAGCAGCACACTTGTAATTTCACTCGTGTCGTTCAGCCGACATCGGTGATGACGTCCTTGACGTCGCCGACATCGGTGCGGCCACGTCACGGGGACGCGAAAGACGGAGCGAGGGGCGCACATGACCGAGCTGGTGCAGCAACTGCTGGTCGACGACGCGGGCGAGGAACTCGGCTGGCAGGAGCGCGCCCTGTGCGCCCAGACCGATCCCGAGTCCTTCTTCCCTGAAAAGGGCGGCTCCACCCGCGAGGCCAAGAAGGTCTGTCTCGCCTGCGAGGTCCGCTCCGAGTGCCTCGAGTACGCCCTCGCCAACGACGAGCGCTTCGGTATCTGGGGCGGCCTGTCCGAGCGGGAGCGCCGCAGGCTGAAGAAGGCAGCCGTCTGAGACTCCGGTTGAATCTGTCCGAAAACTGGCCCTCACGGGGTCACGACGTTCTGAACGGCCCGTCGCGGGTGGGTTATCCACAGGCGGCGGGCCGTCGTCGTGCCCAGCCGATAGTGTGGGCGCTCGTCCGAGACACCCCGCCGCCCCCACAGGGCGCAGGCGTCCACCACAGTCCACTGAACCGGGGCCCGTACCTCGATGTCCGTGCACAGCCACACGGCAGCCCAATACGACGCTGCCACGCCAGAGTTCCCGCGTCACGTGGTGACAGCGGTCCTCGTCTCCCACGACGGTGCCCGCTGGCTGCCCGACGCGCTCGCCGGGCTGCTCGGCCAGGAGCGCCCCGTCCAGTCCGTCGTGGCCGCCGACACCGGCAGCTCCGACGACTCCGCGCAGCTGGTCACCGAGGCCCTCGGCGACGACCACGTGCTGCACCTCGCCCGGCGCACCGGATTCGGCCAGGCCGTCGAGGAGGCCAACCGCACCGCCCCGGTCCTCACCCCCGAGGAACTGCCGTACCTGAGGCGGCCCAGCGGCTGGGACCCCGTCACGCGCACGTGGCGCGACGACGCCTACGACCTGCCGGAGCTCCCGCACGGAGAGCCGGTCCAGTGGCTGTGGCTGCTGCACGACGACAGCGCCCCCGAACCCGACGCCCTGGCCGAACTCCTGCGCGTCGTGGACAACGAACTCGAACTCGGCCGCGACGACGTGGCCGTCGTCGGCCCCAAACTGCGCGGCTGGTACGACCGCCGCCAGCTCCTCGAGGTCGGCGTCACCATCGCCCACTCCGGCCGCCGCTGGACCGGCCTGGACCGCCGCGAACAGGACCAGGGCCAGCACGACCACGTCCGGACCGTGCTCTCCGTCTCCACCGCCGGCATGCTGATCCGCCGCGACATCTTCGAGGAACTCGGCGGCTTCGACCGCCGGCTGCCCCTGATGCGCGACGACGTCGACCTCTGCTGGCGCGCCACAGCCGCCGGCCACCGCGTCCTGATCGCCCCCGAGGCCGTCGTACGGCACGCCGAGGCCGCCTCCCGCGAGCGCCGCACCGTCGACTGCGCCGGCCGCACCACGGCCTCCCCGCACAAGGTCGACAAGGCCGGCGCCGTCCACACCCTCCTCGTCAACAGCCGTACGGCCCTGCTGCCCTGGATCCTGCTGCGCCTGGTCGTCGGCACCGTGCTGCGCACGCTCGCCCTTCTCGTCGGCAAGGTCCCCGGACAGGCCCTCGACGAACTCCGCGGCCTGCTCGGCACCCTGCTGCGGCCGGAGCGGATCATCGCCGGGCGGCGTGAGCGCGGCAAACCCGTCATCGACAAGGACGAACTGCGGCCCCTGTTCCCGCCGCCCGGCGCGACCGTCCGGGCCACCGTCGAACAGGCCGCCGGCAACCTCTTCGGCGCCGACGACCCCGAGGCCGCCGGCGGCGCCGGCCGGCACGGCGGCGGCCTGGAGTCCGGGCCCGGCGGCGACGACGCCGACTTCCTGGAGATCGAGCAGTTCGCCCGCCTCAAGCGCGTCGCCCGCAAGCCCGGCCCGGTTCTCTTCCTGGTCCTGCTGCTGGTCTCCCTGGTCGCCTGCCGCAACCTCCTGGGCGGCGGCGCGCTCGCCGGCGGCGCCCTGCTGCCCGCCCCGGGCGACGCGTCCGAGCTCTGGTCGCGCTACCTCGACGCCTGGCACCCGGTCGGCGCGGGCGGCACCCCGTCCGCCCCGCCCTACCTCGCGATCATCGCCACGCTGGCCACCCTGCTGTTCGGCTCCACCGGCCTCACCCTCACCCTGCTCCTCGTCTGCTCGGTGCCGCTGGCCGGACTCACCGCCTACTTCGCCTCCCGCCCGCTCGTCGAGTCCCGCCTCCTGCGCGCCTGGGCGGCCGTCGTCTACGCCTTCCTGCCCGCCGCCACCGGCGCCCTCGCCGGTGGCCGCGTCGGCACCGCCGTACTGGCCGTCCTGCTGCCGCTCATCGCGCGCGCGGCCGCCGCGGCCAGCGGCCTGACCAGCACCTCCGGTGCCCGCGGCAGCTGGCGAGCCACCTGGGCGTACGCACTGCTGCTGACGATCACCACCGCGTTCACCCCGATCGTGTGGCCCGTCGCGCTCGTCCTCGGCCTCGCCGTCCTCGCCGTGCGCCGCACCGAGATCACCGCCTACGGCCTGCGCTTCCTCGCCCAGCTCGGCACCCCGCTGCTGATCCTGGCGCCCTGGTCGCTGACTTTGCTGCCGACCGGCTTCTTCGCCCAGGCCGGCCTCGACCACGCCCCGTCCACCGCCTCCGCGCTCGACCTGCTCGCCGCCAGCCCCGGCGGGCCCGGCACGGTCGACGGGCTGATGCTCATCGGCATCGTCCTGGCCGCCCTGGCCGCCCTGCTGCGCACCCAGCGTCAGTCCGGAATCCGGACGGCCTGGGCGGTCGCCCTCGTGGGCCTCGTCTTCGCGGTCCTGTCCAACGGCTCCACCTGGGCCGGGCCGGCCACCCTCGTCTACGGCATCGCGCTCCTCGCCGCCGCCGCCATGGGCGCCGACGGCGCACGCTCGCGTGTCGCCGAGCAGAGCTTCGGCTGGCGCCAGCCGGTCGCCGCCCTCATCGCCTTCGCCTCCGCCGCGGGACCGCTGCTCCTCGCCGCCGGCTGGATGATCGGCGGCGCCGACGGCCCCCTGGAGCGCCGCGACCCCGTCCAGGTGCCCGCGTTCGTCGCCGAGGAGGCCGGAACCCGCGACCAGGCCCGCACTCTCGTCCTCGACAGCGAGTCCGCCGCCCACATCGGCTACATGCTGGTCCGCGGCTCCGGCGCCCGCCTCGGCGACGCCGAACTCGCCGCCGCCGACGGGGAGAACGCCACACTCGACAAGGTCGTCGCCAACCTGGTCGCCGGCTCCGGCGCCGACCAGACCGACGAACTCGGCAAGTTCGCCGTCCGCTACGTCCTCGTCCACAAGGGCGCGCCCCGCGAGATCACCCGCGTCCTGGACACCACCCCCGGCCTGAGCCGGCTCAGCCAGCAGGACGGCAGCGCCCTGTGGCGGGTCGACCAGGAGGTCTCCCGCGCGGCGATCGTCGCCGCCTCCGGCAAGGGCACCCCGACCCCGGTCGCCGCGGGCCCGGTCGACATCCACACCACCATCCCGGCGGGCGCGGACGGCCGGATCCTGCGCCTGGCGGACGCCGCCGCGGCCGGCTGGACCGCCACCCTGGACGGCCGCCCGCTCACCGGCAGCACCGTCGACGGCTGGGCCCAGGGCTTCGACCTCCCCGCCTCCGGCGGCAGACTCGACGTCACCTACGACGACCCGTTCACCCACACCGCCTGGCTGTGGGCCCAGGGCTTCCTCGCCCTCGTCCTGGTCGTCCTCGCCCTGCCCGGCCGCCGCCGCGACGTGGACGACGACCTTCCCGAGGAGCTGATCCCGGCCCAGGCCACCGAGGGCGAGGGCCGCCGCGCCCGCCGCCTGCGCGCCCAGGCCGAGGAGGCGGAGGACACCGGGGAGACCCCGGCGAACGGGGCGCCCGCTCAGGACGACGACTTCCCGTCCTCCCTTCCCGGCTCTCCCGCGCCGGAGGAGACGGAGACCCCGGCCGCGATCCCGCAGCAGCAGTCCTACGGCGAGTGGGACCAGCCGACCTACGCGGGCGCCGAGTACGGCGGGTACGCGGGCGAGCAGTACCAGGGCGCCCAGCAGTACCCGGCGGGCGGCTACGACCAGCAGACCTACGACCCCTACCAGGCCGGCCAGTACGACCCGTACGCCTACGACGGCCAGGCGCAGCAGGCCCCGTACGACCAGTCGTACGGCTACGACCAGTCTTACGGAAACCAGGGCAACCAGGGCAACAACCCGGGCTACGACCCCGCGTACGACCCCGCCTACGACCAGGGCGGGCACCCTCAAGGCACCGGCAGCGAGCGCCCCGACGGGAGCCAGCAGTGAACCGCACCACCCTGTCCCTGATCGCCGGCACGGCCGCGCTCGCCGCCGTCACCGGGTTCGCCACGCTCAACGAGCCCACCGCGCCCGTCAGCACCGCCAGGACGGCCGCCGTACTGCCCGTGGAACGCACCAGCCTGGTCTGCCCGGCACCCAGCACCTCCGACATCGCCGACACCTCGTACACGTCGTTCACGCCCGTCACCAAGGGCACGGGCGGCGACGGCTCGGCCGAACTGGCCGCCGCCACCGCGGAGTCGGCGGACGCGGACGGCGCCAAGAGCGGCAAGGGCGACAAGAAGAAGACCGAGAAGCCGGTCCTCACGCCCAAGGCGCCCGGCACGCCCGCCACCGGCGACACCTCGGGCGGCGAGTCGCCCGCCCTCATCGGCACCGCCGAGGGGAAGTACGCCCCCGGCTGGACCGTTCAGGAGACCACGGAGGTCGCCGCCGGCAGCGGGCGCGGCCTGCAGGGCGTCACCTGCACCGGTGCGGACACCGAGTTCTGGTTCCCCGGCGTCAGCACGGCCGCCGACCGCACCGACTACGTCCACCTCACCAACCCGGACGACTCCGCGGCCGTCGTCGACCTCGAGCTCTACGGCAAGGACGGCGCCGTGAAGAGCACGGCGGGGGAGGGCATCACGGTCCCGCCGCTGTCCAGCGCGCCGATCCTGCTGTCCACGCTCACCGACGAGAAGCAGGACGACCTCACCGTCCACGTCAACGTGCGCAGCGGCCGGGTCGGCGCCGCCGTGCAGGCCCTGGACGACAAGCTCGGCGGGGACTGGCTGGCCGCCGCCACCGACCCGGCGGGCAGCCTGGTCGTCCCCGGTATCCCCAAGGACGCCACGGCCGTCCGTCTGATCGCCTACGCGCCCGGTGACGCCGACGCCGACCTGAAGGTCCAACTCGCCTCGCCCACCGGTCTGATCACCCCGGCCGGGCAGGAGACGCTGCACGTCAAGGCCGGTATGACGACCGCCGTCGACCTGGGCGACGTCACGCGCGGGGAGGCGGGTTCGCTGGTCCTGACGCCGTCGGGTCCGTCGGTGCCGATCGTCGCGGCCGTACGGGTCCTGCGGGGCAAGGGCGACGCCCAGGAGTCGGCGTTCATCCCCGCCTCAGCGCCCGTCGGCACGCGCGCGTCCGCCGTCGGCAACACCGCCAAGGGCACCACCCTCTCCCTGACCGCCCCGAAGGGCACCGCCAAGGTGAAGGTCACCGCGTCCGCGGGCAGCGGAGGCGGCACGGCCGCGTCCAAGACGTACACGGTCAGGTCGGGTACCACCCAGGACGTCGAACTCCCCGTCCCCGCAGGCCTGAAGGGCACCTACGCCCTGACGGTGGAGCCCCTCACGGACACCCCGGTGTACGCCGCCCGCACCCTGGCGGCGACCGAGGAGGGCATCTCGGGCTTCACGATCCAGACCCTGCCGGACGACCGGGGCACGGTGGCCGTCCCGGAGACGGACGAGGACATGACGGTGCTGCAGAAGTAGCCGCGACCGGGGCGGTGGTCAGTCCTCGCCGTAGCGCGGATCCACCGTCTCCGGGGTCAGCCCCAGCAGCTCCGCCACCTGCTCCACGACCACCTCGTGCACCAGCGCGGCCCGTTCGTCGCGCCCCTTGGTGCGGATCTCGACCGGCCGCCGGTAGACGACCACCCGCGCCCGCCGTCCCTCGCGCGCGGGAATCGTCCCGCCGAGCGGCACCGCCTCGTCGTTCCACGGCTCCCCGGCCGCGGCAGGCCGCGGCACCTCGAGGACCATGAAGTCGATGTCGGCCAGCTGCGGCCACCGCCGCTCCAGCCGCTCCACGGAGTCCTGCACCAGATCGGCGAACGCGTCGGCGCGGCTCGCCGCCAACGGCACCTGAGGGGGCGCGATCGGTCCCCGCATGCCCCTGCCGTGGCGATCACGGCGACGGGGCCCGGGGCCGGTGGCGCGGGGCGGTACGGGGTTGTCCATCACTACTGAAGCGTAGACCCCGCCGCCACCGGGCGCCCGGCCCCCACGCGGCATCCCGGACACCGCAGGCCCGCCCCGCACCCCATGTCGCGGGATGACCATTCCAGCCAAGGTTGGGCTCGAATCCGTATCTCTCCCAGAGCGGTGAACTCACGGCAATTGATGCCGTTTGTATCGACTGGCGACCGGGGGTGTCCGTCCCCATGTCGTTAAGGGCTGGTGTTCGTGCAGGTCAGCGAGGTATGACTGGAGAGACTTGTGGGGCGTTGCACAACACGACACGGTGGAGTGACCTGGTGGAGAGTCGTCGCGGCCCGCTCAAGAGTGCGGTACCGTCCAACGTCGTGAGCCCTGTACGTCGCTGTTCGCGAACTGCCTGCGGCCGACCCGCCGTCGCAACGCTGACGTACGTCTACGCCGACTCGACCGCGGTCCTCGGCCCGCTCGCCACCTACGCCGAACCCCACTGCTACGACCTGTGCGCAGAGCACTCCGAACGCCTCACCGCCCCGCGCGGCTGGGAGGTCGTCCGGCTGCTGGACAGCTCGGCTCCCGCGCGGCCCAGCGGCGACGATCTGGAAGCGCTTGCCAACGCCGTCCGTGAGGCGGCCCGCCCGCAGGAGCGCAGGGCCCAGGCCGGTGGCGGCGGCCGTGGGGCGGACCCGATGGAGGTCGCCCGCCGCGGCCATCTGCGGGTACTGCGCTCCCCGGACAACTGAGCGTCCTTCTTCCAACGGTCTGCCGCACACCCATTGACGCACTGTTGTCGCGGACACGACCATTCGGTTCGGTGAGGAACGAGAAAACGCTTTCCGCATCACGGAAACGTGAGCGGAATCCTGACCGAAACCGGGGGCGCCCGTGTACGTCCAGGAACTCGAACCCGTCGCCGACTCGCTCACCCTGTCCGCCCTCGTCGCGGCCCTCCCGCTGCTGACCGTCCTGATCCTGCTCGGCGGCCTGCGGCTCAAAGCCCATCTCGCGGGCCTGGCAGGCCTTCTGACAGCCGTTCTGGTCGCCTGCTTCGCCTACTCGATGCCCGTCGGCCAGACCCTCTCCAGCGCCGCCCAGGGCGCCGCCTTCGGGCTCTTCCCCATCCTGTGGATCGTCGTCAACGCCCTGTGGGTGTACCGGATGACCGTCCGCACCCGCCACTTCGACATCCTGCGCCGCTCCTTCGGGCGGCTCTCCGACGACCCGCGCATCCAGGCCCTCGTCATCGCCTTCTGCTTCGGCGCCCTCCTGGAGGCCCTCGCCGGATTCGGCGCCCCGGTGGCCATCTGCTCCGTCATGCTCGTCGCCCTCGGCTTCGACCCCGTCCGCGCGGCCGTCGTCGCACTCGTCGCCAACACCGCGCCCGTCGCCTTCGGCGCCATGGGCACCCCCGTCGTCACCCTCGCCCAGGTCACCGGCCTGCCCCTGGACTCCGTCGCCTCCGTCGTGGGCCGCCAGACACCACTCCTCGCCCTCGTCGTCCCCCTCGTCCTGGTCGGCCTGGTGGACGGCCGCCGCGGCCTGCGCGAGACCTGGGTACCCGCCCTTGCCTGCGGAGTCGCCTTCGCCGCCGCCCAGTTCGCCGCTGCCAACTACTTCTCCGCCCAACTCGCCGACATCGCCGCCTCCCTGGCCGGCGCCGCCGCTCTGCTCGCCGTACCGCACACGCGCGTACCCGCATCCGACGCGGTACGCGCACGCGTACTGACCGGCGCGCGCAGCGAGGAACTCGACGAGCAGGACCCGCGCCCCGAGATCGTCCGCGCCTACGCCCCCTACGCGCTCATCGTCGCGATCTTCTCCGTGGCCCAGATCCCCGCCGTCAAGGACTGGCTGGCCCGCGCGACCCGCACCTACGACTGGCCCTTCCTGAACGTCGTCGACCCCGACGGCGCACCGGTCGGCGGCAACGTCTTCACCTGGCCCGTCGCCTCGACCGGCGGCACCCTCGTCCTGCTGGCCGGACTGGCCACGGCGGCCGTACTCGGCGTCCACGCACGCGTGGCACTCAGGGAATGGGCCGCCACCGTCCATGAACTGCGCCACGCGATCCTGACCGTGACGTCCGTCCTGGCTCTCGCGTACGTCATGAACCTCTCCGGACAGGTCGCGACCATCGGCCACCTCGTGGCGGCGGCCGGCGCCGGCCTCGCCTTCCTGTCACCCGTCCTGGGCTGGTTCGGCGTCGCCGTCTCCGGCTCCGACACCTCCGCCAACGCCCTCTTCGGCGCCCTCCAGGTCACCGCGGCCCGCGAGTCGGGCCTCTCGCCCGAACTGCTGGCCGCCGCGAACAGCTCCGGCGGCGTCCTCGGCAAGATGATCTCGCCGCAGAACCTCACCATCGCCTGCGCCGCCGTCGGCCTCGCCGGCCGCGAGGGCGACCTGCTGCGCAAGGTGCTGCCGTGGAGCGTGGGCCTGCTGCTGGTCATGTGCCTGATCGTGGTCGCCCAGAGTTCACCGGTCCTGGGCTGGATGCTGCCGTAACGGCGTCGCAGGACCGCGGTGCGGCGCGCAAGGTTACTTCTACGGGTCCACGGGGTGGGCTCACGGCAGGCGGTGAACCGATCCAGGTAGTTTGTGCCGACTGGTTCGCCGACTATTTGTGGCGACTGAACAGGACTTCAGGAAGGTTGGGCAGTGGCTGCTGATCTGTCGCAGATCGTGAAGGCGTACGACATCCGCGGGGTGGTCCCGGACCAGTGGGACGAATCCCTGGCCGAACTGTTCGGCGCGGCCTTCGCCCGGGTGACCGACGCAGAGGCGATCGTCGTCGGCCACGACATGCGCCCCTCCTCGCCCGGCCTGAGCACGGCCTTCGCCCGCGGCGCCGCCGCACTCGGCGTGGACGTCACCGAGATCGGCCTGTGCTCCACCGACCAGCTCTACTACGCCTCGGGCGCCCTGAACCTGCCCGGCGCGATGTTCACCGCCTCGCACAACCCCGCCCAGTACAACGGCATCAAGCTGTGCCGCGCCGGCGCCGCCCCGGTCGGCCAGGACACCGGCCTGGCGGAGATCCGCGAACTGGTGGAGGGCTGGATGAAGTCGGGCGCCCCCGAAGGCGCCGCCGCACGGGGAACCCTCACCCGCACCGACACGTTGAGGGATTACGCGGCGTACCTCCGCTCCCTCGTCGACCTCACCTCCATCCGCCCCCTGAAGGTCGTCGTCGACGCGGGCAACGGCATGGGCGGCCACACGGTCCCCACGGTCTTCGAGGGCCTGCCCCTGACCCTCGTCCCGATGTACTTCGAACTGGACGGCACCTTCCCCAACCACGAGGCCAACCCCCTCGACCCGGCGAACATCGTCGACCTGCAGAAGCGGGTCCGCGAGGAGTCCGCCGACCTCGGCCTCGCCTTCGACGGCGACGCCGACCGCTGCTTCGTCGTCGACGAACAGGGCGACCCCGTCTCCCCGTCCGCGATCACGGCCCTCGTCGCCGCCCGCGAACTGGCCCGCCACGGCGGCTCCGGCACCGTCATCCACAACCTGATCACCTCCTGGACCGTCCCCGAGGTCGTCAAGGAGAACGGCGGCACCCCCGTCCGCACCCGCGTCGGCCACTCCTTCATCAAGGCGGAGATGGCCCGCTCCGGCGCGATCTTCGGCGGCGAACACTCCGCCCACTACTACTTCAAGGACTTCTGGAACGCCGACACGGGCATGCTCGCCGCCCTCCACGTCCTGGCCGCCCTCGGCACCCAGCAGACCCCCCTCTCCGCCCTGCTGTCCGCCTACAACCGCTACACCGGCTCCGGCGAGATCAACTCCACCGTCGCCGACCAGGCCGGCCGCATCGCCGCCATCAAGGCCGCCTACGCCGACCGCCCCGACATCACCCTCGACGAACTCGACGGCCTCACCGTCACCGCCCCCGACTGGTGGTTCAACGTCCGCCCCTCCAACACGGAACCCCTCCTCCGCCTCAACGCGGAAGCCCGCGACGAACCCACCATGAACAAGATCAAAGACGAGGCCCTGACCATCATCCGCTCCTGACCCCCCTCCCACAGCCACCACCACAAACCCCCCTCGCCCCGGCCCACACCCCCACAGGGCGCGGGGCGGAGCCAAGGGGGACGGCCACCTTCTGGTCGACCGAGTTGCCGGGGGCGGGGCGGGCCCAGAGGGGACGGCCACCTCCTGGCCGGCCGAGGTGCCGGGGGCGGGTGCGGAGCCCCGGGGTTGCTTTCCGGCCGACCGAGTCGGGTGATGGGTGGGCGAAGGCCGGGGTCCAGGGGCGGAGCCCCTGTCGGGGTCGAAGGGGCGGAACCCTGGGCATGGGACCGGGTAAGGGCGGCGGGGGCGAACCCCACCACCCCCACCCCCACCAGCGGTACCCTGACCAGGCACATCCGCACACCCGCCCACCCCGAAGGGACCCCTCATGCCGCTCGAAGCCGGCCTCCTGGAGATCCTCGCCTGCCCGGCCTGCCACGCCCCCCTCAAGGAGCAGGACACCGAGCTGATCTGCACAGGTCAGGACTGCGGTCTGGCATACCCGGTCCGCGACGGCATCCCCGTCCTCCTCGTCGACGAGGCCCGCCGCCCCGCGTAACAGGGAGCAACCGCCCCCACCCCCAGCCCACACCCACCCCAACGGCACCCGCACAACCGAACCCCGGCGATCGGAGACTGCCCCCATGCTCGACGACTCGCTGCTGGACACGCCGGAGGCCCTCGCCGAGGCCGACCACCGAGCCCTCCTGCGCGGCGCGGCCGAAGCCGGCGCCCGAGTCCGCACCGCCGCCCGGCACGCCACCGAAGCCGGCGTCCAGAACCTCAAACCGGACGGCCGCCCCCGCGCGATCCTCATCGCGGGCCCCGGCGCCGCCGCCACCTGCGTCGCCGACCTCCTCGGCACCCTCGCCGGCGCCGCCTGCCCGGTCATCCGCCTCGCCCCCACCGGCGTCGCCCCCGCCGCGGGCGCCCTGCGCTGGGACCTCCCCGGCTGGGCCGGCTCAGTGGACCTCCTCCTGATCGCCACCCCGGACGGCACCGAACCCGGCCTCTCCCTCCTCGCCGAGCAGGCCTACCGCCGAGGCTGCTCCGTCGTCGCCGTAGCACCGGCCCGCACCCCCCTCACCGAGGCGGCCGACGCCGCGCACGGCCTCTTCGTACCCCTGGCGACAGCCCCGTACGAACAGGACGAGCAGCCCCCCGTCGCGGCCTCCGCCCCCGGTGTCCTCTGGGCCCTCCTGACGCCCCTCCTCGCACTCCTCGACCGCATCGCGCTGCTCTCCGCCCCGCCCGAGGCGATCGAGAAGGTCGCCGACCGCCTCGACCAGGTCGCGCAACGCTGCGGCCCCGCCATCGCGACGTACAGCAACCCGGCCAAGACCCTGGCCGGCGAACTCGCCGACTCCCTCCCGGTGATCTGGACCGAGGGCACCTCCGCCGGCCCCGCCGGCCGCCGCTTCGCCGCCGCCCTCGCCGAACTCGCCGGCCGCCCCGCCGTCGTCGCCGAACTCCCCGAGGCCCTCGTCGAACACAGCGCCCTGCTCGCCGGTCCCCTCGCCGCCAGCGCCGACCCGGACGACTTCTTCCGCGACCGCGTGGAGGAAGCCCCCGCCCTGCACGCGCGCGTGGTGCTGCTGCGCGACCGCCCGATCGGCGGCCTCACCGCCGCCCCGGCCGCCCGCGACCTGGCCCTCAGCCACGACACCCCGATCAGCGAACTCGAACCCGAGGACGGCGACGAACTCGTCACCCTCGCCGAACTGATCGCCACCACCGATTTCGCCGCCGTTTACCTGGCGCTCGCCTCACAGGCCTGATGTAGGGACCGACAGCGACCCATCAGGGCCCACGACCCCCGCCAGACACCCCCGCACGACAGACAGACAGACGGATAGACAGGCAGGCACAGAACCGATGGACCGCCTCGACAACACCATCCGCCCCTACGCCTGGGGTTCCCCCACCGCGATCCCGCACCTGCTCGGCACCGAGCCGACCGGCGAACCGCAGGCGGAGATGTGGATGGGCGCCCACCCGGGCGCCCCCTCGCACACCCCCCGGGGCACCCTCGTCGAGGTCGTCGAAGCCCACCCGCAGCAGGAACTCGGCGCGGCGACCGTCGCCAGGTTCGGCCCCCGCCTCCCCTTCCTCCTCAAACTCCTCGCCGCCGGCGCCCCCCTCTCCCTCCAGGTCCACCCCGACCTCGAACAGGCCAAGGAGGGCTACGCCGACGAGGAGCGCCGCGGCATCCCCGTCGACGCCCCGCACCGCAACTACAAGGACGCCAACCACAAGCCCGAACTCATCTGCGCCCTCACCGAGTTCGACGGCCTGTGCGGCTTCCGCGACCCGCTGCGGGCCGCCGGCCTCCTCGACGCCCTCGGCGTCGACTCCCTCAAGCCGTACGTCGACCTCCTGCACGCCCACCCCGAGGAGGCGGCCCTGCGCGAGGTCCTCACCGCGATCCTCACCGCCGACCCCGAGGACATGGCCCACACGGTCGCCGCCGCGACCGCCGCCTGCGACCGCCTCGGCGGCGACTACGCCCCCTACGCCGGCATCGCCCACCACTACCCCGGCGACCCCGGCGTCATCGCCGCCATGCTCCTCAACCACGTACGGCTCCAGCCCGGCGAAGCCCTGTTCCTCGGCGCCGGCATCCCGCACGCCTACCTCAGCGGCCTCGGCGTCGAGATCATGGCCAACTCCGACAACGTCCTGCGCTGCGGCCTCACCCCCAAGCACGTCGACGTCCCCGAACTCCTGCGCGTCGTCCGCTTCGCGTCCGGCGACCCCGGCGTCCTGCGCCCGGAGGCCTCCCCCGACGGCGAAGAGCTCTACGACACCCCGATCGACGAGTTCCGCCTGTCCCGGTACGTCCTCCCCGAAGACGGCGACGCCCGCGACCTGACGCGCGCCACCCCGCAGATCCTGCTCTGCACGGCCGGCACGGTCCGCGCCGGGGAACACGAACTGACACCCGGCCAGTCGGTCTTCGTCCCGGCCGGAGAGAAGGCCGAGGTCTCCGGTGAGGGAACTCTCTTCCGCGCCACTGTGATTGTCTGACCGGGCTTGTGGACACCTGACACGGCGACGCCCCGGCGGGCTGTAAGAATGGCCCACCGGCAAAGCCCGGGCAAAGACCCGGTCGGCGAACCGGACAAACGAAGGCGAAGGGACAACGCGAACTCATGAGCGCGTCAGGCGGCACCAGGGCGATCGTGGCGGCACTCGGCGCCAACCTCGCGATCGCGGTATCCAAGTTCGTGGCGTTCGCCTTCAGCGGCTCGTCCTCCATGCTCGCCGAAGGCGTGCACTCGCTCGCAGACTCCGGCAACCAGGCACTCCTGCTCATCGGCGGCAAGAAGGCCCAGCGCGAAGCCACCCCCCAACACCCCTTCGGCTACGGCCGCGAGCGCTACATCTACGCCTTCCTCGTCTCCATCGTGCTCTTCTCCGTCGGCGGCATGTTCGCCATCTACGAGGGCTACGAGAAGATCAAGCACCCGCACGAGATCGAGCACTGGTACTGGCCCGTCGGCGTCCTGATCTTCGCGATCATCGCCGAGAGCTTCTCCTTCCGCACCGCCATCAAGGAGTCCAACGAACTCCGCGGCAAGCTCTCCTGGTCGCAGTTCATCCGCCGCGCCAAGGCCCCCGAACTGCCCGTCGTCCTCCTGGAGGACTTCGGCGCCCTCATCGGCCTGATCCTCGCCCTCGGCGGCGTCGGCATCGCCCTGCTCACCGGCGACGGCATCTGGGACGGCATCGGCACCGTCTGCATCGGTGTCCTCCTCGTCCTCATCGCCCTCGTCCTCGCCGCCGAGACCAAATCCCTCCTCCTCGGCGAGGCCGCCGGACTCGAAGACATCGAGAAGATCGAGGCCGCCATCGTCGACGGCGACACCGTCACCGGCATCATCCACATGCGCACCCTCCACCTCGGCCCCGAAGAACTCCTGGTCGCCGCCAAGATCGCCGTCCGGCACGACGACACCGCCACCGAAGTCGCCACCGCCATCAACGCCGCCGAGGCCCGCATCCGCGAAGCCGTCCCCATCGCCCGCGTCATCTACCTCGAACCCGACATCTACAGCGCCACCGAAGCCGCCAAGGGCGCCGACCCCGACGCAGCCCCCGGCGGCCCGGCCCAGCCCCCCGCCGACCACTGACCCCGCCCCTCACGGTCCGTGATCGGCGTGATCCGATCGCTTGTGGACTGGGGCCGCCCGCCGCCACCGGTGTAGCTTGGAGACGAGCCAGACGTCGCTGCTGATGGCGGTCGGGCGGTCCACACACGGACCGGCCGAGGGAGAGAGGGCCTCCGACGGACTGCGCTGCGCGCACGCGGGCATGCCTGTGTCCCCTAATGGGCACCCCTGTGTCCGCCGCCGCGCAGACCAGCCGTATCCGGACCTCGAACCCAACCCCGAGGAGCAGCACACCATGACGACTGTCGACAACCGACAGGACTTCAAGGTCGCCGACCTCTCCCTGGCCGCCTTCGGCCGCAAGGAGATCACTCTCGCCGAGCACGAGATGCCCGGCCTCATGGCGATCCGCAAGGAGTACGCCGAGGCCCAGCCCCTCGCCGGCGCCCGCGTCACCGGCTCCCTGCACATGACCGTGCAGACCGCCGTCCTCATCGAGACCCTGGCCGCCCTCGGCGCCCAGGTCCGCTGGGCCTCCTGCAACATCTTCTCCACCCAGGACCACGCGGCCGCCGCCATCGCCGTCGGCCCCGAAGGCACGGTGGACACCCCCCAGGGCATCCCGGTCTTCGCCTGGAAGGGCGAGACCCTCGAGGAGTACTGGTGGTGCACCGAGCAGGCCCTGACCTGGCCGGACAGTCCCACCGGCGGCCCCAACATGATCCTCGACGACGGCGGTGACGCCACCATGCTCGTCCACAAGGGCGTCGAGTACGAGAAGGACGGCAAGGTCCCCTCGCCCGACACCGCCGAGTCCGACGAGCACCGCGTCGTCCTCGAACTCCTCACCCGCACCGTCGCCGAGTCCCCGCAGAAGTGGACCCAGCTGGCGTCCGAGATCCGCGGCGTCACCGAGGAGACCACCACCGGCGTCCACCGCCTGTACGAGATGCAGCGCGACGGCGTCCTCCTCTTCCCGGCCATCAACGTCAACGACGCCGTCACCAAGTCGAAGTTCGACAACAAGTACGGCTGCCGCCACTCCCTGATCGACGGCATCAACCGCGCCACCGACGTCCTCATCGGCGGCAAGACCGCCGTCGTCTTCGGCTACGGCGACGTGGGCAAGGGCTGCGCGGAGTCCCTGCGCGGCCAGGGCGCCCGCGTGATCATCACCGAGATCGACCCGATCTGCGCGCTGCAGGCGGCGATGGACGGCTTCCAGGTCACGACCCTCGACGAGGTCGTCGACAAGGCCGACATCTTCATCACCACCACCGGCAACAAGGACATCATCATGGCCTCGGACATGGCCAAGATGAAGCACCAGGCCATCGTCGGCAACATCGGCCACTTCGACAACGAGATCGACATGGCCGGCCTCGCCAAGCTCCCCGGCATCGTCAAGGACGAGGTCAAGCCGCAGGTCCACACCTGGACCTTCCCCGACGGCAAGGTCCTCATCGTCCTCTCCGAGGGCCGCCTGCTGAACCTGGGCAACGCCACCGGCCACCCCTCGTTCGTGATGTCCAACTCCTTCGCGGACCAGACCCTGGCCCAGATCGAGCTGTTCACCAAGCAGTCCGAGTACCCGACCGGCGTCTACACCCTGCCCAAGTACCTGGACGAGAAGGTCGCCCGCCTCCACCTGGACGCCCTCGGCGTCAAGCTGACGACCCTCCGCCCCGAGCAGGCCTCGTACATCGGCGTCGACGTCGACGGCCCGTACAAGGCGGACCACTACCGCTACTGAGCCCTGCACCCAGCAGGCAGCCAGCCCGTAGCCGGAAGAACCTCAGAGACAGGCCCCCGCACCCCCGTGTCGGGGGCCTGCCCCTTCGGCCCCACGGCCGGACCGCGGCACCGCCGCACCGCTCCGACCAGGCCCGTCAGCCCTCAGGACCCTCATGCCCCGCGGCCGTTATTCGCTCCACGATCCGCACGATCACACCCCCCTCGCACACGAGCACTTCCAGTGCGCCCCAGGCCCCTCCGGCTGGCGCTACGTCTCCCAGCTCACCACCCCAGCGGGCGATCACACCGGCTCCGTCGACCTCACTCTCGACGACCTCGGCCGCCCCATCCGCCTCGAACTCCACGCGCACAGCTGGCAGGTACGCGGCGCGGCCCTCGACGGCGTCACCTGGGTCCGCACCGACCCCACCGGCACCGAAGCCAACGAAGGCAATGTCCCCGCCCACGCCTTCACCGGCACATCCCCCGCGTTCCTCATCGCCATCACCCGTCTCCTGCGCCTCACCCCCTCCTCGTCCGCGACCCGCGTACGCCTCGTCGCCTTCACCGATCCGGTCCTCGCCCCACGCACCGTCGACCAGTCCTGGGCCCTGGTGAAAAGAGAAGCACACGCCACTGACAACGCCCCCCTGACCGTGGACGAATACCAGGTCACAGCCCTGGACACCGGCGAACAGCACGCCGTGCACATCGCCGGAGACGTGGTCCTCGCGGCCCCCGGAATCGAGCTCGAGGACCTCGAATCACCCCCGTCGGCCTTCACCTGACCCGCTCCCCGGCCAGGGCTAGGCCGGTGGCACGAACCCGGTGCCCCGCCCCGCAGCCGGGTCGCCCTCGGCCCGATCACCCTCGGGCGCAGGACCGTAGGAGACCGACGGCCCAGATGGAGCCGTAGGCGCCACAGGAACGGTCGGAGCCACCGGCGTCGACGGGCCCACGGTCGCCGGCGGTGCAAAAGGTGTGGACGGAGCAACGGGTATCGGCGGCGCGAACGGCGTCGGCGGCGGAAACTGCACCGGAGCCTGCGGTCCGTTGCCGAAAGCCCGTCGTGCCTCCCGGACCTGCCGCTCCTGCACCACCGCCGCCAGATACGCGGCCGGCGGCACCCCCGGCGGCACCGGAACGCCCGTCCGCTCCGCGAGATCACCGGCCAGCCGCCCCGCCATCGCCCAGCCCACCTGCGGCTCCAGCTGACTCATCCGCCCCAGGTACTGCCGCACGGCCAGCCACAACCCGTCCGGCACCGCCGACAGATCCAGCTCCTGGAACCGGCCCGCCAACCACGGCGGAGGCGGCGGCAGAAAACCGCCCCGCGCCACCGGCACCCGCTCCCGGACGACCAGCGTCCCGGCGAAGACATCACCGAGCCGACGCCCCCGCGCCGACACGAGCGAGGCGACACACGCCACCACCCCGAACGTCAGCAGAATCTCGACCACCCAGAGCGCACCCCGCACCAGCGCATGCCGGAACCGGATCGGCCCGCCGTCGTCCCGCACCACCCGCAGCCCGCACGCCAGCTTCCCGAGCGACCGCCCCTGGCTGAGCGTCTCCACCGCGATCGGCCCGCCCACCAGCACCAGCAGAAACGTCGCGATCGACACCGCGACCCGCGCCGCCTCGTCCATGGACGCCGTCGCCGCAAGCAGAACGAGACTCACCACGACATAGGCGACCACGACCACCACAAGATCCAGCAACGCGGCCAGCGCCCTGCTCGGCAGCTTGGCGGGCTGCAACTCCAGCGCCACCGCCTCACCCGTCACCAGCTCACTCACGCCCGTGGCCCCTTCCCCGACCTGCCCCTTGAACGGCCAGTCTGCCAAGCTGAGGGCACATCGCGCCGCGGTACGACAAGCTGACACCCACCACCGGCAGCCGACGAACAGCCGAGGAGCAGGCACACCGATGGACCTCGACGTCTTCGTCACCGCCCACCGGGCCGAATGGGACCGCCTCGACGCCCTCCTGCGTCGCAGGCGCAGCCTCACCGGAGCCGAGGCCGACGAACTCGTCACCCTCTACCAGCGCACCGCCACCCATCTCTCCCTGATCCAGTCCAGCGCACCCGACCCCCAGCTCACCGGTCGGCTCAGCCAACTCGTGGCACGCGCGCGTAGCGCCGTCACCGGGACCCGCCGCGCCTCCTGGCGCGATGTCACCCGGTTCCTCACCCAGGCCTTCCCCGCGGCGGTCTACCGCTCGCGACACTGGTGGATTCCCACCGCCCTGCTCTCCACCGCCGTCGCCGCTCTCCTGGGCTGGTGGATCGGCACCCACCCGGAAGTCCAGTCCTCCATAGCGGCCCCCGACGAACTGCGCGAGCTGACCCGTCCCGGTGGTCAGTACGAGACGTACTACTCCAGCCACCCGGCCGCCGCGTTCGCCGCCCAGGTCTGGACGAACAACGCCCAGGCCGCCGCGATGTGCCTGGTTCTGGGTGTCTTCCTCGGCCTTCCGGTGCTCTGGATCCTCTTCCAGAACATGCTCAACCTCGGCATTGGCGCCGGCCTCATGTCCTCGGCCGGCCGCCTCGACACCTTCCTGGGGCTGGTCCTCCCGCACGGGCTGCTCGAGCTCACCGCGGTCTTCGTCGCCGCCGGCACAGGCCTCCGCCTCGGCTGGACCGTCATTGACCCCGGCCCGCGCTCACGGCGCACCGCTCTGGCGGAAGAGGGCCGAGCCGCGGTCGGCATGGCGATCGGCCTGGCCTTGGTCCTCTTCGTCTCCGGCGCCATCGAAGGCTTCGTCACTCCTTCGGGCCTGCCCACCTGGGCCCGCATCACCATCGGCGTCACCGCCGAACTGGCCTTCCTCGCATACGTCTATGTCCTCGGCGGCAGAGCCGCTCGCGCCGGTGACACGGGCGATGTCGAGGCGGCCGAACGAAGCGCCACGGTGCCCACAGCCGCCTGATGTGCGGATGCGTCCGGTGAACTGCTAGTCTCCTCTTCGCCCCGCAAGAGCCGTTGACACGGCGCACGTGGGGAGGTAGATTTGAACAGTTGCCTGGAACTCGGTGTAGTCGAGTCGGCGACGATGAAAATCTATCGGCCTCGCGGAACACTTCTTCCGCAGAAGCCCCCTCCCGATGAATCGGAAAACGAATGGCCGGTCAGATCGGCCTGGAACTTCTGATAAAGTCGGAACCGCCGGAAAGGGAAACCGCGCAGCGAATAGCGCGGGAACCTGGAAAGCACCGAGGAAATCGGATCGGGAAACGGTCTGATAGAGTCGGAAACGCAAGACCGAAGGGAAGCGCCCGGAGGAAAGCCTGAGAGTGTCTCGGGTGAGTACAAAGGAAGCGTCCGTTCCTTGAGAACTCAACAGCGTGCCAAAAATCAACGCCAGATATGTTGATACCCCGTCCCACGGCAGTGATAGCCGGGGATGAGGTTCCTTTGAAGTAGAACA